>NZ_FMHJ01000006.1:0-488805 GCF_900090125.1 Streptomyces sp. WMMB 714
GCACCACCATGAACAACGTCGCCGACGACTCACGCGCCAACTCCACCAACCCACGATGCAACCCCGGCTCCAACCGGAAACCCACACTCCCCCCACGATGCGTGAACACCGCAGGACGCGGACGATCCGCCGGAATCTCCAACTGATCCGGCAACCCCGCAAGACACCCACGCCAAAAACCCAACTGACGCGCCATCTCACTACCGCCGTCAGACTCCTCCCCCAACAACTCCCGCTGCCACAACGCATAATCCGCATACTGCACAGGCAACGCACCCCACCCCGGCACACCACCCGAACACCGCGCCTCATACGCCACCGCCAGATCCCGCCCCAACGGACCCAACGACCACCCATCACCCGCAATGTGATGCAACGTCAACAACAACACGAACCGCTCCGCACCCAACACGAACAACTCAGCACGCAACGGCAACTCCACCCCCAAATCGAAGGGGATGCGGACGGACTGGGCGATGGCCTCGTCGAGGCCGTCGGGGGCGACGTCGGTGACGCGGAGCGCGCACGGCGGCGCGGGGTCGAGGATGCGCTGCGACGGGCGGCCGTCGGTCTCGGGGAAGACGGTGCGCAGGCTCTCGTGCCGGGCGACGACGTCGTTCACGGCCTCGCGCAGGGCGTCCTGGTCGAGGGCGCCGGTGATCCGCAGGCCGAGGGGGATGTGGTACGTGGGGCTGGGCCCCTCCATCTGGTTGATGAACCACAGCCTGCTCTGGGCGAAGGACAGCGGTATCTCCGCGGGACGTTCGGCCGGACGCAGCGCCGTGCGCTCCGCCTCGCCGGCTCCGCTGAGGAGCGCCGCGAGCCCTGCCGGGGTGGGGTGCTGGAAGAGCCGGCGGATGGGCAGGTCGACGCCGAGGGTCGAGCGGATGCGGTTGACCAGCCGGGTCCCGAGCAGCGAGTGCCCGCCGAGGTCGAAGAAGTCGTCGGTGGGGCCCGCCTGGGTGAGGCCGAGTACGTCCGCGAAGAGGGAGCACATGATCTCCTCCTGCGGCGTGCGGGCGGCACGGCCCGCCCCGGACAGCGGCGCGGCGTCCGGCAGCGAGCGGCGGTCCAGCTTGCCGTTCGCGGTGCGCGGCAGTTCCTCCAGGACGGTGAGCGTGGCGGGCACCATGTACTCGGGGAGGCGTTCGCGCAGGTACGGGCGGAGTTCCTGCGCCAGAGCCGGGTCGCCGGCGCTGCTCAGGGGATCGTTGGTCAGCCCTGCGGCGGCCGGCCGCGGCACCGGCGTCCCGGAGGTACCGTCCGGCGCCCCCGGGCACAGGTCGGCGAAGACGGGTGCCGGTTCCGTGGAGCGGGGGGTGAAGACGGCGTCGAGACCGGCCTCGGGACCGGTGGCGGACCAGCCGAGGGCCAGGTGGTGGCCGCTGCGTTCGGCGAGTTCCGCGAGGTCGGCGGGGTCGGGGACGCCCGCGCCGGCGGTCGCCGAGAGCGCCGCGTGGGCCTGACCGGGATCCGCGCCGCCGGCGAGCAGGTCCGCCGCGGCGGTCTCGCCCGCGAGGCGTGCGTTGGGCAGACCGGTGACGCGCAGCGCCGTGCCCGCCTCCAGGAGTCCGGCGAGGCCGTCGGTGCTGTCGACGTCGCTGCCCCAGGCGAGGGCGGGCACGTCGGCGGCGCGCGGGGTGTGCTCCGTCGCGCTGTGCAGGACGACGTCGTAGCGGTGACGGCTGAGTTCGTTGTGGTGCACGGCCCGCTTCACGCGGATGTCGACGGCGTCGAGGGCGGGTACGTCGTCCCGCAGCGCCGTGAAGAAGGCCGGGCTGAAGAGGAGTTCCTTCTCCTGCAGGATGCTGCGCTCGACGGCGGCGCGGACGCTCGCCGCGTCGGCGGCGCCGCCGGCGCGGGAGGCGCGCTCCAGCTCGACGGCGGTGCGCAGGACGCGGTGGTGGCGCAGGTCGCGTACGTCGCCGACGAAGATGCGCCCACCGGGGGCGAGCAGCCGCGCGGCGTTGCGCAGCACCTCCACCGCGTACCGGGCACCGGGGAAGTACTGCACCACCGAGTTCAGAACAACCGTGTCGAAATACCCCTCCGGCAACGACTCCGTCTCCAGAGCCGAACCCACCCTCAACTCCACACGATCAGCCCACGGTTGACCCTTGACCGCCTCACGCAACCCCTCGACAGCCGCCGCCGACAAGTCCGTACCCCAATAACACTCCGAACGCCCCGCCAGCTCACGCAGCAACAACCCGTTACCCACACCGAGCTCCAGCACCCGCCCCGGACCCAGCGCCGCGATCCGCTCCACCGCGCCCGCCCGCCACTCCTCCATCTCCCCGAACGGAATCGCCACACCGTCGAAGCTGCTGTTCCAGCCGGCGTAGGGGTCCTCGCTACGCTCCCGGTAGAGGTCCTCGTAGATGCCGTGCCATTCCTGGACCTGTTCCGTCTCGGTGGGCAGGTCGCGGGCGGAGGGCCCCGATCCGTCGGCGGGGACGACGTAGGCGACGAGCTCCCTGTCGCCGGGGCGCTCCTCGCGCACCGTGACGGTCGCCTCCGCGAGTTCCGGATGGCGGGCCAGGGCGGCTTCGATCTCGGCGGTCTCCACCCGGAAACCACGGATCTTCACCTGCCCGTCCGTACGCCCCGCGAACTCCAGCACCCCGTCACCACGCCACGCAGCCACATCCCCCGTCCGATACATCCGCTCCCCCGGACCACCGAACGGATCAGCCACAAAACGCTCACCCGTCAAACCCGCACGACCCGCATAACCACGCGCCAGACCCGCACCCCCCACATACAGATCACCCCGCACACCCACCGGCACCGGACGCAGACCACCATCCAGCACATACACCCGCGTATTCGCCATGGGTGTGCCGATGGTGACCGGGTCGCCGGGGAGCAGCGGGGCAGCCGTGGACCAGATGGTCGTCTCGGTGGGCCCGTAGAGGTTGAGGACCTCGGCGGCGGTGCCGGTCAGGTCGGCCGCGAGGTCGTCCGGCAGGGGTTCGCCGCCGGTGAGGACGCGCAGTCCCCGCAGGGCGCCGGCGTGGCCGGGGACGAGGGTGCGCCACAGCGTCGGCGTCGCCTGCATGACGGTGGCGCCCGAGGAGGTGACGGCCTCCGCGAGGGCCTCCGGGTCCAGGACGGTGTCCTGGTCGGCGAGGACGACGGTGGCGCCGGTGATCAGGGGCAGGAAGAGCTCCAGCGCGGCGATGTCGAAGGAGACGGTGGTGACGGCCAGGAGACGGTCCCCGGGCCCCATGGGCACGCGTTCGCGCATGTCGGCGAGGAAGTTGGCCAGCGCCAGGTGCGGTACGGCCACGCCCTTGGGGCGTCCGGTCGAGCCGGAGGTGTGGATGGTGTAGGCCGTCTGGGCGGGGTCGGGCACGAGGGGCGTGAACTCCGAGGCGCCCGCGGCGTCTTCGGCCCCGTCGCCGCCGGGGTTCACGACGGGGAGCCCGGCCGGCAGGGCCGTCTCGTGGATGCCGTCGCTCAGGACGCAGACCGGGCGGACGTCGCCGAGGACCTGGGCGATGCGCTCGGCGGGATGCCGCGGGTCGAGCGGCACGTAGCCCGCGCCCGTCTTGAGCACGGCGAGCAGCGCCACGGGCATGCCGGCGGTGCGTTCGGCGAGCAGCGCCACGTGGCGCTCCGGCGCCGCGCCGAGCACGGCGAGCCGGGCCGCCAGCGCCGTCGAGCGGCGGTCGAGTTCGGCGTAGGTCAGCTGCTCGTCGCCGGCGCGCACGGCGACGGCCTCGGGCGTCTTCGCGGCCTGCTCGGCGAAGAGCTGCGGCAGGGCGGAGCCGGGCAGGGGGCGTTCGGTGTCGTTGCGTGCGACGAGCAGTTCGTAGCGCTCCGCCGCGGGCAGCATGTCGACCGTCGCGGCCTTGCGGTCCAGGTCGTGGGCGAGGAGTTCGAGGAGGCCGGTGAGGCGCTCGGACAGCGAGGCGATCTCGTCGCGCCGGTACAGGTCGCTGCGGTAGCTCAGCCGCAGTTGCAGGCGGGCTCCGGGCAGGACCATCAGGCACAGCGGGTAGTGCGTCGCGGCGTGTTCGCTCACCTCGGTGAGCCGGATGCCGCCCGCGGCGATCTGGAGGGTGTCCGGGTCCAGCGGATAGTTCTCGAAGATCACCATGGTGTCGAACAGTTCGGCTGGTTCGACGAGGCTCTGGATGGTGCTCAGACCGAGGTGCTGGTGGGGCATCAGCTCGCCGTGCTGGTCCTGCATCCGGTGCAGGGCCGTGGCCAGCGTCTCGCCGGGCATGGCGCTCAGCCGCACGGGGAGGGCGTTGGCGAACATGCCGATCATGGACTCGGCGCCCGCGAGGTCGGCGGGACGTCCGGAGACGATCTCGCCGAACGTGACGTCGTCGCGGCCGGTGAGGCCGCCGATCAGCAGCCCCCAGGCGCCCTGGACGAGGGTGTTGAGGGTCAGGCCCGCGGCGCGTCCGCGGGCGACGAGGGCGGCCGTCAGCTCCTCGGACAGGTCCGTGACGAGTTCGTCGGGCGTTCCCGTGGGGCGGCCCTGCTGCCCCTCCGCGACGAGGGTCGGCTCCTCGACGCCGGAGAGGGCTTCGCTCCACGCCTGCCGTGCGGCTGCCTCGTCCTGGCGGGCCAGCCACGTCAGGTAGCTGCGGAACGGGGGGACGGCGGGCAGCTGACCGGAGTCGCCCGCCTGCTCGTAGAGGCTGAAGAGCTCCTTGATGAGCAGGCCCATGGACCAGCCGTCGAGCAGCAGGTGGTGGTGGGTGAAGACCAGGCGGTGCGTGCGCGGGCCGAGGCGTATCAGGGTGAACCGCATGAGCGGCGGGCGCGCCGGGTCGAAGCGGAGCACGCGGTCGGCGGCGAGGGTGCGCTCGAGTTCGGCGGCGCGCTCGTCCTCGGGCAGCGCGGACAGGTCGAGTTCGTTCCACGGCAGGCGCACGGTACGGGGCACGACCTGCACCGGGCGGCCCTCGCGGCGCTGCTGCCGGAAGCCGGCGCGCAGGTTGGGGTGGCGCACCAGCAGCGCCTCGGCGGCGGCGCGCATGCGCTCGCCGTCCAGGGGGCCGTCGATGTCGAAGCGGAACTGCACCACGTAGACGTCGTCGCTGCCGCTGTCGTCGTACCGGGAGAGGAAGAGCAGTCCCTCCTGGAGCGGGGAGAGCGGGAGTACGTCTTCGATTCGGGACCTGGTCACTGCGTTGCCTCGTCTTCCTCGCCCAGTTCGCTCTCAAGCAGGTCGATGTCCGTCTGGCTCAGTTCCACCATCGGCAGGTCCGAGGGGGTGCGTCCGCCCGAGCCGTCGGCCTCGGTGTGGGCCGCCAGGGCCCGCAGCACCGCGAACCAGCTCTCGGCCAGCTCCCCCATGTCCTCGTGGGTCCACAGCGCGCCCGGCCAGGACCACAGGGCCGTGAGCCGCGGCCCGTCGGCGAGGTCGCGGGTGTACGCGTTGAGCGTGAGCGACCGGCCGAACGGCAGTGCCGGGTCGACGCTGCCGCCCAGGACCTGGCCCTCGGGTGCGGGTGACCAGTCGGTGTCCGCGGGCTCCGGGAAGCGTCCGAGGTAGTTGAAGAGCAGCTGGGCGCGGGCGCCCCGCGCCAGCTCAGGTGCGGCTCCGGGGTCGAGGTACCGCAGCAGGCCGTGGCCGAGGCCCTGCTGCGGCACGGCGCGCAGCTGCTCCTTGACGCGTTTGACGGCGCGCCCCAGCGCGGGCCCCGCGGCGGTGAGTTCGCGGTGGTCGACGCGGCCGATGTCAAGGCGTACGGGATGGAGGCGGGTGAGCCAGCCGACGGTGCGGGAGAGGTCGAGCTCCTCGCCCTCGATGTCGCGGCCGTGCCCCTCGACGTCGACGAGCAGGTCGGTGGCGTACGACCCGCGGGACCGGCGCCATTCGGTCACCGCGGCGGCGAGCGCCGTGAGCATCACGTCGTTCACGCCCGCGTGGAACGCCGCCGGAACCGAGGTGAGCAGCGCCCGCGTGGTCTCGGCGGGCAGTTCGACGGTGAGGAGGCGTGCGGTGCCCGCGGTGTCGCGGGCCGGGTCCGGCGGGACGAGCGACGGAAGGGGCTCCTCGGGGCGGGCCAGGTGGCGCCAGAAGGGGAGCTGGTCGCGCTGTCCGGGCCGTTTCGCGAGGGCTTCCATCCGGTGCGCCCACTGCCGGAGCGGCACGGCGACCGGCTCCGGTTCGGGGGTGCGGCCGGCCGCCACGTCGGGCCAGGCGGCGGACAGGTCGTCGATCAGGACCCGCCACGAGACGCCGTCCACCGCGAAGTGGTGCACCGTCAGGAAGAGGCGGCCGGGCTCGTCTCCGGCGTCGAACCACACGGCCCGCACCATGTCGCCGAGCGCGGGCCGCAGCAGCCGGTCGGCCTCGGCGCTCTCGCGTGCCAGGACGTCGCGCAGCGCGGCGGTTCCGAGGCCGCGCACGTCGACGCGGCGGATGCGCTCCGAAGCGGTGACGGACCCGGCGGGCAGCACCTCGGGGGACCAGGCCCCGTCCGGGCCCGCCGTCACGCGCAGGCGCAGGGCGTCGTGGTGGTCGATGAGGCTCTGCAGCAGCGAGGCGAGCCGCTTCCCGTCCAGCTCCGCCGGGACGCGCAGCACCACGGACTGGCTGAACCCGTCGACGGGGCCGTCGAGTTCCCTGAACCAGTGCATGATCGGCGTCATGGGAACGGGGCCTTCGGCCTCCGTGCCGGGTTCGTCCGCTTTCCCCTTGCGGGACTCGTCCTCGACCGGCACGGCGACGGCGGCGAGCCGGGCGACGGTGCGCTGCTCGAAGACGTCCCTCGGGGAGACCACCAGGCCCGCCTTGCGTGCGCGTCCGGCCAGCTGCATCGACATGATGCTGTCGCCGCCGAGTGCGAAGAAGTCGTCCTCGACGCCCACTTCGGTGGCGCCCACGACCTCCTCGAAGAGCCGGGCCAGCAGGGCCTCGCGGTCGCCCCGCGGCGCGCTTCCGGCCCGCGCGCCGGCGACGACGGGGGCGGGCAGGGCCTGCCGGTCGATCTTGCCGTTGGCGTTGCGCGGCAGTTCGGCCAGGACGACGCAGGCCGCGGGCACCTGCTGGCCGGGCAGCGTGCGGCCCAACTCGTCGCGGAGCGCGGCGGGTTCGACGGTGTGGCCGGGTTCGGGCACGACGTACGCGACCAGCCGGCGCACGCCCGGCGTGTCCTCCCGGGCCAGCACGAACGCCTGGGCGACGTCGGCACGGGCCTCCAGGGCGGCTGCCGTCTCACCGGGCTCGACCCGTTGACCGCCGATCTTCACCTGGTCGTCGGCGCGTCCGAGGAAGTCGAGGCTCCCGTCGGGGCGCAGCCGCACCAGGTCGCCCGTGCAGTACAGGCGGCTGCCGGGCGGCCCGAACGGGGAGGCGACGAAGCGGGCGGCCGTCAGGCCCGGCCGGCGCAGGTAGCCGCGGGCGAGCATGACACCGCCAACGTACAGCTCGCCCGCGACACCGGGCGGCACCGGGCGCAGCCACTCGTCGAGCACGTACAGGCGCGTGTTGGGCACGGGCGTGCCGATAGGGGCGGAACGCGGCCATGCGTCCGGGTCGGGCCCCATGGTGCCGGCGGTGACGACGTGGGTCTCCGTCGGCCCGTACAGGTTGTGCAGCCGGCGCTCCGGATGCCCCCGGAAGAGCCGTTTGACGTCGTCCCCGGGGGTGAGCGACTCCCCCGCCTGGACGATCTGCAGGAGCTCCGGGAGGTCGCGCCCGTCGGTGGCGGCGGCGTCGGCGAGGGCGTCGAGGACGGTGTTGGTGGTGTAGAGGTGTCGGGCGCCGTCCCGCTCCAGCCACGCCAGGAGCTCCCTGGGGTCGTGGCGGGCGAGGTCGTCCGCGACGGTGACGGACTGGCCCTGGGTGAGGGCGCACAGCATCTCCAGCGGCGCGGGGTCGAACGCGAGCGTGGAGAACTGGGAGACCACGGAGCCGGCCGGGCCCGGTATCGCCGCGGCGTACCAGGCCATCAGGTTGAGCAGCGGCTCGGCGTGCATCACCACGCCCTTGGGGCGGCCGGTGGAGCCGGAGGTGTAGAGCGTGTAGACGGGGTGTTCGACGCCGAGCGGGCGGAGGCGGTCGGCGTCGGTGAGGCCGGTGTCCGCCAACTCGGCCGTCTCCGCCTGGCACTTCGGGTCGTCCAGCACGACGGGGTCGGTGCCGGGCGGCAGCCGCCGGGCCTCGTCCGCGGTGGTGACGACCGCCGCCGGCTCCGCGTCCGCCAGCAGGAACGCGATGCGCTCGTCGGGGTAGGAGGTGTCGACGGGGGTGTAGGCGGCACCGGACTTCAGCACCGCGACGAACGCGACGACCTGCTCGGCCGAGCGCGGCAGGGCGAGCGCGACCAGCGCCTCGGGTCCGGCGCCGCGCCGCACGAGCAGCCTGGCCAGGCGGTTGGAGCGGGACGCCAGTTCCCGGTAGGTCAGCCGCTCCTCCCCGAAGACGACCGCCACGGCGTCAGGGGTACGCGCGGCCTGCCGGTCCAGCAGGACGGGAAACGGCTCGCGGGGGAAGGGCCGCTCCGTGACGTGCGGCGTCGGCACGGCCGCCGCGCGCTCCTCGTCGGAGAGCAGGCCGATCCGCGCGGCGGGCACCTCCAGGTCCGCGGCCATGGCGTGCAGCAGCCGGCGGACGCGCGGGGCCAGTTCGGCGGCGATCTCGGGGGCGCAGCGGCCCGGGTGGTACTCGACCCGCAGGCGCAGCCGCTCCCCCGGGATCACGACGAGGCTGAGCGGGTAGTGGGTGGCGTCGCGCACGTCCAGGCCGTGCAGGCGGAGGCCCGCGGACTCCAGGGCGAGGGCTCCGGCCTCCAGCGGGTAGTTCTCGAACACGAGGAGGGTGTCGAAGAGTTCGGGCTGCCTGACGGCCCGCTGGATCGCGGGCAGACCCACGTACTGGTGCCCCGTCAGGCGGGCCTGGGTCTCCTGCAGCCGGCGCAGGTTCGCGGCGAGGCTGTCTCCGGGACGGATGCGCACCCGTACGGGCACCGTGTTGATGAAGAGGCCGACCATCTCGGCGGAGCGGTCGACCTCGGGCGGACGTCCGGAGACGACGGCGCCGAACGTGACGTCGTCCCTGCCCGTCAGCGCCCCCAGCAGCAGGCCCCAGGCGCCCTGCACGAGGCTGTTGAGCGTGAGTCCGTGGCGGCGGCCCTGAGCGGCGAGCGCTTCCGTGGCTCTCTCGTCGAGTTCGATCCACTCCTGACGCGCGGGCGCGTCCGCGGCCTCCTCCGGCCCCGCGCCGGTCCCCGGGGTGCGGGCCACGGTGGTGGGCTGGTCGAGGTCGCCCAGCTCCGCGCGCCAGGCACGGGCGTCGGCCTCGGTGTCGCGGGCCGCGAGCCAGGCGAGGTGGTCGCGGAACGAGGGCGGCGGGGGCAGCGCCGACTCGTCCCCGTGGTGCTCGTAGAGCGCGAACAGGTCGGCGAGCAGCAGCGGCATCGACCAGCCGTCGATGAGCAGATGGTGGTGGCTGAGCACCAGCCGGTGCTCCTCGGCCCCGAAGGAGACCAGCGCGCACCGGGTCAGCGGCGGGCGGGCCGGGTCGAAGCGGCGGGCGCGGTCGGCCGACAGCACGCCTTCCAGGGCGGCTTCACGCTCGCCGGCGGGGGTCGCTGTCAGGTCGTGCTCGGTCCACGGCAGGCGGACGTTGCGCGGGATGACCTGCACGGCCCGCTTCATGCCGTCCTGCCAGAAGCCGGCCCGCAGATTCGGGTGGCGGCGCAGCAGCGCCTCGGCCGCGGAGCGCAGCCGCCCGGCGTCCAGGGGGCCGCGCAGGTCCAGGACGAACTGGACGACGTACACGTCGGCGGCCCGCTCGTCGTAGAGGGCGTGGAACAGCAGGCCGTCCTGGAGCGGCGACAGCGGAAGAACGTCCGTCAGTCCCGTACGCGTCACTTCGTCTCCTCAACTCGCGCCCGGCCGGTGGTGCATGCCGTCCCCCCGCGCCGTTCCGGATTCCGCAGGGCAGCATCCTTACAAAGGGCGCTGATTCCTCGCTGACGGAAACCTGACGGAATGGCCGCACCGAAGTGCGGGGCGGCGGCGGATTCTTTCGGCCCCTTCCGCCGGGGGAACCGGCTGCTAGTCTCCGGAAAGACGGAGCGGTATTCGGGCCGGCCGGGTCCGGGCCGCGGGCTGCCGGTGTGCCGGAGCGGCGGATTCGGATCCTTCGTGACTGGTCAGGCTGCCCGCCAGGGCTCACGCATACTCCTCACCGAGCCCCGCCGACCACGACAGGAGGCCGGACACGATGGGTGATGAAAATGCCCGCTGACATACGCGTCACCACCGGGGAGACGGGGTTTTCCTTTCCAGTGACACGCTTCGGAAAACATGCCGGGAATTGTCACGCATACCCGGCCCCGGAAGAATTCCGGGCGATGAGCGGTCCCCGTTCCCGGCGGCCGCGCGGCAGCGGCCCCTATTGCTGCCGGAGGCCGTGAAATGCCTGCAGCCGACACCGGCACCGCCGCCGTATGGCGGCCCGGCGCCACCGGCCCGCTGCGCGACCCCGGGCCGCTGCTGCCCGACCCGGCGCCGGTCCGCCGCGCGGGCACCCCGGAGGCGGCGCGCGTCGAAGGCGGCCTGGCCCGCGGGCTGTACGCCTCGCTCGTGCGCGGCAGGCGCTTCAACGAGCAGGCCACGGCGCTCGCCCGCCAGGGCCGTCTCGCCGTCTACCCCTCCTCGACCGGGCAGGAGGCCTGCCAGGTGGCGGCGGCAGCTGTTCTGCGGCCGGCCGACTGGCTCTTCCCCACCTACCGCGACACGCTCTCCGTGCACCTGCGGGGCGTCCCCGCCGCGGAGACCCTGGCGTTGCTGCGGGGATCCGAACACAGCGGCTACGACCCGCGCCGCTGGTGCACCGCTCCCCTGTGCACGCCCCTGGCCACGCACCTCCCGCACGCCGTCGGCCTGGCCCACGCCGCCCGGCTGCGCGGCTCCGGCGCCGTCGCGCTGGCGCTCGCCGGGGACGGCGCCACCAGCGAGGGCGACTTCCACGAGGCGCTGACCTTCGCGGGCGTGCTGCGGGCGCCCGTCGTCTTCCTCGTCCAGAACAACGGTTTCGCGATCTCCGTGCCGCTGTCCCAGCAGAGCGCCGCACCCTCCCTCGCCCACAAGGCCGTCGGCTACGGCGTCCCCGGGCGGCTCGTCGACGGCAACGACGTGTTCGCCCTGCACGAGGTCCTCGGCGACGCCGTCGACCGCGCCCGCTCCGGTGCGGGCCCCGTCCTCGTCGAGGCCGTGACGTACCGGATCGATCCGCACACCAACGCCGACGACCCGCGGCGCTACCGCAGCGAGTCGGAGGTCGCCGCCTGGCGCGAGCACGATCCGGTGCCGCTGGCGGAGAACCAGCTCCGCGCGGCCGGGCTGCTCGACGAGGCGACCGTGCGCGACGCCGCGGAGGCCGCCGAACGCACCGCCGCCGAGCAGCGCGCCGCCTTCGGCGAGCCCGCCGGCCCGGACGGGCCGGACGGCCCCCGGCCGGCGCCCGACGCGCTCTTCCAGCACGTCTACGCCCGTCCGACCGGCCAGCTGCGCGAACAGGCCGCGACGACCGCCGGGACCCGCGTGTCCGGCGGTCCCGAGGAGGCGCCGCGATGACCATGCTCGAGGAGGGCGGCCCGCCGCCGGGGACGGAGCCGCACCCGCCCGTCCGGCCCGGGGCGCGCGACGGGGACTTACCGCCCGTCGCCATGTCCCGCGCGCTCAACCGGGCGCTGCGGGACGCCATGCACGCCGACGCCACCGTGCACGTGCTCGGTGAGGACGTCGGCGCGCTCGGCGGCGTCTTCCGCGTGACGGACGGCCTGGCGGCGGAGTTCGGCCCGGAGCGGTGCACCGACACCCCTCTCGCGGAGGCGGGCATCCTCGGCACCGCCGTGGGTATGGCGATGTACGGGCTGCGGCCGGTCGTGGAGATGCAGTTCGACGCGTTCGCCTACCCGGCCTTCGAGCAACTGGTGTCGCACGTCGCGAAGATGCGCAACCGCACGCGCGGGGCGATGGCGCTGCCGCTGACGATCCGGATCCCCTACGGCGGGGGCATCGGCGGCGTCGAGCACCACAGCGACTCCTCCGAGGCGTACTACATGGCCACCCCCGGGCTGCATGTGTTCACGCCCGCCACGGTGGCCGACGCCTACGGCTTGCTGCGTGCGGCCGTCGCCTCCGAGGACCCCGTGGTCTTCCTGGAGCCCAAGCGCCTGTACTGGTCGAAGGAGCCGTGGAACGAGCGGGAACCGGAACCCGTGGAACCGGCCGGCCGGGCCGCGGTACGGCGCGCCGGACGGTCGGCGACGCTGATCGGCTACGGCCCGTCGGTTCCCGTGTGCCTCGACGCCGCCGAGGCGGCCCGCGAGGAGGGCTGGGACCTGGAGGTGGTGGACCTGCGTTCGCTGGTGCCCTTCGACGACGACACGGTGTGCGCCTCCGTGCGGCGGACCGGGCGTGCGGTGGTGGTGCACGAGGCGGCCGGGTTCGCCGGGCCGGGCGCGGAGATCGCCGCCCGGATCACCGAACGCTGCTTCCACCACCTGGAGGCGCCGGTGCTGCGGGCCACCGGGTTCGACATCCCGTATCCGCCGCCGCTGCTCGAACACCACCATCTGCCGGGCGTCGCCCGCGTCCTCGACGCGGTGTCCCGGCTGCAGTGGGAGCAGTGGTGAGCGCCGTGCGCCGGGAGTTCCGGCTGCCCGACCTGGGCGAGGGCCTCACCGAGGCGGAGATCGTCCGCTGGCTCGTGGCGGTGGGCGACCGCGTGGACGTCGACCAGCCGCTGGTCGAGGTGGAGACGGCCAAGGCGCAGGTGGAGATCCCCAGCCCGTACGCCGGCGAGGTCCTCGAACGCCGCGGCGCTCCCGGGTCGACCCACGCCGTGGGAGCCGTCCTGGTCGTCATCGCCGAGCCGGCCGGACGGGACCCGGGCGGCGGAATGCCCGCCGGGGAGCCGGTCCTCGTCGGCTACGGGACGCGGGACGCCGCCCCCGCGGTCCGCCGGCCCGCATCCGTTCCCGCCGCCGCGTCCGCCGGCGGACGCGCCGCCGCGCCGGCTCCCCCGCGGCAGGGGACGCTGGACGGCCCGGTCCCGGTGGTGTCGCCGCTGGTGCGCCGCATGGCGCGAGAGCACGGCGTCGACCTGCGGACGGTGCGGGGCACGGGTCCCGCCGGACTCGTCGGACGCTCCGACGTCACGCGGGCGATCTCGGCACCGGTCCACCCACGGGGCGCCACCCCGCCCGCCCGGAACGGCACACCAGCCGCGACCGGCAGCGGCCCGCCCGGAACGGGGCCCGGGGACGGCGTGACCGTCTGGCACGGAGCACGCCGCGCCGCCGCCCGGAGGGTGACGGACGCTCACCGCGAGATCCCGGCCGCGACGTGCTGGCGGGACGCCGACGCCACCGGTCTCCTCGACCTGAGCCGCGCATCCCGGGAGGGCCCCGGCCCGCGTGCCGGGGTGCTCGCTCTCCTCGCCCGGATGTGCGTGGTGGCCCTCCAGCGCCACCCGGAGCTGTGCTCACGCGTGGTGCACGGCGCGGACGGCACGGCCACGGGCGTCCGGGCCCCCGCCTCCCTCGGCCTCGGCATCGCCACCCACACGGAGCGCGGCGTGGTGGTCCCCGTCGTCCACGACGCCGGGCGGCTCACCACGGCCCAGCTCACGGCCGAGATCGGCAGGCTCGTCGGCGCGGCGCGCGACGGCACCCTCACCCCTCACGAGTCGACCGGCGGATGCTTCACGCTCAACAACCACGGCCCCCTCGGCACCGACGGCGCCGTCCCCCTGATCAACCATCCCGAGACCGCGATGCTGGGCGTCGGCCGGATCGCCCGCAGGCCGTGGGTGTCCGGCGACGCCGTGGTGCCCCGCAGTGTCGCTCCGCTGTCGCTGACCTTCGACCACCGGGTGTGCGACGGCGGCACGGCGGCAGCCTTCCTCGCGTGCGTCGCGGAGGCCGTCACTCGGCCCGGCACCCTGCTGCTCCACCTGTGAAGCCGCCTCCCCGGCCGCCCCCCGCCACCGCGTCGACGTGCAACTGCGCCGCACCGGACGGGAATTGCCGTTGTCCGCCCGCGCCCGCGGACGTACACTCCAAGGCATGATCTTCTGACCGGAGCGGCGGGATTCCACGAAACCCCAGCCATCCGCCCATGCGCAGGCGCACACCGCGCCCCGTGCCGGACGACGTCCGGCGATGGGCCGTGGGGCACCCCCGTGTCCCGGAGGAGATCCACACACATATGCCTTCTCAGCTCACTCTTTCCGGCGTGTCCAAGGGATTCGCCGACCATCTCGTCCTCGACCAGGTCTCGTTGAGCATCCGGCCCGGTGAGACGGTCGGCGTCGTGGGCGAGAACGGCGCCGGCAAGACGACGCTGCTGCGTCTGATGGCCGGTGCCGACGCCCCCGACGAGGGCACGGTCACCGTCGACACCGAGGGCGGCGTCGGGCTGCTCGGCCAGACCCTCGACCTTCCCGCGCACTACACCGTGAGCGACGCCATCGACTGGGCACTGGCGGACCTGCGCGAGATGGAGAGCCGGCTGCGCGCCATGGAGGCGGACATGGCCACCGCGGCACCCGCCGAACTCGACGCGTACGACGAGCTGGTGAACCGCTTCGAGGCCCGCGGCGGCTACACCGCCGACGCCCGCGCCGCGGCAGCCCTCGACGAGCTCGGCGTCGGGCACATCCCGCGCGACCGTCCGCTGAACGCCCTGTCCGGCGGCGAGCAGAGCCGCCTCGCCCTCGCCTGCATCCTCGCCGACGAGCCGAGCCTGCTGCTGCTCGACGAGCCCTCCAACCACCTCGACGACCGGGCCATGGGCTGGCTGGAGAACAAGCTGCGGCGCTTCCGCGGCACCGTCGTCGCCGTCTCCCACGACCGCGTGTTCCTGGAGCGCGTCACCGACGTGATCCTCGAGGTCGACGGCGACCGGCACACCGTCAACCGCTACGGCAACGGCTACGCCGGCTTCCTGGAGGAGAAGGCGGCGGCCCGCAGGCGCTGGGAGGAGGCGTACCAGACCTGGCTGGACGACATGGAGTTCCAGCGGGTGCGCAGCGTGACCACCGCGCACCGCGTCGGCTACGCCAACCGCTTCCACTCCAACAAGCTGCAGTTCCACAACCACGGGCTGCGGGCCGAGCGCCAGGTCGGCAGCCGCGTGCGCAATGCCCTGGAGAGGCTGCGGCGCCTGGAGGAGGACCCGGTGCCCCGTCCCCCCGACCCGCTGCGCTTCGCGGCGGGCCTCTCGGGCACCGGTGAGCAGTTCGACGGCCCCCTGGTGGCGCTGAAGGACGTGGTGGTCGACGGCCGGCTGCGCGTCGACGCGCTCAGCGTCGGCAAGCAGAGCAGGCTGCTCGTCCACGGACCCAACGGGGCGGGCAAGACGACGCTGCTGAACGTCCTGGCAGGGGTGTGCGAGCCCGACTCGGGCGAGGTGCTGCGCCAGGGAGGCATCAGCTACCTGCCGCAGGAGGTGACGGTCCGCAAGCCGGAGCAGTCACTGCTCGCCGCCTTCGCGGAGGGACGGGTGGGGACGCTGGACGAGCACCGCGAGCAGCTGACATCCCTCGGCCTGTTCCCCGCGGACTCCTTCCACGTGCCGGTGGGCGGGCTGTCGGTGGGTCAGCAGCGGCGGCTGGCGCTGGCACGCCTCGTCGTGCAGCCCGCGGACCTGCTGCTGCTCGACGAGCCCACGAACCATCTCGCGCTGACGCTGATGGAGGAACTGGAGGACGCGCTCGCCCTGTTCGAGGGGGCCGTCGTCATCGTCTCCCACGACCGGCGGCTGCGTGACCGCTTCGACGCCTCCCCCGTCGAGGTACGGGACGGCGTCCTGCGGGCCGCCGAGCCCGCGGGCTCCGCCCCGGCGTGAGGGCGCGCCGCCCCGGCGAACCGCGCCGGGGCGGCGGTCACCCTGTGATCGCCGGCGGCTCCGACTCCGGGCAGGGCACGGCCCGTTCGGCTTTCCGGGCCTGCTCCTGGGAATGAGTCTGGGTCTGGGCCTGCTCCTCTTCCGCTCCCTTGCAGCGCGGGCACCGGCACGGCGGGTACGCGATGGAGTACGGCAGGCTCACGGCACGTCACCGTCCTCGTCCGGTTCCTCCGGCCCGTCATCCCCCACCGGCAGCCGCTCGCCCCGGGACTCGGCCACAAGCAGCACTTCTTCCAGGGACTCCGTCAGGCGCCGGATCACGTACATGGCCTCACCGGGATCCGGCTCGCGGGGCAGCCCCAGCATGTCCCGGGCAACCGCGGCCATGAAGCGTCCGGACTTGACCTGCGACTCCTCCACCTCGTCTGCCAGCTGAGCGATCCGGCCGCCGGGGCAGTCGTCGGGCGTGCAGGCGGCGCGTCCGTCCGGCTCGCTCCAGGGCAGTCGGCGCAGCCGGGCTCTGCGCATCTCGGTGACGTTCATGCCCTGCATGTGGCATCGCTCCTTCGCGGTGGTGCCCACATCCCGGGCCGTTCGTCGCGGTCGCGGGGCGACGCTCCCCGACAAGGGAGCCTCCGTGTTGTGACGTTGTGCATACGGAGAGTTTCGCGGCAGCACCAGGGCTCTGTGGGGACGAAGGACGGGACGCTTCGACCACCATGGCGTAGTGTCTCAAGTGGCCCAAACGTCCCTGGAGTTCCCCTTGAATCGCGCCCTTTCAGATGCTATGACCGCTGCCGGTGTGAAGCCCTATCAGGTCGCAGACGCGGCTGGCGTGACCACCAAGACCGTGGAGCGCTGGCTTTCCGACACCGAGCGATGCCCTCATACAGTTGTGCGGGAAAAGGTCAGCGTCTACCTGGGAGTCAGTAGCGACATGCTGTGGCCACGCGCCATGCGGTCCACCGTCAAGACAGGGGCGGACCGGGAGATCGTGTCGGCGTACCCGTACCGGAACGCCTGCCCGTCGACCGTCTGGTCCACGCTGATCGACCGGGCGGAGCGGGAGATCACGTTCGCCGGGTACACGAACTACTTCATCTGGCAGGAGCAGCCCGCCTTGGCGGAGCGGCTGCGACGGAAGTGCGAAACCGGCGTTCGCGTCCGCTTCCTGATCGGCGACCCGGACAGCGAAGTCACCCGTCAGCGCGAAGAAGTTGAGGCAGTCCCTCTGACGGTGCGCACGCGCATCAACATCACGTTGGACGCGCTGGAGAAGATGCGCCCCTGCGAGGGCCTGGAGGCCCGTTACTCGGACAAGCACATCGCACTGTCCGTCTTCAGCTTCGACAACGAGGCGCTGGTGACGCCCCACTTGAGTTCGCTCCTCGGCCACGAGTCACCCATGCTGCACCTGCGACGGCTCAGCGAGGACGGTCTGTACGACAGGTTCTCCGGCCATGTGACGGCCCTTTGGTCCGAGGCCCGCCCCGTCTGGTGACCGGGCACGGCTCCGGCAGGGCGGCGCGTGCGCGCCGCCCCGCCGGGGGTTCGGGTGACCGCGGGCCGCGCGTTCACCGGGTCACCACGTCACGGGGATCTCCGAGAAGCCGCTGAGCATCGAGCCCGGGCTCGACCAGCGCAGGTTCGCCACGTCGGTCGCCAGGTCGAGCTTGGGGAAGCGGCGCAGCAACGAGCCGATGGCCACCTGGAGTTCGACCCGGGCCAGTGCCGCGCCGAGGCAGAAGTGGATGCCGTGGCCCAGCGCCGTGTGCTGGTTGTCGGGGCGGTCCAGGATCAGGCCGTCGGGCTCGTCGTAGCGGCGCGGGTCCCAGTTCGCGGCCTGTGTCGACGCGAGGACCGCGCTGTTGGCGGGGATGTGCGTCCCGCCGATGGTGACGTCGTCGAGCGTGACCCGGAACAGCGCGCCGTCGCCCGCGGGGGCGTAGCGCATCAGCTCCTCCACCGCGGACGGCAGCAGATCCGGGTCGCGGCGCAGCTGTTCGAGCCGGTCGGGGAAGCGCAGCAGCGTGAGGATGCTGCTGCCCAGCTGGTTCGAGGCCGGTTCGTACCCGGCGAGCAGCAGGATGAGCGAGAGCGAGCGCACGTCGTGCTCGGTCAGGTCCTCGTCGGTGGCGGCCGTCTGGACCAGGGCGCTGAGCAGGTCGTCCCCGGGGTTCTCGCGCTTGGCGACGACCAGCTCGTCCAGGTAGTTCTCCAGGGAGTCGCGGGCGGCCGTCCACTCCTCCATGGAGTAGCCGGTGAGCGAGACCATGATGTCGGCCCAGCCCCGGAACCGGGCGACGTCGACCATGGGGACACCGAGCAGTTCGCAGATGACGGTGATGGGGAACGGCGCCGCGAGCGACTCGACGATCTCGGCCGGCGGCCCCTGCTTCTCCATCTCGTCGAGCAGGCCGTCGACGATCTCCTGAAGCCTCGGGCGCATCCGCTCGACGCGGCGGGCGGTGAAGTTGCGGGAGAGCAGGCGCCGCAGCCGCGTGTGGACGGGCGGGTCCGTCGTCATCACGCTCTCGAAGGTCATCTCGGTCAGGCGCGGCGCGCCCGGCAGGTCCTGGCGGACGCTGAACCGGGAGTCGGAGAGGACGAATCGGACGTCCTCGTACCGGGTGACCAGGTATCCCGGGTCACCGGTCGCCATGGTGATCCTGGCGACGCGCTCGGTCTCGCGGAGCTCCTCGTACAGCGGCGGGATCTCCGTCGGGACCGCACGGTCGAAGGGGTACTGGTGACGCGTGTCGCTGGCTGCCATGTCTCTCCATGTCCCTCGGTGCGGACAGTCCGGTAAGCCCGCTCGTCTCGTCCGCCAGTGAGTGTCCTCGCCCACGCGCCCCGGCGAGAGGGGGCGTTCACGGTCCGTCAGTCCGTCATCAGGGAGCCATCAGGCATGCCGCTCATAGTGGGTCGGCAACCACCGGACCGGCGAGGAGGCCTGATGGCAGTCGGCACGACGGGGGACGACCGGGACGGCGGCGGCAGCGGCTGTACGGACGACTCGACGGTGCTCCTTCCACAGCTGGCCGAGGACGTCGCCGAGACACGGCTGTCGAGGACCTACCGCCGGGCCGGCGAACGCGTCACCGCCGGCGAGCCGCTCTTCGAGTGCGAGACGGACAAGGTGACGGTGGACGTCGACGCCCCCGTCAGCGGCGAGTTGACGCAGTGGCTCGCGGAGGAGGGCGACGTCGTCGCGGTCGGAGCGGCCGTGGCCCGCGTGCGCCCCGACGCCCCCTCCCCGGCCGCCTCCCCGTCCTCCTCCGCCGGCACGTCCTCACCGTCCGGCACCGCGGAAGCCCCGGGCACCTCCCCCGGCGGAGAAGGCGAACCCCCCACGCCTCCCGCCCGCGCGCCCCTCCCCTCCGCCGCGTCCCCCTCGGCCGAGCCCGCACCCCCGCGGGCCGCCGGCGGCGACGGCGGAGGGGAGGCGGAGCGTGCGGGGGACGGCGCGGCCCCCGCGGTGCGGATGGCGCCGCTGGCGCGCAAGCACGCAAGGCTGCTCGGACTCGCCCCGGGCGAGCTGGCCCTGATACCCCGTCGAGGATCGCTGCTGACGCCGTCCGACATCGACCGGTACCTGGCCTCCGCCCGGCGGGACGGCCCGGAGGAGGCCGGTGCCGTCACCGAAGACGCCGGACCGGACGCCGCCGAGACGGGCGGCCCCGCCGGCCCGGCGCGGGGCGGGTTCGACGACGTCCCCCTCTCCGCCGCCCAGCTCCGGCTCAACCAGGCGCTGGAGCGGTCCCGTGCCGAAGTGACCGCCGGCACCGTCACGGTGGCCCTGGACGCCCCGTCGCTGAGCCGCGCCGCGGACCGGCTGCGCACGGAGTCGGGAGCGGGCTTCGTCAGCGACTTCCAGGCCCTGGCACGCCTCGCCGCGCTCACGGCGCGGGAGCACCCCCGGCTGCGGGCCCGGCTCGTGGGCCGCGGGACCTTGCGGACCTTCCACCGCGTGACCCTCGGCGTCGCCGTCGCGACCGGCGACGCCGACCTGCAGGTGGCGGGCCTGCCGGACGCCGACGAGGACGACTTCGGCACGTTCGCGCGCCGCTGGGTGGCGGGGCTGGAGGAGGCGGGAGCCGGACGGTCCACCGTCGACGGCACCGCCACCCTGCTGGTGTCGTCCCTGGACGACGACGGCGCTCTCCAGGCGGCGCCCGTCGTCGTACCGCCCGCGGTGGCGACGCTCATGCTCGGTGCGGCCCACCCGGGGCCGGACGGCACGCGGCTGCTGACCCTCGCCTACGACCACGCCGTACTCAACGGCCGCGAGGCGGCGCGTTTCCTCGACGCGGTACGGCAGCGCGTCCACGACACGGCGGCGGAGACGGAGACGGAGACGGGCGGAGACGCCGCCGGGCGGCACGCGTCCGGCGGGCGGGGCCCGGACCGGACGCACGCAGAACGGACGGGCCCGGACCGGACGCCCGCAGAACGGGAAGGCGCGGTCCCGGCGGCTGCGGGCCGGAAGGACGCGGACCGGCAGGCGGGCCGCGCTCCCGGCCCGTCGACCCTCGGCGCGCTCACGTCGCTCGTGCGGGACATCACCGGCGCCTCGCCGGAGCCGGACCGCCCGCTCGGCGAGGCGGGACTCACGTCGAGGGCAGCGGTCCAGCTGGTCGCGGCGGCCAACGAGGCATTCGGCGTGCGGCTGCCGGACACCGCCGTCTGGCATCACCCGACGATCAGGGCCCTGGCGGCGGCGGTCGAGGAGGCCGGCGGACGCCCTGCGCCCGGCTCCCCCACCGGGACCGCACCGGAGGCGGACGGGCCGTCCTCCACCGGGGCCGGAAGGCGCCCGGCCGCGCCGGTGCCGTCGCCCGTCGGGGACGCGGCCCCGCCCGTGTCCGGCCGGGACCGGGCCGCCGTCATCGGCATGTCCTGCTCCTTCCCCGGCGCGGAGGGCCCCGACGCCTTCTGGGACCTGCTGGAGCGCGGCGACTGCGCCGTCACGGACCTGCCGCCGGAGAGGCTGGCGGGCCCCGCCCCGGCACCCGGCACCGCCGGGTCCGTCCGGCACCGCGCCGGCCTGCTGGCCGAACCGGACGCGTTCGACGCGGAGTTCTTCGGCGTCCCGCTGCGGCAGGCCCGCTCCATGGACCCGCAGCAGCGTCTGCTTCTCGAACTCAGCCATCACGCCCTGGAGGACGCCGGGCTGGTGCCCGACCGCCTCGCCGGCAGCCGCACCGGCGTGTTCGTCGGCGCCTCCAGCTACGACTTCCGGGAGCACACGGTCGCCGCCGGCGGCGCCGACGGTTACGCCACGCTCGGCACGTTCCCCACGTTCCTGGCCAACCGGATCTCGTACCACTACGACCTGACCGGGCCCAGCGTCACGGTGGACACCGCCTGCTCGGCGTCGCTCACCGCGCTGGCCCTCGCCGTCGCCGCGATCGAGCGCGGGGAGTGCGAGACGGCCCTCGTGGGCGGAGTGAACCTCCTCGGCAACGGCTTCAACCAGGTCGCGTTCCAGCAGGCCGGGATGCTCTCCCCGCAGGGCCTCAGCCGGGCCTTCGACGCCGGTGCCGACGGGTACGTGCGCGGTGAGGGCGCCGCCTGGCTCGTCCTCAAGTCGCACCGCAGCGCCGTCGCGGACGGCGACCCGCTGCTGGCCGTGGTGCGCGGCGCCACCGCCAACCACGGCGGCCGGGCCAGCGGGCCGACCGCCCCCAACCCCCGGGCGCAGGCGGCGCTGATCCGCGACGGGCTGGCGCGGGCGGAGCTCGGCGGCCGGGACCTCGGGTACGTGGAGGCCCACGGGACCGGCACACCGCTCGGCGACCCGATCGAGATGGAGGCCCTGCGGGCGGCGCTCGAACCCGGCGGTCCCGACGGGGGACGCGCGGCGGGCCCCGGCGGTGTGCTGCGGGTGGGCTCGGTGAAGGCCAACATCGGCCATCTGGAGGCGGCCGCCGGACTCGCCGGCACCGTGAAGGTCCTCCTGGCCATGCGGCACGGAACGATCCCCGGCACCCCGCACTTCACCCGGCTCAACCCCGCCATCGACCTGTCCGGCGGCTTCCTCGCCGTCGCCGACCGGGCAGTCCCGTGGGTCTCGCCGGGGACGCCCCGCCGGGCCGCGGTCAGCTCCTTCGGCATCGGCGGCGCCAACGCGCACGTCGTCCTTGAAGAGGCGGAAGCCGCGGCCGCCGCGGCGTACGACAGCCCCGGGCCCTGGCTGCTCCCCCTCTCGGCGGCGAGGCCCGAGGCCCTTCCGCTCATGGCCCGCCGTCTCCTCGACCACCTGGACCGCGGCGCGGACCGGGGACGTCCGGCCGTCCTCGCCGAGTGGGCGTGGACCCTTCAGACAGGCCGTCAGACACTGCCCGTGCGGCGCATGCTGACGGTGCGTGACCGCGCCGGGCTACGCGAGGCGCTGCGGGCTCTGGCGGCCGGGGAACGGCACCCCGCGGTCGCCGTCCCGGGCGAGGGCGCTCCCGCTGCCCCGGGGCACCCCGCCCTCGCGGCGGCCGGGCAGTGGCTGGCGGACGGAAACGCCGACTGGGCCGCTCACTGGCCGGAGCACGAACGCCCCCCGCGCCGAATCCCGCTCCCCGGCCACCCCTTCCGCAGGGTGCGGCTCGCGCCGCCGTGGGAGGACGGCGCCCCGCACGCCTCCACCCGTGCCGTCCCGACGCCGGCTGCAACGGCACCTCCGTCGGTGCTCGTCCCGCGCTGGGTGCGGGCTCCCCTCACGTCGCGGCAGGACGGCGGCGATCCGCCCGGCACCGTCCTGCTGGTGCACGACGACAGCACCCGCGTCCAAGCCCGGGCGTGGGCGGGCCACTTGGCGGCCCGCCACGGCGCCCGTCCGGGCGGCGGCCCGCATCCCCACGCCCCCCGGGTGATGGTGACCGGCCGCGACGAGCCGCCGCCCACGACGGAGGACGGGCCCGTGCGCGTGCTCTTCCTGGCCGGAGGGGCGCAGTGGCCGCTCGGCGACGCCGGACTGGGAGAGCTGCACCGCTGGCTGGCGGCCATGGTCCGTACGGCCCGGGAGCTGGACGCACGCGGCACCCCGGCCGCCCTCACGCTCGTGACGACCGGGCTGGCGGCGCCCGAAGCTCCGGCAGGACCCGGCGCCGCCCAGCAGGGAGCCCTGCTCGGAGCCCTCCGCGCGCTCCCCCACGAGTCGCCTCTGCTGACCGTCTCGGCGGTCGACCTGCCCGGCCCGCTGCCCGCCGCGGCCCCGGCGTGTGACGCCGTGCTGGCCGAACCGTGCGGCGTGCGGGCGCCTCTCGTCTCGCTCGACGCGGCGGGCGGCGGCAGACGCGTCGAGTGCCTCGTGCCCTCGGAGAACGCGGCCGGAATCGGCGAAGCCCCGGGCACCGGCGGTGGGAAGGAGCCCGGCCCGGGGGCCCTGTGGCCCGGGCACTCGCCCGTCCTGATCGTCTTCGGCGGTGCGGGCGGGGTGGGCGGCGCGGTCGTCAGGGACCTCGCGGCGCGGCGGGCCGCCCGGATGATCCTGGTGGGCCGTTCCGCCCCGGACGAGCCGGTGCGGGAGATCCTGCGGTCGGTGCGCGACTCCGGAGGGAGCGCGCACTACGTACGCGGCGACATGCGCCGGGAGGCCGACGTCGACGCGGCTTTCGCCCAGTGCCTGGAGCGGTACGGCACACCGCACGCCGTGCTGCACGCGGCGGGCGCCGCGCACGACGCGCTGCTCCACGAACTCACCGACGACGCCCTCGATCCGCGGCTCGACGCGAAGCTCGCGGCACTCGGTCCGCTGCACCGGGCGCGGGCGCGGTTCCCCGGCACGGCCCTGGTGCTGTTCTCGTCGTTCCTCGGCACGTTCGGCAGCCAGGGCGGCCTCGGCTACGCGGCGGCCAACGCCTGCCTCGACCGGGTCGCCGCCGCGCTGGACGGACCCGGCACGCCGACCCGTGCCGTGGCCTGGGGCCTGTGGCGGGACACCGGGCTCGCGCGCCGCTACTCGGATCCCGTCCTCGCCGGCTTCCCCGGCCTGGAGACCTTCACCGCGGAGGACGGGTGCGCCGCTCTGGAGGAGTGCGTACGCGCGTCCCACCCGTTCTCGCTGGTGCTCGGCGGACGGCCGCACGCGCTGGACGCCTTCCAGCTCAAGGCGGTGGAGACCGCCTCCGCTCAGCACGCCGGCGGCGGCCCGGCGGACGCCTCCCCCGACCCCGACGACCAGGAGGTGCCCGGCATGCCGGAGGAACGGCAGGCGTTCGCGTCCGGGGCTCGCGCGGCGGAATCGCACGCCGCGGAAGCACATGCCGCGGAAGCACATGCGGCGGATTCCCGGCGGCCGGTGACCCGCGCACCGGAAGCGGGCGCGGCGGAGCCGGAAGCGGGCGCGGCGGAGCTGGACGCGGGCGCGGCAGAGGCGGGCGCGGCGGAGCTGGAGGCGCTGGAGGAGCGCATCCGCACCGTGGTGCGCGAGGTGCTGCCGGGCGACCGGCCGCTCCCCGCCGACGTGCCGTGGCGGGAGCTGGGCCTGGACTCGCTGCTGCACGTGGAGCTGACGACGGCCCTGGGCCGCGTCTTCGGGCCGCTGCCCGGCACGACCCTGCATGAGCACGGCACGATCAACGCGCTGGCCGGACGGCTCGTCACGGACCCCGGCACCGCTACCGCGCAGGCGGGCGCACCCGGGATGCCGCCCGCCGTGGCGGCGGCCGCGGACGGCGGCCGGCCGGACGGACCCGCGTCCCCGCCGCCCCCGGCACCCGAGCACCCGGTCGAGGCCGCGCCCGCCTCCGCGGAGAGCGGCGACGGCCGCGTACCGGAGCGGCCGGACCGGTCGCCCGCCGACGGCACCGCCGGACCGGCCCGCGCCACGACCTCGGCGCCCGAACGCAGCGCGGGCCGGTCCGGCGCCGCGCAGCAGCCGGTCGCGGTGGTCGGCCTCGCCGGCCGCTACCCCGGCGCCCCCGGCCCGGACTCGTTCTGGCGTCTGCTGGCGGAGGGGCGCAGCGCCGTGCGCGAGGTGCCGTCCGACCGCTGGGACTGGCGGGTGGCGCACGTCCTCGATCCCGCCACCACGCGGTTCGGCTGCTTCCTCGACGACTGGGACCGGTTCGACGCCGCGCTGTTCCGCATCCCGCCGCGCGACGCCGCCGTACTCGACCCGCAGGAGCGGCAGTTCCTCCAGACGGCCTGGGAGGCGTTCGAGACAGCCGGCTACTCCCGCTCGTGCCTCTCCCAGCGGGCGACCGGGGACCGGATCGGCGTCTACGTCGGCGTCACCTCGCACAGCAACCTGCTGGCCCAGCGGGACGCGCGTCTCACCGGCGCCGACAACGCGGAGTACGGCATCACCGCGTACTCCTCCATCGCCAACCGCGTCTCCTACGCGTTCGACCTGAACGGCCCGAGCCTGGCCGTCGACACGATGTGCTCCTCGTCGCTGACGGCCGTGCACCTGGCCTGCCAGGCGCTGGCCGCCGGCGACGCCGACGTCGCGCTCGCGGGCGGCGTGCACCTGTTCCTGCACCAGGACCGGTTCGCCGCGCTCGGCTCGGTCGGCATGACGTCGCCCGGTCCGCTGAACCGGGCGTTCGGCGCGGGAGGCGACGGCTTCGTGCCGGGAGAGGGCGCGGGGGCGGTCGTCCTGAAGCCGCTGGAGCGGGCGATCGCCGACGGCGACACCGTGTACGCGGTCATCACCGGGAGCGCCGTCAACCACGGCGGCCAGGGCAGCGGTTACACCGTGCCGAGCCCCGTCGCCCAGGCGGACCTCGTCACCCGGGCCCTGGAGCGGTCGGGTCTGCGGCCCCGGGACATCGGCTACGTCGAGGCGCACGGCACCGGCACGGAGCTGGGCGACCCCATCGAGGTGCGGGCACTGGCACGGGCGTTCGGCGGCGATCCCGGGGCGGGTCCGGGGTCCGTGCGGATCGGCTCGGTGAAGTCGAACATCGGGCACGGCGAGGCCGTGGCCGGGGTCGCCGGACTGACCAAGGCCGTCCTGCAGCTCTGGCACGGGCGGCTGGTGCCGAGCCTGCACGCCCGCCCCGAGAACCCCCGCCTGGAGCTGGCCGGCAGCCCGCTGCGGGTGCAGCACGAGGCGGAGGAGTGGCCGTCCGCCCCCGGCGGGATGCCCGCGGTACGGCGCTCCGCGGTCAGCTCGTTCGGCGCCGGCGGGTCCAACGCCCACGTCGTGATCGAGGAGTTCCCGGTGCCCGCGGCCGCGTCGGCGCCGCCGACCGGGCCGGCCCTGCTCCCGCTGGGCGCGCCGGACCACGAACGGCTCGCGCTCGTCGCGGAACGTCTCGCGGCCGTGCTCGACGCACCCGGCGGAACCCTCACGGGCGACGCGTCCCTGACGGACGTGGCCGCCACCCTGCACACCGGCCGGGACGACTGGCCGTGCCGGGCCGCGGTGGTCTGCGACGACCCCGCCGGCGCGGCCGCCAGGGCCGGGGTCGTCGCCGCCCTCCGCGCGCTGGCCGCCGGCTCCTCCCACCCCGCGCTGGTCACGGACGGCGGCGACGGCACGCCGCGCGGGTCCTCAGCGGCCGGCGGGCCGGCGGACGGCTCCGTGGCGGGGCGCGCCCGCGCCTGGGTCGCCTCGGGCGACCGGGGCGGCCGGCAGCCGGAACCCGGGACCTTCCGCAGGGTCGCGCTGCCCACGACCCCGTTCGCCGGCTCCCGTCACCGGGCGGCGGGTCCCCCGCCCGGCACGGTCGAGGCGGCGCTGCTGGGGGCGCGCACCACCCGTGCGCTGCCCCTCGTGGAGGGCGCGCCCGAGAACGGCACGGTGCGGCTCTCCCTCCCGCACGGTCACCCGTGGGTGGCCGACCACGTGGTCGACGGGGAGCCGATCGCTCCCGGCGCGCTCGCCCTGGAAGCGGTGCTCGAGTCGCTGCTCGCCCACGCCGTGAACCCCTACGAGGCGGCGGTCGAGGACGTCACGTTCCTCGCTCCGTGGCGCGGTCCCGCCCTGGCCGGCTCGCTCTCGTACGAGGACGGTCCTCCCGCGGGAGGCCGGCACCCCTTCGCCATCGGCAGCGGCGGCACCGCCGTGGTGCGCGGGACCGTCGAGACCGGGGGGCGGCGCCGGACGGGGACCGGCGCCTTCGACGGGCTGCTGGCCTACGCGCCGGAGCGTCTGTCCGCCGTCCTGGCGGACGGCGCCGCCGACTCCGCCGAGGCGTTCTACCGCGTCCTGGACGCGCACGGCTTCTCCTACGGGCCCGGCTACCGGCCCGTGACCGCCGTCTCCCGCTCCGGCGGCGAGGTCCTGGCCCGCCTCGTGTGCGACGCCCCCGCCGGGCCCGCGGGGCGGCCCGTCCTCCATCCCGCCGTGCTCGACGGCGCGTTCCAGGCGGCCGGTTACGCGGCGATGGCTCCGGACGGGCAGGAGCCCACGGAGTGGCTGCGTCCCCTCTCCGTCGACCGCCTTGTGGCGCACCGGCCCGTCACCGGTCCCGTATACGTCCATGTGCGCCCGGCCCACGGCGGCACGGGCTCCAACGTCCACCTGTTCGACGTGCGCGTCCTCGACGAGGACGGGGCGGCCGTCGCCGACGTGGACGGCTTCCTGCTGCGGGCGGAGCCGCTCGCACGGCGGGGCGCCGCCGCCGTAGCCGCTGCCGCCGCGCGCCCTGCCCCGGGAGCTGCGGCCGCCGCGCCCGTACCGTCGCGCGCCGCCGCCGCGGCGCTGCCCGGAGACTCCCCCACGGCCCGGCACGACGCGCTCCGCGAGCGCACCGCGCCGTACACCCTGGGCTGGTTCCCCGACCGGGCCGCGCAGGCGGAGCCCGGCCGCAAGGTGCTGCTGATCGGCGGTGCGGGTCCCCTCTCCCGTGCGCTCGCCCACCGCGCGGACGCACGGCTGGGCTGGGAGTCCGTCACGCCCGGCGACCCCGAAGGGACGCGCGCCCGGCTCGACGCCGCTCTGGCGGAACTCGGCCCCGACGCGGGAGTGCTGCTGGTCCCCGACGAGGACGGCCCGCTGTGCTCCCCGGAGACGTCGGCCACACCGCAGGCGGCCGCGGACGCCTACGACCGGCTCTCCGGGACGGCCGTGCTGCCGCTCTTCGCGGCGCTGCGCGCGCTCGTCTCCGGGCGCCGCCTCGACGCCGGGCAGGTACGCCTCGCGGTGTGCGCCCGTCCGGAGGCGGGGAGCGCCGCGCAGTACGCGCTGCACGGGCTCGTCCGCACCGTCGCGGGCGAGACGGGGCGCTTCGGCGTGGGTCTCGTCACGGCCGACCGCGCCTGGTGCGAACGCGCCCCCGGCGACGCGGAGACCGCGGTACGGGCGGAGCTGGCGCACGCCGATCCGCCGGCCTGGGTGCGGCTGGGCGCCGGTGGCCGCGAGCGTGCCGGACTGGTCGGGGCGGCCCGCGCGGACGAGCCGTTCGCGCTGCGCCCCGACGGCTGCTACCTGATCGCCGGCGGGACCGGCGGCCTCGGCACGGCCGTCGCCGAGTCCGTGCTGCGCCGCGCCCCGGGCGCCCGCCTCGTGGTCACCGGACGCGGCGCGCGGGCTCCGCGCCCGGGCGCGGGCACCGCGAACGGCTCCGGGCCGGCACCGGTGACGTATCTGCAGTGCGACGTGACCGACCCTCGGTCCGTGACGGCGCTCGCCGCCGGACTGGACGCACGCGGCCTGCGCCTCAACGGCGTGGTGTGCGTGGCCGGGGTGCTCAGCGACGGCTTCCTGCGGACGAAGACGGCGGCAGCCGTCGACGAGGTGTGCCGCGTGAAGCTGCTCGGCGCCACGGCCCTGGACGCGGCACTCGCCGGCCATCCGCTGGACTTCTTCGCCCTCGCGTCCTCCGTCGCCGTCCACGTCGGCAACCAGGGCCAGTCCGACTACGCCTTCGCGAACGGCTTCCTCGACGGCTTCGCCGAGGACCGCGCGTCCGGGGTGCTCGGCGCCCGCCCGGGCCGGACCCTGTCGGTGGGCTGGCCCGCCCTCGCGGGCGGCGGCATGCGCCCGCCCGCCTCGACCCTCGACCATCTCCGGGAGGCCTACGGCCTGGAGCCGCTTCCCGTCGGGGAGGCCGCCGAGGAGCTGTGGCGGCTGCTGGGCTGTATCCCGGCACACGACGGACCGGCGGGCGGCGGACCGGCGCACGCCGTGCTCGCGCACGGTGACCTGGACAGGTGGGCGTCGGCGACGGGTGCCGTGGGCGGCGCCCCGGAGCCCCCGGAGGTGCGCGGCCACCCCGAGCATCCGGAGCCTCCGGCCGTCGCTCCCGGCGCCGGGCTCCTCCCGCCCGCACGGCCGTCGGGGACCGCTCCCCTCGACGCCGCCGTGCGGTGGCTGACCGGGCAGGTGCACGCCGTCACCGGGCTCCCCGAGGACGCGCTGAGCCCGGACGCCGACCTGGCGGAGCTGGGCGTGGACTCCATAGCGCTCACCCGGCTCGCCCGTGCTCTGGAGGGCTCGCTCGGCCATATGCCGCGCAGCACCCTGTACGACCACGACACGGTCGCCGATCTCGCCCGGAGCCTGCTCGGCACCCACGGTCCCGCCCTCGCGGCGGTCACGGCAGCGGATGCGCCCGCGGGCGACGGGCCGGACGCCGTCCCGGCGTCCGCGGCGCCGCGCGCCGTACCGGAACCCCAGGACGAGTCCGCCGGCTGGCCCGTGTCGGAGCGTCAGATCCCGCTGTGGACCGCCGAGCACGCGGCCGCCCCGTACGCGCCGTACAACCTGTCGGTCGCGTGGCGGCTGGCGGAGGACAGCACCCGCGAGGCGGTCGCCGCCGCCCTGACGGCGCTCGTCGCTCGCCACCCGGCGCTCGGCAGGCGCCTCGCTCCCCGGGAAGGGGCGCTCCGGCTCCTCCCCGCGGTGCGGGGCGGCGCGGCGCTTCCCGACGGGACGCTGGAGGTCCGCGCGGTGACAGCAGACGGCCTCTTCGACGCGATGCGCGAGGAGGCCGGAAGGCCGCTGCCCCTCGACACGGGACCCGCGCTGCGCGCCGTGCTGTGGCAGGAGGACGGGGGCCGCACCGTCCTCCAGCTGTCCGTCCACCATCTGGTGGCGGACGGACGGTCCGTGGAGCTGATCGGCCGGAGCCTGGAGACCCTGCTCCAGGACCCGGCGGCTTCCGTCGCGCCGTCCGGGAGCGCCTCCTTCGGCCGCTTCCTCGCCGAGGAGGAGGCGGCGGCGGACGGCCCGGCCCGCGCGGAAGCGCTGCGCGCCTGGCGGGAACGGCTGCGGACGGTCCCGCCGGCCCCCCGCTTCCCCGGAGGCAACAGCTCGGCGCACCCCTGGGCCGCCGGGCACGCGGAGTACCACATGCCCGCCGCGCTGCGCGACCGGCTGCACGCCGCCGCGTCGTCGGCCGGGGTCGGCGACTTCACGGTGCAGCTCGCGGCGTACGCGCTGGCCGTCGCCTCCTTCACCGGCCGGCCGTCGTTCCTCGTGTCGGTGCCGGTCTACGGGCGTCCGGGCGCCGAATACGACCACGCCGTGGGGCACTTCGTGAACTCGGTGGTGGTACGGGTCGAGCCCGCCGAAGAGCGTCCGCTCCGCCAGTGGCTGACCGCGCTGCAGGACCAGGTGCGCTCGGCGCTCGCCCTCGCCGACCTGCCCTACCCGTCAGCGGCGGAGCTGTGCCGGGAGGCGGGCGGCGACACCGCCGTGCCGAACCTGACCTTCGCGTACCAGAACTGGCCGCGCCCCGAGGGCGCGGAACGCGGTCCGCTCGGCGAGCGCGTCTTCATCCAGGGCCAGGGCGGCCACTGGGACCTGGGCCTGGAACTGACGGACCGCCCGGACGGCGTCGAGATCCTCGCCAACCACCGCAGCACCGCGCTGACGGCTGCGGAGCTCGACGCGTTCGTCGACACCTGGTTCACGCTGGCCGCTGCGCTGGCCGACGGCCTGGACGCCCCCGCCGGAGAGCTGACGGGCCCCGGCGCCCTGACGCTGCACGGCCGCTTCCGGCGCCTCGCGGCCCGGCATCCGCACGCCGAGGCGGTACGCGACACGTCCGGCGCCCGCCTCACCTACGCGGAGGCCGACCGGTACACCGCCGCGGTGGCGCACGCCCTGCACGCGGCGGGGGTCCGCCCCGGCGAGCCCGTCGCCGTACTGGTGGGGCGGAGCTGCCGGCTTCCGGTGGCCCTGCTCGGTGTGCTGCGGGCCGGCTGCCCGTACGTGCCGCTCGACGCCTCGTACCCGGCCGAGCGCATCCGGCTGATCCTTCAGGACGCGGGGTGCGCGCTGGCGGTGACCGAGCGGGCCGAGGCGGGGCCCCTGACCGGCACCGGGCTGCGCACGGTGCTCCTCGACGAACTCGACGAACTCGGTGAACTCGGCGAACTCGACGGAAACGGCGGACCGAGCGCCGACGTGCCCGTCCCGGAGGACGGCGCCGCGGACGCATCGGGCGGCGGCGCGCCCGCGTACCTGATGTTCACCTCCGGCAGCACAGGACGGCCCAAGGGCGTGCAGGTCAGCCACCGCAACGTCCTGCACACCCTCGACGCGTTCCGCCGGCTGACCGGCTGGAGCGAGCGGGACCGGCTGCTCGCGGTCACCACGGCGAGCTTCGACATCTCCGTCCTCGAACTCCTCCTGCCGCTGGTGTCCGGAGGCGGCCGCGTGGTGGTCGCCGACCGCGACACGGTGCGGGACACCTCCCGCCTCGGCCGGGTCCTCGACGACGAGGGCATCACGGTGATGCAGGCGACGCCCAGCGGCTGGCAACTGCTCCTCGACAGCGGCTGGAAGGGGAGGGCCGGGCTCACCGCCCTGTGCGGCGGCGAGGCGCTGCCGCACAGGCTCGCACGTGAACTCACCGCCAGGGTCGGGTCGTTGTGGAACGTGTACGGGCCCACGGAGGCGACCATCTGGTCCACGGCCGCCCGTCTCGGGCCCGGAGAGCCCGTCGTGCTCGGCGAGCCGGTCGGAGCCACGGAACTCCTCGTCACCGTCCCCGGCGGCACCGGGAGCCCGGCCGCAGCCGCGACGGACGGGACGGGGGAGCTGTGGATCGGCGGTCCTGGCGTCGCACACGGGTACTGGCGGCGCCCCGAGCAGACGGCGGACCGGTTCACGCCGCACCCGCTGGAGCCCGGCTGCGGCGGCCGCTGGTTCCGCACCGGCGACCTCGTGCGGCGCACGCCCGGCGGTCTGCACTTCGTGGGCCGGGCCGACACCCAGGTGAAGATCCGCGGCCACCGGCTGGAGCTGGGCGAAATCGAAGCCGTGCTCGGCGAGCATCCCGATGCCGCGCGTGCCGTGGTCCTCGTCCAGGGCGAGGGTGCGGGCGCCTGCCTCGTGGCCGTCGTGGTCCCCAAGCCGGGAAGCGCGGCTCCGTCCGCGCGGGAACTCGGGGAGTTCGCGGCGCGGCGCCTGCCCGAGTGGATGCGCCCGCTGCGGTACGTCTTCCGCGACGACCTGCCGCATACCCCCAACGGCAAGACCGACCGGAACACCCTGGCGGCGGAGGTCGAGGCGGCGAAGGGTCCGGCCGGCCCCTCCGGTCCGACCGGTCCGGCCGCCGGGTCCGGGGAGGCCGCGGCCTCGCCACCGGCGTCCTCCGCTGTCACGCGGGAGCGTGACGCTGCGGCGGGTGAGGACGTCCGCGAGGAGATCGCCCGCGCGTGGCGGGAGCTGCTCGGCGTGGAGGAGGTGCCGGGTGACGCGACGTTCTTCGCGGCGGGCGGCAACTCCATGCTGCTGGGCACCCTGTTCGTCCGGCTGACGGAGCGCTTCCCGGACGCGCGGCTCGTCCTCGGCGACCTCTTCTCCCACCCCACCCTCGACGGCCAGCGGGAGCTGGTGTCCGCGCGTCTGGCAGGCACCGCGGCCACGCGGCGTCCCGGCACGGGGCGTCCGGACGAGGGAACCGCCGCGGGCCCGGAAGCCCCGGACGTCCCGGAAGGCGGCACCGTCCCGGACGGCGGGACCGCCGCACCCCCGCCTCCCCCGCCCCGGCACCCCACGCACCAGCTCTCCCCGCAGCAGCTCCGGCAGGCCCGCCGGCGGGCCTCGCGCAGCGCAGTCACGGAAGCAGGATGACCATGCCCTTGGCACCCCAGGAGACGATCCCGGCCCAGGACGACCCCACCGCGGTCGCGGTGGTCGGCGCTTCGTGCCGGTTCGGCCCGCTCTCCTCCCCGGCCGCGTACTGGGACCTCCTCGTGCGGGGCGGCACCGCGATACGCCGCTACACCGACGAGGAGCTGGTGGCGCTCGGCCACGACCCCGCCGGGCTCGGACGTCCCGGCTTCGTACCGGCGGGCTGCGCCATGCCCGACGCGGACCGCTTCGACGCCGCGCTGTTCGGCCTCAACCCCCGGCAGGCCGAGTGGCTCGACCCGCAGCAGCGCATTCTGCTGGAGCTGGCGTGGTCCGCCCTCGAGGACGGCGGCCTGGCGCCGGACGGCACACCGGGCGCCACCGGCGTGTTCACCTCCACCGCGCGTCCCACGCTGCCGCCCGTCGGCATCACCGAGCTGGACGCGGCGGGAATGGCGCGCTTCTCCTCCGCCGACCGCGACTTCGCCGCCACCCGCATCGCACACCAGCTCGGCACGACCGGCCCGGCGCTCAACGTCCAGACGGCGTGCTCCAGTTCGCTCGTGGCCGTCCACCTGGCCGTCGAGAGCCTGCTGGGCGACGAGTCCGACACGGCGGTGGTGGCGGCGGTGTCGCTGCACCTTCCGCAGGCGGGCTACCCGTCGTCGCCGGACATGATCCTCTCGCCCAGCGGCGTCTGCCGCCCGTTCGACGAGCAGGCCGACGGCACGGTGTTCGGCAACGGCGGCGGCGCGGTCGTCCTGCGCAGGCTCGCCGACGCGCTGCGCGACGGCGACCCGGTACGGGCCGTGATCCGCGGCTCCGCCGTCAACAACGACGGCGCCGCCCGCCAGCACTTCCAGGCGCCCTCGCCCGGCGGCCAGGCGGCGGCGCTGCGCGAGGCGCTGGCCGTGGGAGCGGTCGAGCCGGAGTCGGTGGGCCTGATCGAGACGCACGGCACGGGCACGCAGCTGGGCGACCCCGTGGAGTTCTCCGCCCTCCGCGAGGCCTACGGCGACGCGGGCGGGCCCTGCGCGCTCGGCTCGGCCAAGTCCGCCGTGGGGCATCTGAACACGGCGGCGGGGCTGGCCGGCCTGGTCAAGTGCGTGCTCGCGCTGGAGCAGGGCCTCGTCCCGCCGCAGCACGGCTTCGGCTCCCCCAACCCGCTGCTCGGCCTGTCCGCGAGCCGCTTCTTCGTGCCGGAGACGCCGCGGCCGTGGCCGGTGCCCGACGGTCCCCGGCGGGCGGCGGTGAGCTCGTTCGGCATCGGGGGCACCAACACGCACGTCGTCCTCGAACAGGCCCCGCAGCCCGCCGGAGAGACACCCGGCAGCGGGTCCGCGCAGCCGCTGGTGCTCTCGGCACGTACGCCCGGTGCGCTGCGGGAGATGGCGGAGCGGCTCGCCGTCCATCTGGAGGGCCCGGGCCGGACGGCTCCGCTGGAGGCGGTGGCCCGCACCCTGCGCGACGGCCGCAGCCGGTTCCCGCACCGGCTCGCCGTGGCCGCACGGGACACCGCGCGCGCGGCGCGGGCGCTGCGGGACCGGGCCCGGGACGGCGCGACGGACGGTCCGGGCCGTACGGGCGACGGGCCGGGAACGTCCGATCCTGCCGACGGCGGCGCCATGGCGGCCGCGCTGCGGGCCTGGGAGGCCGGTGAGACGGACGAGGTGCCGCCCGCCGGGACCGGCCGGGGGCCGCGGGTGAGCCTGCCCGGCTACCCCTTCGACCACAGCCGCAGTTGGCCGCTGAGCGGGCCTCAGCCTCCACGGGCCCAGGCCCGCACGCACGGCCGGGGCATGCTCGACCGCAACACCTCGACGCTGCGCGGGCTCTCCTACGAGCGGGACCTGGACCCCGGCGAACCCCTCGTGGCCGACCACGTCGTCGAGGGACGTCCCCTGCTTCCCGCGGCCGCGTTCGCCGAGTGCGTACGGGCCGCCGCCGGGGCGGCGGCGGGCGCCTCGCCGCGCCGTGTCGAGGACCTCGTCCTCCAGGAGTCCGCGGAGGTCACGCGGGCGCTGGTGCTGCGGGCCGAAGTGGCCCCCGCCGAGGGGGCGCTGGACGTCACCGTCACCTCGTCCCCGCGCGGCGGCGGGGACGGGGAGCGCCGCGTCCACGTCACGGCCCGCGTACCGCAGCCGCAGCCGGGCACGTCCGGGGCGGCACCGTCGCACTCCCCGGTCGCCGAGATCCGGGAGCGGTGCCGAACCTCCCTCACCCCGGACGAGCTGTACGCCCTCTTCGCCCGCCACGAGGTCCGCTACGGGCCCCGGTACCAGGTCGTCACGGAGTTCTCCTGCGGAGAGGGCGACGTGCTGGCCCGTCTCGCCCGGCCGGAGGGCGCGGAGGACGGCGGCACCGGCGACGACGTGCTGGACCCGCCGCTGCTGGACGGCGCCCTGCAGACGGTGATCGGCTTCCTCGCCCGCGACGGCGGGGCGAGCGAGCGCTACCTGCCGTTCGCGGTGGAGCGCCTGGAGATGTACGGACCGCTCCCCTCCGACGCCCTGGTCCACGCGCGTCCGCGGCAGCTGGCGGGCCGGGGCGGCAGGATACGCAAGTTCGACATCACCGTCCTCGCCCCCGACGGTTCGGTACGGATCGAGCTGGCAGGGCTTGCGCTGCGGCCCACCGCCGCGTCGGCCCACGGGGAACCCGGAGTGGCTGCGGGACCCGCCCCGGCCCGGGGAGCGGCGGATCCCGCCGCCGCTCCGGCACCGGACCCCGGTGCGGAGGGGCCGGTGCTGCACGTTCTGGCCCCTGCCGACGTGCCCCTGCCGCCTGCCCCGCCCCCTCCGGCGGACGGGTCGCGCGGGCCGCTCGTGGTGCTCGGCGGCGGCGCGGCGCTCCGCGCCGAACTGGCGGAGCGCCTGGGCGCGGTCACCGGCGTGCCGGACGGCGACGCGGAGGAGACGGGGCGCCGCATCGCCGAACTGGCCGCCGGCGCCACCGGAGCGGGCACCGCGTCGGGCACCGCCGCGCGCCGTCCGACCGTGATCTGGCTCGGCGCGCACACGGCGAGCACGTCGGGGCCGTCCGCCGCGGTGGACTGGGTGCGCGACGCTGTGGCGATGCTGCGTGCGCTGCTGCGCCCGCTGGCGAGGACGGGTGCGCAGATCCTCGTCCCGTATCTCGCCGGCGATCCCGCGCACGGTGCCGTCGGGGAGGGGTTCGCAGCTCTGGGGCGCTCGCTCAGCCGCGAGAACCCCCGCTTCGACCTGTGCGCGGTGGCACTCCCCGAAGGGCTGACGGACGGCGGGACCGCCGCCCTGCTCGCGGCGGAGACCTCCCCGTCCCCCGGCACCCGCCACGTCCTTGTGGACGCAGGCGGTGAGCGCCGCACCCGCGAGTACCGCCCGTCCGCGACGCCTCCCGGCGGCGGGCCCGGACTGCGGGAAGGGGGCCGCTACTGGATCAACGGGCACGGACGGCTGGGCGCGCTGCTCGCCGCGCACCTGGTCGCAGTGCACCGCTGCGACGTCGTCCTGATCGGCCGCACGGAGCGCACGGCAGGCGATCCCGGGTGGGAACGGCTGCGCGAACTCGCCCGGGACAGCGGCGGATCGGTGGAACACGTCGCGGCGGACGGTACCGACACCGCCGCCCTGGCCGCGCTGGCCGGACGGTTCGCGGCGCAGGGCCGCGCCCCGCACGGCGTCTTCCACTGCGCGGGCACACTGCGCGACGGCTTCCTGCTGGCCAAGGACCCCGCGGCGGCGGCGGAGGTCACCCGGCCCAAGGTGCTGGGGGCGTGCGCTCTCGACACCGCGACGGCCGGGTTCGACCTCGACTTCTTCGTCGCGTACTCGTCGGTCTCGGCGTCCCTGGGAAGCGAGGGCCAGGCCGACTACGCCTTCGCCAACGCCGCCATGGACCGGTTCGCAGAGGACCGTGCGGCACAGGTGCGTGCGGGCCGCCGTACGGGCCGCACCCTCTCGGTGGCCTGGCCCTACTGGGCGGAGGGCGGCATGGCGCTGCCCGGTGATCCGGCGGAGCTGCTCGCACGGATCGGGGCCGCGCCGATGCCCACGCGGGTGGGGCTGGAAGCGCTGGAGGCGCTGCTGACCGCGGCACCCGGCGGCCCCGTGTGCCCGCTGGTGTTCTACGGGGATGCGGCCGGTCCCCCACCGGAGCTGCTGCCCGGGGGTTCCGCCCCGGCCGCTCCGGCGCCCGCGGCGGAGGCGACCGCTGCCGCCACGGCGGACGCCGGGGGCCCGGCGGGTCCGGGAGGCCCGGGGGGAGCCGTCGCCGCTGACCCGGCGCGGTCCGGCCGCTCCGGGGGCGATCCGCTGCTCGGCATCGTGCGGGGCGTGCTCGCGGACGTGACGGGCCACACGCCTGAGGACGTGGACCCCGACACGCTCTTCGACGACCTCGGCGTCGACTCGCTCACCGGGATACGCGCCGTGGACCGGCTCTCGGAACGTTTCGGGCGGCTGCCGCGCACCCTGCTCTTCGAGTGCCGGTGCGCGGCGGAGATCGTCGAGCACCTCCGGGCCGAACTGCCCGCGGCGGAGCTGGAGCGGGCCCTGGGCGCGTCCTCCCCGGAGACCGCTACGGTGGCCGCTCCGGAGACGGCTCCGGCAACCCCGCCCGTCCCCGCAGACCCTTCGCCCCCCTCTCCCTCGTCACCCCCTGTTCCGTCCTCGCAGGCGGCCCCCGCCGCCACGCCCCCGACCGGGGCAGTACCGGAGACCGGCGCGCCGCCGGTGCCGAAGCCCGAGCCGGTGCCGGGTGCCGGGGACGACGGGCGGGCCGTCGCCGTCATCGGTCTGGCGGGCCGCTTCCCCCAGGCCGTCGGCCTGGAGGAGTTCTGGCAGAACCTCCTGGACGGCCGCGACTCCATCACCGAGATCCCCGCCGACCGCTGGCCGCTGGAGGGCTTCTTCCGCGCCGAGCGCGACGTGCCGAACACCTCGTACGCGAAGTGGGGCGGCTTCCTCGACGGCATCGACCGCTTCGACGCCCCGCTGTTCAACATCTCCGCGCGCGAGGCGGGCACCGTCGACCCGCAGGCCCGGCTGTTCCTGGAGAGCTGCTGGGCGGCGATCGAGGACTCCGGCTACACGCCGGCCGCACTCGCCCCCGGCACCGATCCGACGCGTCCGCGGGACGTCGGCGTGTACGTCGGCGCGATGTACAGCGAGTACCAGGTCCACGAGGGCGAGGAGCGGCTGCGCGGCAACGCCGTGCACGCCAACAGCGCCTTCTGGTGCATCGCCAACCGGGCGTCGTACTTCTTCGGCTTCGAGGGGCCCAGCGTCGCCGTCGACACCGCCTGCTCGTCCGGTCTCAGCTCGCTCCACCTGGCGTGCCAGGCGCTGCGCGCCGGGGAGTGCACGGTGGCCGTGGCCGGTGCGGTGAACGTCTCCGTGCACCCGAACAAGTACCTGATGCTCAGCCAGGGGCGGTTCCTGGCAAGCGAGGGCAGGTGCCGCAGCTTCGGGACAGGCGGCGACGGCTACGTCCCGGGCGAGGGCGTGGGGGCCGTGGTCCTCAAGCCGCTCGCCGCGGCTCTCCGCGACGGCGATCCCGTCCACGCCGTGATCCGCGGCAGCGCCGTGAATCACGGCGGCCGCACCAACGGCTACACCGTCCCCAATCCCAAGGCGCAGGCCAACCTCGTCGGCAAGGCGCTCGCCGACGCCGGCATGACGGCACGCGACCTGACCTACGTGGAGACGCACGGCACCGGCACCTCGCTCGGCGATCCGCTGGAGATACGCGGGCTCGCCTCCGCCTTCGCCCGCCACGGCTGGACGAGCGGGACGGGAGAGCGCTGCCCCATCGGCTCGGTGAAGTCGAACATCGGCCACCTCGAATCGGCGGCCGGGATGGCCGCGTTCGCCAAGGTCCTGCTGCAGTTCCGGCACCGCACGCTCGTACCGTCCCTGCACTCCGACCCCCCGAACCCGGAGATCGACTTCACGGCCACGCCGTTCACCGTGCAGCAGGACGCCGCCCCGTGGTCGCCCACCGGGCCCGACGGGGAGGCGGCGGCGCTCCGCGCGGGCATCAGCTCCTTCGGCGCGGGCGGCGCCAACGCGCACGTCGTGGTGGAGGAGCCGCCCCGTCGCGCGCCCGCTCCGCCCGACGACGCGCGGACGATGACGGCGTTCCTCTCGGCCCGTACTCCCGCCGCCCTCGCCGAACTGGCCGCCCGCCTGCGCGAACGCCTTGGGTCCGCGTGGGCCGGCGGCGACGGCCCCGCCCGCGCGGACGTGGTCTACACGCTGGCCGTGGGGCGTGCGCAGCTCGCCCGGCGGGCCGCGGTGCGGCACAGCACGAGGGAGGAGCTGCTGGACGGGCTCGCCCGGATCGAGGCGCAGCCGGAGTCCGCGGCGGCGCAGACAGATCACACGCCGCGGACGGCCGAGTGGCTGGGAGGGAAGCGCGCCGACCTGGCGGCCGAATGCGGGGCCCGGGACATCGGACGCCGCATCTCCCTGCCGCACTATCCCTTCGAGCGGATCCGGTGCTGGTACGACAACCAGCTCGAACGTCAGGCCGGACCGGGCGACGGCGGAGCGGTCGGCGAGGAACGCCTCGTGCGGGGCCACCTCCGGGACTTCGGACGCGTACCGGAGGCCGGAACGGCAGCCTCCCCGCCGGCACTCGACGCGGCTCCCGAGCCCCCGCCGCCCGCTGCCGTCCCCGCAACGGAACCAGGACCGGAACCGGGACCGGAACCGGGACCGGGACTGGGACTGGATGTGCCCGCGCCGGGCCGGCTGGACGTCCCGCACATCCGCGACACCCTGCTGGACGCCCTCGGCGAGGTGCTCTACGAGGACCCGGCGTCGATCGGTGAGGACGCGCCCTTCGAGGAGATGGGCCTGGACTCGCTGCTGACCGAGGAGCTGATCGTGGCCGCGCGCGAACGGCTCGGCCTGGAACTCGACGTGAGCGACCTCTTCTCGTACACGACCGTCGGACGGCTCGCCCGGCACCTCGCCGAGTCCGGCACGCCCGTGGCTCCGCCGGAAGCGGCGCCCGCGTCAGGCGGGACGGCGGACGGGACGTCCGGCGCCGCGTCCGGGACGCCCGGCGCGACGCCCTCTCCCGGGGAGGGGGCCGCCGCGGGAGAGGCCGACGCCGTACTCGACGCGCTGGCAAGCGGCGGAATCGGTCTCGACGAGGCCGTGGCGCTGCTGGAGGCGAGCCGGTGACCCCCCACGAGGAGAGAGAGCGGAACGGCATGGAAACCCGAGAGATCCTGGCCCGGTTCGCCTCCGGCGAGCTGTCGAAGAGCGAGGCCCTGGCCCTGATGCGTTCCGGCACCCCGGGCGCCGCCGCTCCCGCGTCCCCCTCGTCACCGGAGTCCGCCGGCGCTCAGGAGCCGGTCGCGGCAGGGGAGCCTGCCGGGGTGCCGGAGCCGGTCGCCGTCATCGGGTGCAGCGCCAGGTTCCCGGGAGCCCCCGACCTCGACGCCTTCCGCCGGGTCGTCCGCGAGGGCAGGGACACGGTGCGCGAAGTGCCGGCGGAACGCTGGCCCGCGGAGCGCTGGTACGACGCGGACCCGGCGGCTCCGGGCAGGTCGCTGTCGCGCTGGGGCGGTCTGGTGGAGGACGCGGCGGCGTTCGACGCCGAGCAGTTCCGCATGACTCCGCGGGAAGCCGAACTCACCGACCCGCAGGCCCGGTTGTTCCTTCAGGAGTGCTTCCGGGCCGTGGAGAACGCGGGGTACGCGCCGTCGGCTCTGGCCGGGACGCGGTGCGGTGTCCACGCGGGCGTGATGCTCAACGACTACGCCCACCGCATCGAGCGCTCCAGCCCGCACGCTCGGCTGCCGCAGGTGATGCAGGGCAACTCGCAGTCGATCCTGGCCGCACGGGTCGCCTACCTGCTCGACCTCGCCGGCCCCGTCACAGCGGTGGACACCGCGTGCTCCAGCTCCCTGGTGGCGCTCCACCAGGCCTGCCAGGCCCTGTGGCTGGGCGAGGCGGACATGATGCTCGCGGGCGGAGTGACGCTCTACACCACCGAGTTGCCCTACATCTTCATGAGCAAGGCCGGGATGCTCTCGCCCACAGGCCGCTGCCGTCCCTTCGACGCCTCGGCGGACGGCTTCGTGCCCGGCGAGGGCAGCGCCGTGGTGATGCTGAAGACGCTGCGGCGCGCGATGGCCGACGGGGACCCGGTGCAGCTCGTGATCCGGGCCTCGGGGGTCAACCACGACGGCTTCACCAACGGCCTGACCGCCCCGTCGCCCCGCGCGCAGGCCGCGCTGGTGCGGGACGTGTACAGCAGGTTCGGCATCGACCCGGCGACGATCGACTACGTCGAGTGCCACGGCACGGGCACCCCGCTGGGGGACCCCATCGAGATCGCCGCGCTCAACGAGGCGTTCGGCGGCGCGGGGCTGCCCGCCGGGCACATCCCGGTCGGCTCGGTGAAGGGCAACGTCGGGCACACCTCGGCGGCCGCCGGACTCGCGGGGCTGTTCAAGGCGCTGGAGGTGGTCACCTCCGGGCAGGTTCCGCCGTCGCTGCACTTCACGCACCCCAACCCGCGCATCCCGTTCGGACAGGGGCCGTTCCGGGTCGCGTCCGGGCCGGAGGCGCTGCCGTCCGGGAACGGCAGGCCGTGGCGGGCGGCGGTCAGCTCGTTCGGGCTGAGCGGCACCAACGCGCACGTCGTGGTCGAGGCACCGCCGGCTCGCGAACCGGACACCGCCACGGGCCCGGCGCTCGTCGTGCTGTCGGCGCGGCGCCGCGATCTGCTCACCGCCCAGTCCCGTGCCCTGGCGGCGTGGCTGGCGGGCCCGGGCAGCGGTGCCGGAGTCCACGAGGTGGCCCGCACCCTCGCGCTCGGACGGTCCCACGGTCCGGCCAGGCTCGCGGTGGTCGCCCACGACCGCGCCGAACTGCGTTCCCTGCTCGACGCGTTCGCGGCGGGGCGGCCCGACGAGCAGTGGGCGGCCTCCACGGCGGACGGCGCCGAGGGCGACCGTGTCAGGCAGGCCCAGCAGCCGCTGCTGGAGCGCCTCTACGAGCGGCTGTCGTCGCGCACCCGGGCGTCCCGCGACGACCTGCTGGCTCTCGGCCGGCTCTACGCGCAGCAGCACGACGTCGACTGGCGGCGGATCCATCCGGCGGGAGGCCCCCGCGCGGTGGCGCTGCCCGGCTCCGTCCTGGCCTCGGACCGGTACTGGGTCGAGGAGGCCGCGGCTGCGGACCCCGCTCCGGTGGGCACGCCCGGCCCGGACGGCGTGACCGTGCCCGACGGCGGCGCGGCAGCAGGTCCGCGCGGTGCGGAATCCGCTCATGGGAGGGACCAGGTGACTCACGGCAGCGACCACGTGAACGGTGCCCGCCCCCTCGGGGATCCCGTGGACCCGGGAGCCGCCGCCTGGCCCGCGGCACGGGACGGCCGGGACGCGGGCGGCCCGCCGGAGCTGCCCGGCGTCAGCCTCTACGTTCCGCAGTGGCTGCCGCAGCCCGCCGGTCCGGCGGCGGAAGCTCCCGGCACCCTGCTGCTCCTGGCACCGCCGCCCGGCACGCGGGCACCCGGCGGCCCGGACGGCCCGGAGGACCTGCGGTCCGCCCTCGCCGCCGCCTGGACCGGGCCGGTGCGGCTCGTGGGCACCGGCGGCGAGCCCGTCGAGGACGCGGCCGACCCCGCGGCGTACCCGGCGGGCGAACCCGTCACCCTGCTCGTGCCCCTCGCCGGAAACGCCCCGGCCCCGTGGTGGACGCCGCTGTTCGGAGCGGTGCGTGAACTCCTCACCCGCCTGTGGAAACGCCACGTCCACCTGGTCGCCGTGGCCGAGGAGCGGACCGCGGCGCTCGCCGCGGCGGGCTTCGTCCAGACGCTGGCCCACGAGAACCCGCGTCTGACCGGCCGCGCCGTGCGCGTGGACCGTCTCACCGCCGACCGCGCGGACCTGCTGGCCGCGGAGTGCGCGGACCGCGCACCGCAGTCCGGCCGGATCTTGGAACTGCGGCCCGGCCACCGCGGGCGCCGCCTGCTCAGCCGCCTCGACGCCCCGGCCACGGCCCCCGCGGCGCCGTCCCCGCTGCGCCGCGGCACGACGCATCTGGTCACCGGCGGGCTCGGCGGACTCGGCGTGCTGACGGCGCGCCACCTCATCGAGGGTCATGGCGCACGAGTCGTCCTCTGCGGCAGGAGGCCGGAAGCCTCCCTCACGGACGCGGACCGTGCGGCGCTCGCCGGCCTGGGTTCCGCCGCGCGCTACGTGCCGGTGGACGTCACCGACGAGACCGCCGTACGCGGCCTGGTCGAGAACGTCCTCGCCACGGAGGGCGCGCTGCACGGCGTCTTCCACGCCGCGGGCACGCTCCGCGACGCCTACCTCGTCAAGAAGCGGCCCGCCGACGCGGACGCCGTCATCTCGCCGAAGGCTCTGGGGGCCCGGGCGCTCGACGCCGCGACGGCCGGACTCGGCCTGGACGTCTTCGTGCTCTTCGCGTCGCTGTCGGGCACCGTCGGCAACCTCGGCCAGTCCGACTACGCGACCGGCAACGGCTTCCTGGACGGCTTCGCCGAGGAGCGGCGCGACGCCGTGGCGCGCGGCGAACGCTCCGGACGGACGCTGTCGATCGGCTGGCCGCTGTGGCGGGACGGCGGCATGTCGGTGCCGGACGCGGTGCTGACCACCATGCGCGAGCGCACGGGCGCCGAACCCCTGCCCGCCGGGCCCGGGTTCGCCGCGCTCGACGCGCTGCTGCGCCTGCCGGACACGGTGCCGGCCGTGGCGGTCTTCCACGGCGAGCGGGAGAGGTGGGAGAGGTCGCTGGACGCCTTCGCCGTCCTCGGCCGGCCGACCGCGGCACTGCCTTCCGCAGAACCCTCCGGAGCGGACGGCCCGCGCCCCTCGCACTCCGCAGGCGTACAGGGCGCCGAACCCGCCTCCGGGAGGACGGCTTCCGCACCGGCCGCACCCTCCGCACCGGCCGCGTCGTCCGAAGCGCCCGCGCGCTCCGAAACCGTCCCGGCGGCATCCGGCGCTGCCGCGTCCGGTCTGGTGCGGCGGGCAGTGGCCGACGTGACGGGCGTGCCGGAGTCCGCGGTACGCATGGGGGCATCGCTGCAGACCCTCGGCTTCGACTCGCTGACGCTGCGGGCGCTCTCCGCCAGGCTCGCCGAGTCCCATGCCCGGGTGGAGCCCACCGAGATCTTCGCGGCCGACTCGCTCGACGAGGTCGCCGCGCTGGCCGCTGAGCGTTCGGGCAGGGAGACGGCCGGTTCCGCGGCGGCCCGCACGGGAACGCGGGAGGCCGCCGATGAGCCCGCTCCGGCTCCCCCCGCCCCCACGGCGGCCTCCTCACCTTCCCCCGGCACCGCCTCTCCGGCTGCCGGGGTGAGTCCGCGTCGGTCCGCCGGGGCGCTCGCCGTCGTCGGCATGAGCGGCCGCTACCCGGACGCCCCCGACCTCTCCGCGTTCGCAGCCAACCTCCGCGAAGGACGCGACACCTCGGGACCGGTACCCGCGGACCGCTGGGACGCCGCCGGGACCGCCGGGAGCACCGACGGCGTACGCGGGCACTTCCTCACCGGAGTCGACCGTTTCGACCCCGAGTTCTTCGGTCTGAGCACGTACGAGTCGGCGCTCGTGGATCCGCAGGAGCGGCTGTTCCTGGAGACCGCCGTCGAGGCGCTGGAGGACGCGGGAGCACTCGGCGAGCGTCTCGACTCCCTGCGGGACGCTGCGGGCGAGCCCCGCAGCGTCGGCGTATTCGTCGGCGTCACCTCCAGCGACTACCAGAAAGTGGGCGTCGAGACCTGGGGCCTGGGCAACCGGACCGTTCCCGCCGGGCACTACTGGAGCATCGCGAACCGGCTGTCGTACCTGCTCGACCTGAGGGGCCCCAGCCAGCCGGTCGACACCGCCTGCTCGTCCTCGCTGACCGCGCTGCACCTGGCGGCCCGGGCCGTCGAGCACGGCGAGTGCGCGGCGGCCCTCGTCGGCGGCGTCAACCTGTATCTGCACCCGTCCCGTCTGATGCTGCTGAAGGAGTTCGGCTTCCTCTCCCCCGACGGCCGCTGCCGCTCGTTCGGCAGCGGGGGCACCGGATTCGGACCGGGCGAGGGCGTCGGCGCCGTCGTCGTCAAGCCGCTGGAGCGCGCCCTGGCCGACGGGGACCAGGTGTACGCCGTGATCCGCGGCACGGCCGTCGGCCACGCGGGACGCTCGCACGGCTACACCGCGCCCAGCCCGCGGGCGCAGGCCCGGGTCCTGCGGCGGGCGCTGGAGCAGGCCGGTGTGGACCCCTCCACCGTCGGCCTGATCGAGGCGCACGGCACCGGCACCGAGCTGGGCGACCCGATCGAAGTGGCCGCCCTCACCGAGGTCTTCGGCGAGCGGGCCGGGACCGGGGCGGCGCCGATCGCGCTCGGCTCGGTCAAGTCGCAGATCGGGCACGGCGAGTCCGTGGCCGGACTGGCGGCGCTGACCAAGACCGTCCTCCAGCTGCGCCACCGCGAGCTGCTGCCGACGCTGCACGCCGACGACGTCAACCCCGCGCTGGACCTCTCGTCGGGGCCCTTCGCGCTGTCCACCGGGCACGCCCCCTGGCCCGCTCCGGCCGCTCCGGGAGAGCCCGGCGGACAGGGCGGAACCGCACCGGCCGGAACGCCCCGCAGGGCCGGAGTCAGCTCCTTCGGCGCGGGCGGCGTGAACACGCACGCCGTGGTCGAGGAGTACGACCCCGCCTGGCACGGCGCACCACGGCCCGGCGGCGCGGCCCGCCCCGAGGGCGCGGCGGCGCTCGTCCTGCTCCAGGCGCCGACGCCTCAGCATCTGGCCGCTCTCGCCGGGCGGTTCGCGGCCTGGCTGGACGACACCGCCGGGCCGGGTCCGGGCACCGACCTGCACGATCTCGCCTACACGCTGCGCAGCGGGCGTGCCGAACAGCCCTGCCGTCTGGCCTGCACCGCGCGATCCGCACGGGAACTCGCCGACGCCCTGACGGCCGTGGCCTCGGCCGGGGCCCGCGCCGGTGCGCGGCTCCCGGCGGGGGTGCACGTGAACGACGTGCGGTCGCACACCGCGGACGCCGAGTCCTTCCCGGACGACCCGGCGCTGCGCGACTACCTGACCGCGCTGTGGACCGCCGGCGAGTACGGGCGGGTGGGCCGCCTGTGGGCGCAGGGCGTTCCGGTGCGGTGGCACACGCTGGTCGACGCGGGACGCATCGTGCCGCTGCCCCCGTCGGTCTTCCTGCGCCGCCGGATCTGGGTGGACGCGGCGGCCCCTGACGGCCCGGCACCCGCCGCGGCCACGGCCGCCGGTGCTCCGGCCACGCCGCTGCAGCCATCGCTGCCCGTACCGGTCCCGGAGCCGGAACCGGTACCGGTCCCGGAGCCGGAGCAGGCGCGCCGGGATGCGGCGGGGACCACGCGGGAGGAACGCCCCGCCGCGCCCGACGCACCCGCCGAGCCTGCCGGACCGGATACGTCCGCCGCCCCCGACGACGGCGTTCTCGCGCGCCTCCTGGGTCTCGTGCGCGGCCGCATCCCCGATCCGCAGCGCGGCATCGCACCGGAGAACTCGCTGATCGAGCTGGGCATGGACTCGCTGAACCTGATGAGCCTGCGCTTCGCGGCGGAGGAGGAGTTCGACGTCGAGCTGCCGCTGGACCTGCTGGGCGGAGACGCCCCGCTCTCCGCGATCGCCGCCCGCATCGGCGCACCGCCCTCCCCGGCGTCCCGCACGGGTCACGGCCCGGACAGCGCGGCCCCGTCCTCCGACCCCCTCCGCCACCACTCCTGAGGAGCCGCAGTGCAGCCGACCCGATCCGACAGCGCGCGTACGGCCCCGGCGTCGTCCGGCGGTACCGGACCCGCGGCACCGGAGGACGCCTTCCCGCTCACCGACATGCAGGAGGCCTACTACGTGGGCCGGTTCCTGGATCCCGGCTCGGCCGCGAGGATCTACGTCGAGTTCGACGTGGAGTTCGAGGACGACGGCCGTGACGCCCTGGCGGCGATGGAGGACTCCTGGAACAGGCTCGTCGCCGAGACGGGGATGCTCCGCGCCAGGATCCTGCCGGACGGGCGGCAGGCGATCCTCCCCGAGGTCGCCCGCCACCGGCTGCCGGTCACCGACCTGCGCTCCGCCGCGTCCGGCTCCCGCGACGAGACGCTGGCACAGCTGCGCGAGCACGTCCAGGGGACGCCTTTCGACGTCCACGCCGGGCCGCTGTTCGCCGTCGAGGCGGCCTGGCTTCCCGGCGGCCGGGCCCGGGTGCATCTGGCGCTCGACGAACTGGTGGTGGACGGCCCGAGCGTCCCGCTGCTGCTGCGCCGGTGGTACGCCCTGTACCGCGGGGGGCCGGTCGCCCCGGCGCCCGGCTTCGGTTTCCGCGAGTACGTCGAGGCCGTACGGGCCCGCGAGAACCCGGCACGGACCGGGGCGGCGCTGGCCTACTGGCGGGAGAAGCTCGCCGGAGTGCGCATTCCGGCGGCCGCGACCGGCGGCGGCGCCGGGCGGCCGGGACGCGCTCGGGAGCGGGGGCGGCGCACGGTGCGCCTTCCCGCCGACCGCTGGCGGCGGGTCGTCTCGCACGCCTCGGACCTGGGCGCCACCCCGTCCGCCCTGCTGCTCACCCTGTTCGGGAGCCTGCTCGCGGACGTCGTGCCGGCCTCGGAAGCGGGAGCTGGCGACCCGGTCCCGCTGGTGATCACCACGTACAACCGGATGCCGCTGCACCCCGACGTCCCCCGCGTCGTCGGCCCGTTCGTGTCCACGTCGGTCTTCCTCGCACCACCGCCGGCAGGGCCTCTGCCCGCGCTGGTCGGGGCGGTGCGCAAGCAGCTCTGGGCGGACCTGGAGCGCAGCTCCGTCAGCGGGGTGCGGGCGCTGCGGGAACGCGCGGCGCACACCGGCGACGACCCGGGCGCACCGCCGTACGTCTTCACCAGCATGCTGGGCACGCTGGGCGACGGCGGCGAGGACGACGGGGTCTGGGCCGCCGCCGCGAGCACCTCCGCGGGCCGGACCCGCACTCCGGGCGTACGGCTCGAATGCGTGGTGCACGAGATCGACGGCGAGCTGCACCTCAGCCTCGACCACGACGAGGACGCGCTCGGCGGCGTGCCGGACGAGCTGGCCGCGCGGATGGCGAAGGCGCTGGACACCCTGGCCGGCCTGGCCCCCGGCGAGGCCGCCCAAGTGGCGGACGCCGCCGCGCTGTTCGGGACACCGGAGCCCGCCGCCGGGGACCCGCGGGAGGGCTCCCCGGAGAAGTCGCGGGCGGAGGGCGCCGCGGCGGGCCTGCCGTTGACGTCTCTGCAGACCGCGTACCTCGTGGGCCGCATGACGGAGCCCGGCGTCGACGGCGAGACCCGCGTCCATCAGGAGTTCCGGCTCCTCCAGCCCGACGTGCGGCGCCTGGGAGAGGCGTGGCGGCTGCTCGTGCGGCGCCACCCTGCGCTGCGTTCCGAGATCGCCGAGGACGGGACGCTGACGGTTCGTGAGGCGCCGCGCGACCCGGCCCTCCCCCGCATCCCCCACAACGATCTGACGCGTCTGGCGCCCGAGGAGGCCCGCCGCGCCGAGAGTGAACGGCGCGTCCGGCTGGCCGCCACGCCCCTTCCGCTGGAGGGCGGCCCTCTGTGGCACCTGGAGACCAGCGCGCTGCCGGACGGCTCCGTCGTGCTGCACGTGCTGCTGGACGCCCTGGTCGCCGACGCCCGCGCGGTGGCCCTGCTGTTCCAGCAGCTGTTCGCGCTGCACGCCGGTGAGGCACCCGAGGACGTACTCGGCGAACAGCCCGTCTCCTTCGCGGCGTTCCTGCGGGCCCGGGAGGCCGCGGGGCGCGGCGCGGCGGCCGGGGCCGCGCGCGACGCCTGGCACACCCGCCTCGCGGAGGTGCCGGACGGGCCCGCTCCCGCACGCCGCGCCCCGGTGCCGGCCGGGGCCCGGAGCGAGCACCGGCGCCTCGACGTACCGCGCTGGCGGGCACTGCGGGAGCGGGCCGAAGAGTGGGGGGTGCCGCTCGACGTCGTGCTGCTCACCGTCTACTGCGACGTGTGGCGCCGGGCCTGCGCACCGGGCGAACCGTTCACCGTCGTGGTGGTCTCCTGGGACCGGCCCGCCGATCCGCCCGGCGCCGAGCGGCTGGTCGGCGACTTCACCAGGCTGAGCTGGCTGGTCGTGGACGACGCTCTGCCCGGCGCGTTCGGCCCCCGGGTGCGCGCCGTCGCCGAGCGTCTGCGCGCCGACCTCGACAGGTCGGCGGTCGCCGACGGGCTGGCGGCGGCCCGTGCCCGCTCGCAGCGGCGCCCTGGCGCCGTCCCGCCCTTCCCCGTCGTCTTCACGCGCCTCCCCTCGGAGCAGCCGGACGGGCTGGAGGGGGTGGAGCTGCGGCACAGCCAGTCCCGCACCTCGGGCGTCGCCGTCGACCACGTGCCGATGTTCGTCGGGGACACCCTGGTCTGCCAGTGGGACGTACGCGAGGACTCCCTGCCCGACGGCCTGCTCGACTCCCTCTTCGCCGACTACGCCGAGGCGCTGCGGCGGCTGGCCGACGGCGGAACACCCGAGACCGGAATCGGGACGGGAATCGGGACGGGCATCGGGACGGGAACAAGAATCGGAGCCGAAGCCGGGACAGTAGCCGGAGTCGGCACCGGCGCCCGCCAGTCGCCCCTGTCCGGCCCGGTGCGCGACTTCTCCCCGGAGCTGACGCTCGCCGACCGTCTGGAGCGGTCCTTCGCCGAGCACGGCGACCGGCTCGCCCTGGTCTCCGGGCAGGGGGAGCTGAGCTACCGCGAACTCGGCGCCCGCAGCGCCCGGCTCGCCCGCTTCCTCCGCGCCAACGGCGTGCGGAACGCGGGCGACAGGGTGGCGGTGCACATGGAACGGTCGGCGGACCTGGTGACGGCGCTGCTCGCCGTGGTGCGGGCAGGCGGGGCGTACGTGCCGCTGGACCCCGCCAACCCGGCGGCCCGCACCCGGCTGCTCGCCGCGGACTGCGAGCCCTCGCTCGTCCTCACCGACGCGCGCTGCCGGGCGAACCTGGACGGGGCCGCCGCACCCGTCGTGGTCCTCGACTCCACCGGGGATGCCTACCGGACGTACGGGGAAGGCCCGTTGGACCCCCTGGCAGGGCCCGGGGACCCGGCGTACATGATCTACACCTCGGGCACCACGGGCGTCCCCAAGGGCTGCCCCAACTCCCACCGTGGGGTGTCGAACCGGCTGAACTGGGCGCAGCAGACGTTCCGCCTCGGCCGGGACGACAGGGTCGCGCAGAAGACGCCGTACGGCTTCGACGTGTCCGTCTGGGAGTTCTTCTGGCCGCTGCTCGCCGGGGCGTCCGTCGTCGTGGCGGAGCCCGACGGGCACCGCTCCCCCGCGTATCTGGCGCGGTGGTTCAGGGAGCAGGGGGTGACGGTCGCGCACTTCGTGCCGTCGATGCTCTCGCTCTTCCTGGACGAGCCCGCCGCCGCGCGGGCGGACGCGCTGCGGTTGGTCCTGGCCAGCGGCGAGGCGCTGCCCTCGCCCACGGTACGGGCCTTCCAGAGCGTGCTGCCCGGCGTCGCGCTGCACAACCTGTACGGCCCCACGGAGGCCGCCGTCGACGTCACGCACTGGGCGGTGCCGCCCGGCTGGGCGGGCACCGACGTGCCGCTCGGCGGGCCGATCGACAACACCGTCATCCACCTGCTGGACGGGGAGTTGCGGCCCGTCGGCGAAGGGGAGCCCGGTGAGATCTGCGTCGGCGGCCCCGCGGTCGGCCTCGGCTACCACCGCAGGCCCGAGGAGGAGGCGCAGCGCTTCGTGCTGCCGCCGTGGGCGCGGGGCGGGGACGGCCGGCTGTACCGCACCGGCGATCTGGGGCAGGTCGACGCCGACGGCGTCCTGCACTACCTCGGGCGTGAGGACGACCAGTTCAAGATCCGCGGGCTGCGGGTCGAGGCGGGTGAGATCGAGGCGGCGCTGCTCGCCGAGCCGGGCGTCGTGCAGGCACGGGTACTGCCCTGGCGCGGACCGGCGGGCGACGACCCGCAGCTGGCCGCGGTGTGCGTCGGTGAGGGCGCGTCCCCCGTTGACACGGCGACCCTGCGGGAGTCCCTGGCGCGTACGCTGCCCGCCCATCTGATCCCGTCGCGGCTGGTCTTCACCGACGCGCTGCCGCTCACCACCAACGGCAAGCTCGACCGGGCGGCGGCGACCCGGCTGCTCGACGCCCCTCCCGGGGCGGACGGGCCCGGCGCGGCCCCGCCGTCCACCGGACCCGGCCCTGCCGCCGGACAGGACGCTGCCGCCGGGCCGGACGCGGCCGCGGCGGGCGGACAGGAGGAGACCGGCGCGAGCGTGGACAGCACGTCCTCGGGCGGCCCCGGCGGCGAGGCGGTGGCCGCCCTCGCGGCATCCCTGCTGAACTGCGCGTCCGTGGACCCGGACGCCGACCTGTTCGCGCTCGGCGCCACGTCGTTCACCATGATCCGGCTGGCCAGGGCGATCGAGCAGCGCTACGGCGCCAGGGTGCCCGTGGACCTGCTGGTGACGCGGCCGACCGCGCGCGGCGTGGCCGAGGGCCTCGCCGTACCCGCGGACTGTGCGGCCGGTTCCGGAGCGGACGACGGTGCGCCGGACGTGAGCGTCGCTCTCGACCCGGAGGCCAAGGCCGCCTTCAAGGCGGAGCGGCGCTCGCTCCGCCGGTTCGCCGCCTCGCATCCCCGTGTCCCCCTGGAGCTGGAGGACGGGGGCCGTCCCGCCGCGGCGGCGGGGTCGGTGCGCGAATTCTCCGCGGAACCGCTGCCGCTCCGGCGCATGTCTCAACTGGCCGCCACCTTCACGGAGTTGGGGCCGGAGCACGGCACCCGGCGCCCGTACCCGTCGGCCGGCGGCTTCTACCCGGTCCAGGTGTACGTGTACGTCAAGCCCGGGCGGGTGGCGGGAGTCGACGCCGGGGTGTACTACCTGGACCCGGCCGGGCGTTCCCTCGTACCGCTGACGGATGGCGAGGTGCTCGACGAGCAGTCCCAAGTCCGCTACAACCGGCCCCTGTTCGCCAGTGCCGCCATCGGCTTCTTCCTCGTCTCCACCCCCAGGGCCATCGAGCCCGCGTACGGCCGGGCGCTGGGCACCCGCTACACCGCGGTGGAGGCGGGGCACATGTGCCAGGCCGCGATCGAGCGTGCCGACGGGCTCGGGATGGGCCTGTGCCCCATCGGGGACATGGACTTCGCGTCGGTGCGGGAGCACTTCGACCTCGACGACGGCCAGGAGCTCGTGGTCTCCCTGTGGGGCGGTGCGCTGCCCGAGGCGGACTCCGCCGCGGACGGCGCGGACGCTTCCGCATCCGCCGGGGCGAGCGCTTCTGCACCCGACGGCCCGGGCGCGGACGGCGCTCCGGATCGCGGCCCGGCCGTACCGGCCGCACCGAACGCACCGGCCGGGGACCTCGCGACGGGGGCGGCCGCGAATGCGAGGCCGGAGCGCGGACGCGGCGGCGGCCGCCCGTCAGGGGCACCGCTTTCCGCCGTCGCGGTCATCGGGTTCGCCGCGCTGCTGCCGGGCACCGACCCGGCCGACAGCGTCGCCGGTCTCGGCCGGCTGCTCGCCTCCGGCGGCAGCGCCATCGGCGCCCCGCCGCCGGGCCGGGAGCCGTCGCCCGCGCCCAGCACGAGCCGGGGCGGCGCGACGGTGGGCGCCTACCTGCCGGACGTGTCCCGGTACGAACCGGCGGAGACGGGAATCAGCCGCGAGCAGGCCGCCGCCGTCGACCCGCAGGAGCATCTGCTGCTCGCCGCCGTACGCGCCTGCATCGAGAACGCCGCGGCACGTCCCGGGGAACTGTCGGCGGCCGGGCCCGTCGGCGTCTTCACCGGCGCGATGTGGCACGACCACGGACGGAACCGGTCCGGCGCAGGCGACGGCGGCGGCTCGGGAGCCGAACCGACGTCGACCGGCCTCGCGCACCGCGTCTCCCACGCCTTCGACTTCCACGGCACGAGCCTCGTGCTCGACTCGGGCTGCGCCTCGGGGCTCGCCGCCGTCGAGGCGGCGCTGCGGGCGGTGCGCGGCGGCCAGTGCGGCACGGCCGTGGCGGCCGGCGTGAACCTCGTCCTCGACGGCTCGCACCTGCAGTTCCTCGCCGACTCGGGGCTCCTCGCGGAGTCCGCCGACTCCCGTCCCTTCTCCGGGAGTTCGGACGGCTGGATACCGGGCGAGGGCGTGGGCGCCGTGCTGCTCAAGCCGCTGGAGCGGGCGCTGGCGGACGGCGACCCGGTGCACGCCGTCCTGCGGGGCGGTGCCTCCCGGCACTCCGGCACGACCCGCGCGTACGGGATGCCCGGCCCGCCGCTGCAGGAGGAGACGGTGCGGGCGGCGCTCACGGACGCCGGGGTCGCCGCCGCCGACATCGGATACGTCGAGTCGTCGGCGACCGGGGCCGCACTCGCTGACGCTCTCGAACTCGACGTGCTGGGACGGGTGTTCGGCCACGACGGGCAGCCCGTCCCGGTCGGCTCGGTCAAGGGCGCCCTCGGCCACATGGAGGCGGCCTCGGCCTTCGGTCAACTGGCCAAAGTGCTGGCCCAGTTCAGACAGGACCGGTTGCTGCCGACGGTCGCGGCCGACCCCGCGGCGGCCGCCGGCGGCGGCCGGGTGCGGATCGTCACGGACGTGGAGCCCTGGCCCGCGCAGCGCCGCGTGCTGCTCAACAGCTTCGCGGGCACGGGAGGTTACGTCAGTGTGGTGCTGGAGGCACCGCCGCTGCGCGACGCGGGCCGCGACCCGGCCGGGCCCGTGACGCTCGCGCTCAGCGCGGACGCACCCGCTGAACTCGCCCGTCATGCCCGGCAGCTCGCCGACCACCTGGATCGGGAGCGGCCGCACCTGCACACCGTCGCCGCCGCCCTGCGCCGCCGGCGAGTGAGGGACCGCCGGGCGGCCGTGGTGGCCACCACGGGCGAAGGCGCCGTCCGTGCCCTGCGCGGCCTGGCGGCGGAGGCGGCCCGGCAACTCTCCGCGGCCGGCGGTCTGTTCGTCCGCGCCGACGACACCGGCGCGGAAGCCGGGCCGGATCTGCCCGCGGGGTGGCTCGACGGTGCGGACGCGCCGTGGCCCGCGGAGAGCGCCGCGCCCCTCCGGGCTGCGCTGCCCGCCACGCCGGTCGCCACCGAGCCCACCGGCGCCGAGCCCAAGGGTGCCGGGCCCAAGAGTGCCGGGCCCACCGGCGCCGGACCCACCATCGCCCCCGCCCGACGAGCGTCCGGCCGCGGCACCGCACCCGAAGCGGTCGGCACGGAGACGGAGAACTCCGCGACGGGCACAGGCCGGGCTGACTCCGCTCCGGAGCCCGCAACCGACGGGTCCACGGCTCTCACCCGGCTCACCGCGATCGTCGTCAGGGAGACGGGTCTCGACGCGCGGCGGCTCGACGAGGACACCGACCTCATCGCCCTGGGCGTGGACAGCCTGCGGCTGGTCCGGATCGCGCACTCGATCGCCGGGGAGGGCGGCAGCGCCCCGACGCTCACGGAGCTCTACGCCGAACCCGTCCTCGGGGTCCTCGCCCGCTCCGCTTTCGGTACGGGAACGGCCACGCCGGCACCGGAGCCCCCGGTGCTGTCCGACGAGGCCGTCGACCTCCTGGACGAATCCACCCTGGACGCCCTGCTGGCGCGGCACGCAGCCGCCCCCCGATCCGCCGAGGACTCATGAGCGCACCGTCGAGCACCTTCACCAACGGCAACGCTGACGGCTCCGTCGAGGCCAAGCGTGAGCTGCTGAAATCCCTGCTCCGCAAGGGCGGAGGCGCCGGGACGCGCGGCGACGCCTCCGCGTCCGCGCGACCGTCCGGACGGGCCGGGACCCCCCTGACCCCGGAACAGCGGGGCCTGCTCTTCCTGCACCGGCTGGACCCGGAGGCCGGTCTGTACGACATCCCGGTGGCGGTGGAGCTGCGCGGCCCACTCGACACCCGCCGTCTCGCGGCTGCCTTCGACGCGCTGACGGACCGCCACCCGATCCTCGCGACCCGCGTCGCCGGAGACCCGCGCGGCCCGGTGCTCGCCCCCGCGCCGGACGTGCCGCGGCTGGAGGTGCGTCAAGGGACGGCCGCCGGAGCGCCGCCCAGCGCCCCGGCACAGGTGGTGGCCGCGGAGGCGGCCCGTCCGCTCGACCCGGAGCGGGCCGTGCTGCGCGCGGTGCTCTTTTCGCACGCCCCCGACCATCACCATCTCCTCCTGCTCGTACACCACTTGGTTTTCGACGGGCACTCGTCGGTCGTCGTGCTGCAGGACCTGTGGGCGCTGTACCGGGAAGCGGGGGGCGAGGCCGGGGCTCCGGCGGAGGACGAGGCCGGCGCCCGGACTCCGTCCGCCGCCACGGGGGAGGCTCCCGCCGGTCTCCAGCCCGCCGGGGCGCCGTTCGAGGTCTACGCGGCCGCACGTGCCGCGGACGCCGCCGCGGCCGAGCAGCGGCTCACGGACTTCTGGCGTGAGCGGGTCACCGGGGTGACCGGCGCCCCCCTGCTGCCCTTCGACCGGCCCGGGACCACGGTGCGCACGCGTGAACCCGGCCACGTGCCCGTGCGGTTCGGCCCCGCACGCACCGCCGCGTTGCAGGCCTTCGCGGCACAGAGCCGCACCAGCGTCTTCGCGGTGCTGCTCTCCGCGTACCTGCTGGTCCTCGGCCGCCACGACCCGCGGCGGCTGGCCGTGGGCACCCCCGCGGCCATGCGGCACGACCCCCGATTCGACCGCACGGTCGGCTACCTCACCAACATGCTTCCCGTCCGCTCACCGCTGCCCGCGGGAGACACGGGCACGGCGGTCGCCGCCGGGGACTACGTCCGCGGCGTGCGTGCCGAGCTGGCCGCCTGCCTCGACCACGCGGCGCTGCCGTTCCCCCGCATCGCCGAACTCCTCGACGACGGCCCGGACCCCGAGGACGGCTCCCCGTTCACCTGCCCCTTCGCCTTCCAGCACTGGCACGGCGACTCGGACGGCGACGTGTCCCCGGGCCTGCGGGCGCGGATCGACGAGGGGATCCAGCAGCCGGGCGTGGGGCACGTCAACCTCACCCTGGTGGAGCGCGACGGCGACATCCGCGGCCAGCTCAAGTACGACCGCGAACGGTTCGACAAGAGCTCCGCGGTGCGCATCTCCGAGGAGATCGCCGCCGTGGCCGCGGCGCTCGCCGCACGGCCGGGAGACCCGGTGTCCGAGGTGCTCGGCAGCGCCCTGCGGTCCGACGCGGGACCCGGCACACCGCGGGCCGAACGAGCCGAACCCGAGCCCCCCGAGACGCACGAGGCCGTCGAGACGCACGAGGCACCCGGGGTGTCCGGGACCGGCGGGAGCCACCCGGAGAGCGGTGAAGTGCCGTCCGCCGGGCGGGAGTCCGGCGGCGCCTGCCGCGCGGAGCAGGCCGACGAGGCCGTCGGGACCGCCGGTAGGGCCGCGACCGCCGACGAGGACGTCCTGTCCGCGTGCCTCGCCGGATGGGCGGCTCTGCTCCCGGAACCGGAACCGGAGGGAGACGCGGCGACCCTGCCGGAGCAGACCGACTTCTTCGCCGCGGGCGGCGACTCGATCGTCGTCGTGCAGCTCGTGACCAGGCTGCGCAAGGCGGGCCACCGGCTCTCCGCCCGCGACGTCTTCCGCAACCCGACGCCGCGGGCACTGGCCCTGCTGCTCACCGAGCGCCGCGCCGAGGACACCGGCGCGGAGGGCGGCCCGGCGCCGACGGCCGCCGCTCCGGCGCCCTCCCTCCCCGCGGCCGAGGCCGCGCCCGCCCTGTCCCCCGTGCAGTCCTGGTTCTTCGAGCGGATCACCGAGGGCCGCGGGCACTGGAACCTGTCCGTCGCGGTGCGGCTGCGCCGTCCCGTCGATCCGCTGCTGCTGCGGCTGGCCCTGCAGTCCGTCGCCGACGCGCACCCCGCGCTCACCTGCCGCGTCCAGGAGTCGGGGGACGGCCACGAGGTGCGCCCCGGCCCCGCGCCCACGGGCCGGGACGCCCGCGAGATGCTCACCGTCGCGGACGGCGGTGAAGCCGAAGCGGAACAGCAGTGGCAGGCCGTGCAGCGCGGGCTCGACCCCGCCGCGGGCCGCGCCCTGCGCGCCCTGCTGGTGCGCGACGGAGACTCGGGAGGCGAACTGCGGCTGACCGCACACCACTTGGTGATGGACGCCGTCTCGTGGGGCATCGTCCTGGCCGACCTCGACACCGCGCTCGCGGCGCTCGCCGAGGGCGAGCTGCCCCGGCTTCCCCCCGAGGCCACCGGGGAGCGCGCCTGGGCCGCGCTGCTCGCACGAGCGGCGCGGGACCCGCGGGGCGCTGCCTACTGGCGGTCGGTGGTCCAGGTCAGGCACGAGTGCGACGGGCTGCTCGCGTCCGCACTGCCGGGGCCCGAAAGCGCCGCCCGACACGAGGAGTTCGCCCTGGGCGAGAGGGAGACCCGGCTGCTCCTCACCGACGTGCCGCGGCGGTCCGGCCTTCCCGTCCACACCGTCCTCACCGGCTCCGTGGCGCTGGCGCTCGCCCGGTGGCGCGGATGCCGGCTGGTGACACTGGACGTGGAGACGCACGGCCGGCCGGACAGCGCGTCCGAACCGGGCCCGGAGCCGCTCGCACCGACCGACCTGTCCAGGACCGTGGGCTGGCTGACGTCCGTGGAGCCCGTGGTCCTCAGCGGGCCCCGCGAGGCCGGGCCGGAGACGTACCTGCGCGAGATCGCGCCGGCGCTGGCCGCGCGCACCGCTCACGCGGGCTGTCCGACGTACCGGTGGCTGTCGCCGGATCCCGCCGTGCGCGCCGAGCTGGCGGCCGTGCCGCCCGCCCTGGTCTCGTTCAACTACCTCGGCCAGACCGACCGGCTGGTGGACTCCGGGCTGCTCGCCCCGGCCCCTCCCCCGGGCGGCGACCGTTCACCGGACGCACCGCGCCTGCACCCTGCCGAGCTGTACGCCGTGGTGCGCGACGGGCGGCTGCGGTTCGGCGTCGTCTGGTCGCCCTCGCCCAGTGACGGGCTCGACGGCGACAGCGTCCGGGCGCTCTGCTCGCAGGTGCACGGCGTCCTCGCCGAACTCGCCGCGCCGCACGGCGAGTCCGCTCCCGTCTCCGGACCGGAGAACGGCATGGCGATCGCGCCGGCGGTCACGGACTGGACACGTGCGGAGGCGGAGCCCGGCGCGGCGGCGCCCGGAACGGTCGAGTGGCCCCTCACCCCGCAGCAGCTCGGCGTGGTCGCGGAGGCTCTCGCGGCGTCCGTGCCCGGTCAGCACGTGGAGCAGTTCCACTGGTGGTGGGGCGGCGCGTTCGACGCCGAGCGGTTCGACCGCGCCTGGCAGGTGCTGCTGCGCCGCCACCTCGTGCTGCGGGCCCGCCTGGTGGACGGCGCGACGCCCCGTCTCTCCGCCGCACCGGACTGCACGCCGCCGCTCGCCCGGCTCCCCGGCGCGAGCGCGGACGGGCCGGCGTGGGAGGAGGTCGTGCGCGCCGAACGCGACCGCGGCTTCGCGCCCGGGGAGCCGCTGCTGCGTCTGACGGTGCGCCCCGAGGACGGACGGCACCGCCTCCTGATGACCTTCCACCACGCGCTCCTCGACGGATGGAGCGTCGCGCTGCTGCTGGAGCAGCTCTACGAGGCGTACCTCGACGGCACCGGCCCGGAGGAGACCGCGCCGCACCGCCCCGACGCACGCGACCACGCCACGTGGGTCGCCGGCCGCGACGAGGAGCAGGCCCGCGCCTACTTCGAGGGCCGCCTGAACGGCGCGGACGCGGCGGCTCTGCCCGGCCTGTCCCGCCCGGCGGGCCCCCTCCCGGCCGCCTCCGGGACCGAACCCGCCCAGGCACGCTCGGAGTTGCCGGCGGCGACGGTGGACGCGCTGCGGGTCTGGGCGGCCCGGCACGCGGCGACGGAGAGCAACGTCCTGCAGGCGGTGTGGGCGGCGCTGCTGTGGCGCTGCGCCGGAGGCGGACAGGCGAGGCGGTCCCGGCTGGGCGTGACGATGTCGGGCCGGGCCGACGGCCCCGAAGGGGTGCGGGGCATCCCCGGGATGCTCGCCACCACCCTCCCCCTCGACCTCGCCGTCGACCCCGGAGACCGGGTCGCCGACCTGCTGGTGCGGGCCCGGGAAGCAGCGCTCGACCTGCAGGACGTCGAGTGGGTGAGCGCGGGTCAGGTCCACGGGTGGGCCCGCCTGCCGGGCCGGGAGCCGCTGTTCGACAGCCTTCTCGTGGTGGAGAACTACCCGGCGTCCCTCGGCGGAGTCGGCGAGCGGCTCGCCGCGGCCGGATGCGACGTGGGAGTACCCACCGCCGCGGGCGCCCGTACCGGTTACGCCGTGACCGCCGTCGCGCACCGCCGGCCCGGCGCCTTCGTCACCGAGTTCGTGGCGGACGGCAGCCGGGTGGACGCGGCGGACGCGGAGCGGCTGGCCCGGCTGTGGGGGCGGTGTCTGAGCCGGCTCGCCGACGCGCCCGAAGAACTGACGGTGCTGGACCTGGTAGGAGGCGTCGGCGACGACGAGCTTCCCCGCGTCGCCCCGCGCCGCGCGGCCGAGGTCCCCGCCGCGGACGGCACCGCTGCGTGGCCCGCCTCCGGGCAGGACGCCGACGTCGTACGGGCGGCCTTCCGGGAGGTGCTGGGCGTCGAGGACGTCGCCGCGGGCGACAACTTCTACGCCCTGGGCGGCCATTCGCTGCTCTCGGTCCGGCTGCTGAAGGCACTCGCCGACCGGGGTGCGCCGTCGCTGACACTGGGCGACCTGGTGCGGCACCCGGTGGCGGGCGCTCTGGCGGCCCTCGTCGCCGAGCGGCGCACCGGCACACCGCCGGACGGGCAGGACCCGGCGGCGGCGCCGCTGGTGCCCCTGCGCGACCCGGAACCCGGAGACGGCGGTCCGCCGGTGACGGTGTACCTCGTGCACCCGCCGGGCGGGCAGGTCGCCTGCTACGGCGGGCTCGCCGCGCAGTTCCCCGGCCCCGCCCGCCTGGTCGGCGTCCAGGACCCGCGCACGGCACTGCCCGGCGACGTGCCGGCCCGCACTGTGGAGGAACTCGCGCGCTCGTACGCGCAGGCGCTGCCGGAGCCCGCGGAGGGCGAGCGGATCGTGCTCGGCGGGTTCTCCGGAGGCGGCGTCATCGCGTACGAGCTGGCGCGTGTGCTGCATGCCGAGGGCCGGGCCCCTGACCTCGTCGTCATGCTGGACGCCGCCGCCCCCACGGGCCGGACCACCGACACGGAGGCCGACGGCAGCTTCCTGCGGCAGGTCGAGGCGTACGACCGCTCCCGCGGCAGCGCAGCCGAGGAGCCGGCGACGCGGAGCGGCACGGAGAGCGGCACCGGGAGCGGCATGGGCCCCGGTGACGACGTGGCCGGCCTCGCCCCGGACGAGTACCTCGACGAACTCGCCCAGGTCGCCGCCTGGATGGGCGGCGGCGGACCGGACCCCTTCGCGCTGCTGCGGGAGACCCTCGGGGCCGTCGAGTCGTACCGTCCGGGGCCGTACCCGGGCCCGCTGCTCGTCCTGCGGGCTGCCGAGACCGACTTCGGCCGGGGCAGCGCCTTCGACGCGTCCGACGCCTACTACGCGCGGCGGTGCATGGGCTGGGAGGACCACTGCTCCCTGGTGACCGTCGAGGAGGTTCCCGGCAACCACATCAGCCTGCTCTCCCACGACCACGCGGCGGAACTCGCCGGACTGCTCGCCGCACGTATCGCGCGTACGGAGGACCCCGCATGACGACGGTGCACATGTTCGCCGGCCAGGGCAGTCAACGGCCGGGAATGGGCGGCGAGTTGTTCGACCGCTTCCCGGCGCTGACCGAGGAGGCCGACGACGTGCTCGGCTACTCGGTCCGCGAACTCTGCCTGACCGGCGGCCGGGACGGCCAGCTGGACGACACGCGCTACACCCAGCCCGCCGTGTACGTGGTGAACGCCCTCGCCCACAGGGCCCTGCTGGAGGAGGAGCGCGCCCCCGACGCGGCCCTGGGACACAGCCTCGGCGAGTACAACGCCCTTGCCGCGGCAGGGGTGTTCACCTTCTCCGAGGGGCTGAGGCTCGTGGCGGCGCGGGCGGAGGCCATGGCGGCGGTGACGGGCGGAGGCCTGAGCGTCGTCGTCGGCCTGAAGGAGACGCTGCTGCGCTTCCTGCTGCACCGCTCCGGGTTCGGCTCCGTGCACCTCGCCAACCTCAACTCCCCCGACCAGCTCGTACTCGCCGGTCCCCGCGACGACTTGGAGATGATGGAGCTGATCCTGGAGGACGCGGGCGCGCGGATGGCACGCCGGCTGCCGGTGAGCGGGCCGTTCCACTCGCCTCATATGAGCGTCGCCGCACAGGAGTTGGGCCCGCTGCTGGCCGCCACGCCCTTCCGCGCCCCGCGGTTCCCGGTGATAGCCAACACGACCGGCCGCCCGCACCGGTTCGAGGAGCTGGCGGCCACCCTCACCGCCCAGATCGACCACCCCGTGCGCTGGACGGAGTCGGTGGAGTACCTGCTCGGCCGGGCCGCCGGGGAGGCGCCGCGGTTCGTGGAGGTGGGTGGCAGCACCGTCCTGACCGGCATGGTGCGGCGCATCGTCGCTGAGCGCCGGGAACGCGGCACGCCGTCCCCCGGCCCGGACGGCTCGCCGCCCCCGCACGAGCGCACGCGGGCAGTCGCGTCCGCCGGGACGCGGTGACCGTGACAGGTGCCGTGAGCCGTCCCCGCCCCGTGGCCGAGCCCCGGCTGCGGCTGTTCGTGTTCCACCACGCCGGCGGGTCGCATCACACCTACCGTCCGCTGGCCCGTGCCCTCCCCGCGGACTGGGAGGTCTGCCTCGTCGACGCGCCGGGGCGGGGCAGGCTCGGCCACGAGAAGCCGCTCGAGGATCCGGCCGCTCTCGTCGCCAGGATCCTCGACGAACTGCTGCTGTGGCTCGACCGTCCCTACGCGTTCTTCGGCCACAGCATGGGCGCGCTGCTCGCCCACGGCCTGACGCTGCGCATCCGCGACGCCGGGCTGCCCCTGCCCCGCTGGCTGGGGATGTCGGCCCGCGGCGTGCCCCGCCCGGACGGCGGCGGCGTACGGCGGCACCTGCTGCCGTCCGCCGAGCTGCGCCGGACCGTCGGGCTGCTCGGCGGCACCCCGGACGCCGTGCTCGGCGACGACGTCCTGTGGGCGCTGGTGGAGCCGGTGCTCCGCGCCGACCTGAAGGTCACGGAGACCTGGGGCCCCGCCGCGCGGGAGCCGGTGCCGCCGGTGCCGCTGTCCGTGCTCGGCGGGCGGGACGACCCCCTCGTCTCCCCGGACAGGCTGGCCGCATGGGCGGGCCTCAGCCCCGCCTTCCTGGGACTGCGCCTCCTGCCGGGCCACCACTTCTACCTCTCCGAGCGGCCGCAGGAGACAGCCGCGGTGATCGCGGCGGAGGCCCGCCGGGCGCTGGCGGGTGCCGCGGACGCCGGTCCGCGTCCGTCCGGAGCACGAGAACCGACCGCCCTGGAGGCATGGTGACTTCCCCTTCTCCCGCCGATTCCCCCACCGCACTGCTGGCCGGCGAGCTCGCGGCCGTCCTCGGCGTGGACGCGCAGCAGATCGACACCGGACGCCCGCTGACGGAACTCGGCCTGGAGCCCGGCTCGGCGACACTGCTGCGCCACCGGCTCCGCGCGTACGGCGACGCCGACCTGTCGGTGCGCCGCCTGCTCGGCGGGGGTTCGGTGCGGACGCTCGGTGCGCTGCTCGCCCGCGCGGACAGCCCTCCGGCCGCCGCCCCGTCCTCCTCTCCCGCGGCACCCGCCGCGGACCCGCCGGTCCCGCTCCCCGGCGACCTCCTCGCGCGCTTCACCTCGCGCGCGGAGGCCGCCGAACTGACCCGCGAGGAGGCGCTGTTCGCGGCAGTCGTACTGGCCGCCGCGCGCTGGACGTGCGGCACCGGCGGCCTCGGCGTGGAGGCGGAGCAGCCGTCCGCCGGTACCGCGCGGGTCCCCGTACCGGACCTGCTCCGCTGGGAAGGCTTCGCGGCGTACGCGCGGGAGCTGCGCAGCGCGGCACCCGCCCCGTCCGCCGCGCTGCGGTCCGGCGGAAGCGCCGTCAGGTTCCGGCTGGACGCCGGTGGCGGGGCCGTCCTGGGTCTCGTCCTGGACCTCGACGGGCCCCGGCCGGGGGCCCGTTGGGAGTCCCGCGGCGCCACGGGGACGCCGGGTGACGCGCCGCTGGCGACGGGCCTCGGCGCCGCCTTCGGACGGCTGCTGTCGGTCCTCGCCGGCGACCCGGAGGCGTGGCTCCGCCCCGACCTGGGCTGGGACCCCACCTTCGCGTTCCAGGAACCGCTGACCGTACGCCCGTTCCCGGACGCGGGGCCGCTGCTCGACGGCCCGCTCAGGGCCGCCGCGGTGCGCACCCCGCACGCGCCCGCCCTCCTCGGCCCCTCGGACGCCCTCACCCACGGCGAACTGGCCGCGCGGGCGGCGCACGTCGCGGGCCTGCTCCGGGAGGCGGGAGTGCGGCGGGGAAGCTCCGTCGCGGTGGCGCTCCCCAAGGGGTTCGAGCAGATCGCCGCGGTGACGGGCGTCGCACGGCACGGCGCCGTCTACGTCCCGGTGGACGTCTCCTGGCCCGGTACGCGTATCGCGGCCGTGTGCCGCCGGGCCGGTATCGGGCACGCTCTCGTCCCCGCCGGCGGGTCCGCCGAACTCCCCGCGGATGTGGTCCCGTTGGTGCTGGACGAGGGCACGGCGGGCGAGGGGGACGTCCCGTCCGCCGCAGAAGCCGGGGCTCCCCGCGCCGACCCGGACTCCCCCGCGTACACGATCTTCACCTCCGGTTCGACCGGCGAGCCGAAGGGCGTCGTCGTGGACCACGCCGCCGCCCGCGTCACCGTGGACGACATCACCGACCGCCTCGCCATCGGCCCGGACGACCGCGTGCTCGGCCTGTCGGCGCTCAGCTTCGACCTCTCCGTGTACGACGTGTTCGGCGTGCTCGGCGCGGGCGGCGCCCTCGTGCTCCCCGAACCGGGCGGCGAGCAGGACCCGCAGCACTGGATGGACCTGATCGAGCGGCACCGCGTCACCTTCTGGAACACGGCACCGGCGCTGATGCAGATGCTGCTCGACCTGGCCGACGCCGATCCGGCCGCCGCCGCCCGTCAACTGGCCTCGCTGCGCTGCGTCCTGCTGTCCGGCGACTGGATCCCGGTGACGCTGCCGGACAGGCTGCGTGCCCTGGTGCCCGGGGTGCGGGTGGTGAGCGCGGGAGGGGCGACGGAGGCCGCGATCTGGTCCATCTGCTACCCGGTCGGCACCGTCCCGGCGCACTGGCGGAGCATCCCGTACGGACGTCCGCTGCGCGGCCAGTTCTTCCACGTCCTCGACGACGAGGGACGTCCGCTGCCGGTGGGCCAGGAGGGCGAGCTGCACATCGCCGGCCGAGGGCTCGCACGCGGATACGCCGGCGACGAGGCGCAGACGGCGGCCCGGTTCCCCGTCCACGAGAAGCTCGGCGAACGCGTCTACCGCACGGGCGACATGGGCATGTGGCGGACCGACGGCACGATCGAGTTCATGGGGCGCAAGGACCGGCAGGTCAAGATCAGGGGGCACCGGATCGAGCTGGGCGAGATCGAGTCCGTGCTGGACCGGCTCCCCGCGGTGCGGCGCGCGGTCGCCTCGGTCGTGCGTGAGTCCGACGGGCGGCCCCGGCTGACGGCCCACGTCGCGCTGCGGCCCGAGGCGCTGGCACGCGGCACGCGGCTCGTACGGGGCGAACTGCTGGACGCGCTGCGGCAGTCGGTGCCCTCGTACATGGTCCCGCAGAGCCTGGTCCTGACCGACGCCCTGCCGGTCACCGCGAACGGCAAGGTCGACCACGCCCGGCTCGCGTCCCTCGAGGAGACTGCGACAGGCGCCGACGGCGGGACCGGCGCGGGCCCCGCGGCAGGCGACGGCGGGCAGACACCGCGTGCCGCGCTCGCCGACGCCGTGGCGGACGCCCTCCGGCGCGGACTGGCCGTACGGATCTCCGTCACCCCGGGGCCCGGCCAGGACGCCGCCGAGGTCCGGGAGTGGGCCGGAGCGCTCCGCCGCGACAGCACGTTCGCGGTGGAGGCCGGCTCCCCCGCGGAGGGCTCGGGCGCGACGCTGACCAGCCGGCCCGGCCCGGCGCCAACTGGAGTGCGGTGAACGGGATATGACAGACTGTGAGCACGCCGATGCAGGTCTGCGGGCCCCGCGCCCCGGCGCCCGGTACCTGCCCGCAGCGGGGCGCCCCCGTCCCGGATCCAGCACGCCGAAGCGAGTACCCGCACCCATGCCCTTACTGCGGTCCCCGCCCGCGACCAGCCGCCCCGGCCGCGCCCGCGCGCGGGCCAGGTGCTTCCGCGCCAGGCGGCGGACAGGGCGCTCCGGCCCTGCGCGGTGAGCCCCCGCTCCGCCCCGCGCGGCCGCGTCTCCCGGCCGGCGCCCGGGCCCGCCCCCGTACCCATCCGTCCACGAGAGGACCGCTGAGATCCATGACGAGCACGTCACAGGAAGCAACGCAGGTGAGAGCCTCGCGGCCGCGGGCCGTGCTGGCCATCCTCTGCATGACGCAGCTGCTGCTGACCCTGGACGACAACGTCGTCAACATCGCCCTGCCCACGATCCAGGACGATCTGGGCTTCTCGGCCCCCTCCCTGGTGTGGGTCATCAACACCTACATGCTGACCTTCGGCGGCTTCCTCGTCCTCGGCGGACGCCTCGGTGACCGGTACGGCCTGGTGCGCACCTTCACGGTGGGGACGACGGTCTTCGCCGTGGCCTCGCTCTTCAGCGGTCTCGCCGCCGAGCCGTGGCAGCTGATCGCGGCGCGCGCCCTGCAGGGCCTGGGAGCGGCGCTGGTGGCCCCGGCGGTGCTGGGCCTGCTGACGCTGGTCTTCACCGAACCGGCGGCGCGGGCCAAGGCGTTCGCGGCCTGGGGCGCGACCGCCGTGACCGGCGCCATGGCCGGCCTGATCCTCTCGGGTCTGATCACGCAGTACCTGGACTGGCCCTGGATCTTCTACATCAACCTGCCGGTGGCGGCACTCGCGCTGGGGCTGCTGCCGCGGCTGCTGCGAGGCGTGCAGTCCGTTCGGGGCGCCCAGCCCCTGAACTGGCGCGGCGCGTCCCTCCTCACGCTGGGCCTGGCGCTGCTCGTGTACGCGCTGCTGTCCGTCGAGGGCACCGGCCGTCCGCTCGTGACCGGCGGATGCGCCGCACTGTCGCTGCTGCTGCTCGCCGGGTTCGTCCTCGACCAGCGCCGGTCCGCCAACCCGCTCGTCGCCGCCGGGGTGTTCAGCTCTCCGGTGCGCTCGAGAGCGCTGGTGTCCGGCGTGCTGCTCTGCGCCGCCACCTTCCAGGGCTTCCTGGTGCTGACGCTCTATCTGCAGAAGGGCCTTCACTGGTCTCCGCTGATGGCGGGACTCGGCTACGTTCCGTTCGCCCTGGGGTCGCTGGCCGGCGTGAAGTGCGGCGAGCGGGTCACGGTCCGCTTCGGGGCGGGCCGGGTGCTCACCGCGGCCTGCGCCGGCGCCGGAGCGGGAGCGCTGCTGCTGGCGTTCGCCGCGGCCTGGGAACTGTCCTACGCCGGACTGCTGCCCGGCATCCTGTTCTTCTCGCTCGGTGTCGGTGCCGGCCTCCCGGCGGCGACGGCCGCCGCAGCGCAGGGTGCGGACCCGGAGTCCTCCGGTGTCATCGCCTCCCTGGTCAACTCCAGCCAGCAGCTCGGCGGCGCCGTGGGCCTGGCCCTCTCCGGAATCGCCCTGGGCGGGTCGGGTCTCGGCTTCGGTACGGCGCTGGCGGTGACGGCGACCGCGGCCGTCCTCGCCTGCGGCTGGGCGGCGGCGGTGGTGCGCTGCGAGCAGGCCGCCCCCACCACCACGCCCTGACGGCCGGCGGCCGCCCCGTGCGGGCCGGCGGCCTGCCCGGGGCGGTCAGTCCGGAGTGAGTCCGACCAGCGCACCGCTCTCCATGGCCGCCCACACCGTGCCCGCTCCGGTGGCCGCGATCCCGTGCGGTTCGCTGACGCCGGGCGGGAGTTGCCACGTCGACACCCGCCCGGAAGCGTCGACGCGTCCGATGCGGCAGGTGCCCCACTCCGTGAACCAGCAGCCTCCGCCGGCCGCTGCGGCGACGCCGTGCGGACGGGTGGCGGGCCCGCCCGGCAGCGGCACCTCGTCGATCTGCCCGTCGGCGGTGATGCGGCCGACGCGGCCGACGCCGATCTGCGTGAACCACATCGCCCCGTCGGCGCCCGCCGCGATGTGCACCGGCCGCGCACCCGCGGACGGCAGCCGGTGCACTGTCACCGCGCCGCCCGGGCCGATGCGGCCGATCGCGTCGGCCCCGCTGAGGGCGAACCACAGTCCGCCGTCCGGCCCGGCCGTGATCCCCGCGGGGCAGCCGCCGGAGACCGGCAGGGTGAACTCCTGTACGGCGTAGGGCTGTTCACGCTCGTGCCCGCCGCCGGCGGGCACGAGCCGCCCGATCCGGTTCGCGGTCAGCTCGGTGAACCACACCGCGCCGTCCGGCCCGGCCGTGACGCCGTACGGCCCCTCGTCCCCGGCAGGCAGAGGCACGCGCACCGGGGTACGGCCCGGGCGGACGCCCACGACGCGGCCCGCGAGGAACTCCGTGAACCACATGGTCCGCCCGTCGGGTCCGGCGGCGACGACGGTCGGCCTGGCGTCGGCGCGCCCCGCCGAATGCAGCCGCGGCGGTTCCCGGTCGTTCAGCTCGGCGATCTGCCCGGACCCGGCGAGCGTCACCCACAGCGCCCCGTCCGCGTCCTCGGCCACCGCGTACGGCCCCCGCCCGGGGACCGGGACCACCCGGGTCGAGAAGCCGGCGGGCGGGCAGCCGGTGTGCGGCGGGGCGGTTCCGGTGCGGTGGTGCTCGGTGGGCAAGACGTGCTCCCGTGGTGGTGCCGCGGCCCGGCCGGGAGGGCGTCCGCCTCTCCGGCACGGCCTGCTCTGACCACGAGAGCATGGGTGCCGGGCATGCCGCATCCACCGCCCGCTCACCTCCGCGAGGGGCAGGTTCACCCGAAGGGGCCACGTTCCCGCCCGCCCCGACGGCCGCTGCGGGGCGCCCCGTCACGGCGCGGCGGCCTCCGCTCCCGGCCCGTCAGCACCTCGGCCCGTCAGCACCTCGGCCGTTCAACACCTCTCGGCCGTTCAACTCGTCGCGCTTCAGGGCGAGTCCGCGGCCACGGACTCGCCCTGAAGGGCCGCCCGGTCCGGCGACGCGAAGTCCAGCGGCATCCGGGTCGCGGCCCCGGTGACGATGTCGGTGAGAGCTTCGCCGATGCCCGCGGCGTGCTTGAAGCCGTGCGCGTTGCAGCCGCCCGCGAGGACGAGCCGGGGGTCGCCGCCGGGGCGGCCGAGCACGAACTGGCCGTCCGGCGTCGTGGTGAGCATGCACACCGACACCCTGGCGGGAGCGGTTTCGAGGCCGGGCAGGCGGGTGCCGAGGACGTCCGTCAGGTGCGTCCAGTCCTGCGCGACCACCGAGCGGTCGTCGGTGACGGGGTCCAGCGGGCGGGGCGTGCGGCCGTGGACCTCCAGGCCGAGCTTGACGTCGTACGGGCCGTCGCTGCCGTTGCCCCACAGGACCTCGCCGCCCGGCAGGTCCCGCATGAAGACGGGGAACCGGTCGAGTGCGTGGCGCCCGTCGACGGCAGTGGAGCGGAACCAGGTGATGGGCATCCGCAGCGTCTCCAGCGGCATGCCCGGCACGAGCGAGCTCAGCCAGGAGCCGACGGTGAGGACCGCCTGACGCACCCTCAGCACCCGCGATCCGACCTCGAGTTCCACGCCTCCGCCGACGAGGCTCACCTTGTGCACCCGGGTGCCGGTGAAGACCGCGGCCCCTGCCGAGCGGGCGAGGCCGACGGCCGCGCGCACGGACTCCTCCGGCCGCAGGATGCCCGCGGACGGTTCCCACACCGCGACGTCCCTCGGGTCCAGCGCGGCGTGCTGGGGGAAGCGTTCGGCCAGTTCCGCCCGGCCGAGGCGCTGGACCTCGATGCCGTGCTCCCGCGCGGCGCGCAGCGTGCCACCGACGATCCGGCCGTCCTCGGGGCCGATGAGCAGGCCCCCGAGGTTCTCGAAGAGCGTCGTGCCCGAGGCGCCGGCGAGCTCGTGCCAGAGCTCCAGGGAGCGGCGCGCCAGCGGGACGAGGCCGGGGTGCTCCAGGCAGGTGACGCGGAACATCCGGGAGCCGCCGTGCGACGAGCCGAGGGAGTGGCCCGGTTCGAACTGCTCGACGCCCAGCACGTCCACGCCTCTGCCGGCCAGTTGCCACAGCGCGCAGGAGCCCCATGCGCCCAGACCGACGACTGCGACGTCGGCATCCCATGTGCTCACGCGGGTCTCCCTCTCCTGGACGTCTCCGCCGCCGTGGGGCGGCGAAGGGGCACCGGGAGTTTTCCGGCCGCCGCGGAGCGGTGTAAAGGACGCTCCAGCGCCGGTCCGGCAGGTCTCGAGCGGCCCACCAGCACCGGTCGCTCCCCGGCCGGCCGCCGGCCCTGTGCGCGGACGAGGGGCCCGCGGTCGCGCGGCTCACGGAGCCGTCCGCGGCCCCTGGTCCGCCTCCGCCGTGCGGGGCAGGACGAGGACGCGTGGGGCCGCCCGGCTCCAGGGGAAGCCGCAGCGCAGCTCGGCGAAGGGCTCCGGGGTGGCGTCGGACCGGACCGCCACGGCGGCGACGACGTCCGGCGCGGGTTCGAACTCCAGGAACCGCCAGCGGCCCGCCGAGTCGTCCGCGGGGGGACGGAAACCGGTGACGCCGCCGTCCGGCGCGAGCGTGAAGGAGAAGCTGTCGAAGGGCAGGGCGAGTCCGAGTCCGCGGGCCTTGGCGTAGGCCTCTTTCAAGGTCCACAGCCGCAGGACCCGGTGGTCGCGGGGACGGCCGGGCGTCCCGGCGGCGACCCAGTCCCGCTCCTCGGCGCTGAAGACGCGCTCGACGGTCCGGATGCCGCGTTCACCGCGGTCGAGGCTTTCGACGTCGACGCCGATGCGCCCGCGCGGCACCGTTCCGAGCAGGTTCCAGTCGCCGGAGTGGGTGAGGCTGAAGTCCGGTTCGCGGCCTCCCCGGAGCGGTCCTCCCCGGGGGAGCCGCAGGGCGGGCCGTCCCCGCGGCGAGCGCCGGAAGGCCAGTTCGCCCTCGGGCAGCCCGGTTTCGAGGCTGAGGGCCCGTCGGAGCAGCGCGTGCGCGACGAGATACCGGCGCCTGTCGCGTCCGAAGACGAAACGGGAGGCGACGCCGCGTTCGTGCTCGTCGAGCCAGTGGCCCGCCAGCTCCTCCGCGACCGTCGCCGGCAGATCGCCGCAGGCGCAGAACCACAGCCTGACCGGGGGCGGTTCGCCGGTGTCCGCACCGTGCGGAAGCGGAGCACCGTCCGCCGCCGCGTCGCCGCGGGCGTCCGTCGGCGGATCTCCCATACGAGCGCTCCCGCCCCGGACCGCCGGCCGCCCCGCGGGAGACGCCCCGGCACCCGGCAGCAGCCCGGGTGCCGTTCGGCGCGTCACGGCGCGCGGGCGGACGCCTCAGGCCGAGCGTACGAGGCGCTGGCTGTCGTCGGCGGACGCCGAGGGCTGCTCGGCGTTGGACATGAGGACGGAATGCTGCAACCTGCGCAGCCCCGCGGACGGTTCGAGTCCCAGGTCTCCCACCAGGGTGCCGCGCAGCCGCTGGTACACCTCCAGCGCGTCGCCGCGGCGCCCCGACCGGTGCAGGGCGAGCATGAACTGGGCGTGCAGGTTCTCGTGAGTGCGGTACCGGCTGACCAGGACGGTCAGTTCGGAGAGCAGTTCGCGGTGGCGGCCGAGGCGCAGGTCCGCCTCGATCCGCTGGTCGAGGGCGCAGAGCCGGCTCTCCTCGAGGCGGCGGATCTCCGTCTCGAGCTGCGTCCCCGCGTGGACGTCCGTGAGCGCGGAGCCGGACCACAGGTCCAGCGCCGCCCTCAACTGCCGGGCCGCGCCCTGGTAGTCCTCGGCGTCCATCGCCCGGTAGCCGAGTCCGGCCAGACGCTCGAACTCACGGACGTCGCTCGTCCCGCCCGCGGTGTTCAGCATGTAGCCCCCGGGCGAGGTGACCAGCACGTCCTTGGCGCTGAGCTGCGCCTCCCCGGAGGGCTCGCCGTCCTCCAGCGCCGCCGCGATCAGTTCGCGCAGCTGCAGCACGTACGTCTGGAGCGTGGTCCGGGCGCTGCGCGGCGGCGTGCCGGCCCAGAGCTCCTCGGTGAGTACGGATACCGGCACCACCTTGTCGGCGTGCAGTGCCAGCAAGGCCAGCACCTGCCTGGGTTTGGGAGCCGTCGGCGTGATCGAAATGCCGTTCTGCCGCACTGCCAGCGCACCGAGTACACCAATGTCCACGCCGTTTTCCCCCTGTTTGCCTGGTCTGGTCGCATCGAGCCCTGCACGACTCGATCTCTGCTGTCGGGGTCGCCTCGAACCCGAAGGGATTCTTCCGGTGCGAGGATCCTGATTAGAGAACAGGGCGCACTGTCTGTCAATATAAAACCGTTCACGTGGTTTGTTTCAACGGACAACATCGTCGCCCGCACGCCCTCCTCCGCCGACAGCCGGGCACCCTGCCGCCCATCCGGCGCAGGACCCACGGAACCTTCTCAACTCCGCCATGTCCAGCGGTACTTGTGGCATTCTTGAGTGACCGTCGAGTGCCCCCGCCCCAAGACCGGAGCACAGTCGGCGAATGCGACAGGACGCCCTCCGAGGGAGTCCAGCAGGGAGTTATGAAACCGCGTGGACGGTTTATGTAGCACCGATCCGCTAGACCTGCGGCGGCCCGCCGGCGTCGGTGCCGCGGGCGCTGAGCTCACCGAGCACCCCCGGGTGGGACAGCCGCGGCAGCAGCAACTCCCAGAAGCGCGCCACGGTCTCCGGAGCGACCCAGGCCCGGTCGCGGGAGCCGAGCATCTCGAAACCGACGGTGGACGTCACCACGGCCGTCGCGGCGTCCGCGGCCGTGACGCCCTCGGCGAGATCGCCCTTGCGTTCGGCCTCGGCGAGCAACTTCCCGACCCAGTCCTGCCATTCGCGCCGCAGGTCGAGCCCCCCGCCCCGCCGTCCGGTCGAGGCGCAGAGCTCGAACCCCGCCCGCACCACGACGTCCTGGTGGAGAGCGGTCATCAGGCGGTGCGTCGCGTCGACCAGCCGCTGGAGAGCGCTGCCCGGGGCCTCGTCCGCGGTGGCGGCGATGCGCCGGAGGGTCACGGCCGCGCGCTGCTCGACGGCCTCCGCGAGCAAGTTCTTGGTCTCGAAATGGAAGTGGAGAGCCCCGTTGCTCACACCGGCCCGCCCACTGATGGTGCTGAGCGAGGCGCGCGCATAGCCCTCCCGTACGAACACCTCGGCGGCCGCCTGCAGCAGCAGCTGCCTGGTCCGCGCCGCGCGTTCCTGCTTCACCATCGGTCGTCTCCTGACATCGGGGAGTCTGCGTACCGGTCGTCGCCCCACCCGCCGCACCGGCGGCCCCCTCTGGCACCGGCACCGGCGCGGACCCCCGGGCACCCCGCGCACCGGAACCCGGGGCGGCGCGCCACGGCCCGGACCTGCCGGACCGCGACGCTCCCCCACCAGCGGGCTCTCCTTGTCTCGCGGCGGCGGCGCCGCGGTTCGCGGAACGCCCCGCCTGCCGGCCGAGGGAGCCGTGCGATCGCCGGCGCGGTCCGGTCCGGGCCGGCCGGCAGGGCACCGGCGGCCACCAGGACGCGCCGCCCGCGCGGGGTATGCACATCGAGAGGCGCACAGCTCTCGGAAGTCCACGCTAACAAACCGCATATGCGGTTTCTGCGTCCTCTATCAGGCAGGCACAAAGGCTTCACGCGCATCGGACACAGGTCCCGACCCCGGCCCTCGCGGAAAGCCGCGCCCGCGCGTACGGCGACACCGCCATGCCGCGCCCCTGCCCCCGCCCGCGGCCATGGCCATGGCCTTCCGGACACACTCCAGCGCGCACCTCGAGAACGGCTCGTACGCTGCTCGAAGGGCGGTCCCAACACACGGCGGTTCACCGGGAGTTGGGAAGCAGCGTCCCCGTTGTCGCACGGAGCGCGCCTCCCGGCCCGCTCGACCGCACCACGGGCACGGCCACGCGACGCGCTCCGCGGCAAGCCCCCGGAAGCCGCTGCGCACCCCCGCACTGAGCTCCCCGGCAAGAGGGCCGTGCCACTTGCCGCGCCTCCCGCGGCGACCACCTGCACCTACGCCGGAACCGGCTTCTTCCTCCCCGGCGAGTAGAGGGAATCTGTAGAAACTAAACCGGGTGGTATGTATCTTACGGCAGCGAGGGGTCCGGCGGATCAACACCCCTAATCTGTAAGTTCTGTTGCAGTCAATCGGGGAATATCATGATCGCGAGCACTGCCCAGGTCACGTCCTGCTCGTCCGGAATACCGGAGGAGGCCGGCCCGCACCCGGCACACCTCAGCCAGGCGCTGTCCCACTTTCCGCCGCTGACGACCACCGTGCCCAAGGAGTTCGTGCACCGGGCCGCAGTCGCCGAGGTCCTGCTGACCAGTTGGACCCCCCGCAGCGGGACGGAGTTCCGCGTCACCGCCCAATGGCCGCGCTGCCACAGCTACTTCGCGCCGGTCGACGGCCGCTACGACCCCCTGTTCGCCGCCGAGACGATCCGCCAGATCGGCGCGCTGCTCGCCCACACCGGCTTCGACGTGCCCCTCGGCCACAAGTTCCTCATGTGGGACCTGGAGTTCGCCGTCGTACCCGAGCAGCTCCGGATCGCGGGCGCCCCCGCCAGCCTCGACATCGACGTCTCCTGCACGGAGGTGGACCGCCGCCCCGGCGGCGCCCTCAAGGGGCTCCGGTACGAGGCGGTGCTGCGCCAGGACGGGCAGACCGTGGCGACCGGCGGTGCCTCCTTCACCTGCACCAGACCGGAGGTGCACGACCGGCTCCGCCGCGACCGTCCGCGCAGCGACGAGTCACCGCTCCCGCTGACCGCGCCGCTGCCCCCTCAGCACGTGGGCCGCACCTCGCCCGTCGACGTCGTCCTCTCCCCCATCGGCGAGGCCGGCCGGTGGCTGCTGCGGGCGGACACCCGGCATCCCGTCCTCTTCGACCACCCCGTCGACCACGTCCCCGGCATGGTGCTGCTCGAAGCCACCCGGCAGGCCGCGCACGCCCTGCTCGGCCACGCCCCGTTCCCCGTCTCGGCCCGCAGCACCTTCGAGCGCTACGCCGAACTGGACGCCCCCTGCATGGTCGAGGCCCGCGAACTGCCGGACAAGGAGGGCTCGTTGACCACGGTGCTCGTCACGGCCACACAGGGGGACGAGCAGCTCTTCAGCTCCACTCTCGCCGCGGCACGCCTCTGACGGCGGGGCGCACGCAGGCCGCGTCCGGCAGTCCCGCTACTCCGGGCGCCGCCCGGCCCCCGCCTCCCCCGGCCGACGCGGCACCGCGCCGTCCGCGAAGAAGCCGATGTGGTCCGCGGCCCACTGCGCGTAGGAGCGCGCCGGACGGCCCGTCACCTCCTCGACGGTCGGCTCGACCCGGGCCTTCGCACCGGCCCGCTGCTGCTCCGCACTCTGCAGCAGCGCCTCCGCGACGTGCTCGGGATGGCGCCGCAGATAGGCGGCTCTCGCCCGGGCCGCGTCCATCTCCTCGAACCGCACCGGCTTCCCCAGCAGCCGGGAGAGGCAGGCCGCCTGGTCGACGGCGCTGACCGGCTCGGGCCCCGTCAGGGTGTACGCCCTGCCCCCGTGCCCTTCCTCGGTGAGCGCGCGGACCGCTACGTCCGCGATGTCCCGGGGGTCGACGCAGGAGTTGAGCGAGGTGCCGTACAACGCGGACACGGGACGCCCGGAGGCGATCAGCGGAGCCCACCCCAGGGTGTTCGACATGAAGGCCCGCGGACGCAGCAGCGTCCACTCCGTCCCGCATTCCCGCAGACGCGCCTCGCATCGCCGCTGCCACCGGGTGATGGCGTCGTCCGCCGCCGAGTTGGCGACCGCGGCCGCGGAGAGCTTGACGATCAGCCGTACGTCCGTGCCGCGTACCGCCCGCAGGAAGCGCTCGTCGTCGTCGCCGCCCACCGCGCCGGTGAGGAGGAAGACCTTCGTCACGCCGCTCAACGCCCGCTCCAGAGACGGCGCGTCGCCGTAGTCGCCGGCCGCCACCTCCACGTGGCCGGGCACGTCGCCGACGCGGCCCGGACGCCTGGTCAGGACACGGACCGGACCGTCGGCGGGCAACCGGCGCACGACCTCCCGCCCCACCGTGCCGGTGGCGCCGGTCACGAGGATCACAGCGGGACCCCGGAGGCTCCGTCGCTGCCGTCCCGGCCGGACGGCGCAGCCCTGAACACCCCTGATCCCCCCAATGCGGCGGGAGCCCGGCAGCCCCCCTGAACGCAGACACGGTACGGGCCGGTAAGATACAAACTCTTCGGTTTCTTTGCCAGGGGTCCCCCGCGGACCGCCGGCCCACATCAGGAGGGGGCGTGGCTATGCAGGACCGGGCCATCCGCACCCGCCGGAAGATCCTCGAAGCCGCGGCGGCGGTCTTCGGGGAGCGCGGTTACCAGGCGGCGACGATCGCCGACATCCTCTCCACCGCGGGCGTCACGAAGGGCGCCCTCTACTTCCACTTCGCCTCCAAGGAGCAGCTCGCCCAGGGCGTTCTGCGGGCCCAGGAGGGCCAGGACCCGGTTCCCACACGCACCTGCAAGGCGCAGGAGCTCGTGGACATGGTCATGGTCTACGTCCACCGCCTGCAGACCGACTCCATGGTGCGGGCCGGGGTGTGGCTGGCGCTCAACCAGCAGGCGGCGGACCTCGACCGCAGCGGGCCGTTCCTGACCTGGAGCGAGACGCTGACCGAGATGCTCGAAGCGGCCCGGGAACAGGGCGAGTTGCTGCCGCACGTGAAACCGGCCGAGACGGCCCGTGTGATCGTCGGCGCCTTCGCCGGCGTCCAGGCCATGTCGCAGACGCTCAGCGACTACGCGGACCTGGGCGAGAGGATCGCCGAGTTGCTGCGGCACATCCTGCCGAACGTGGTCATCTCCTCGGTCCTCGCGTCGGTCACCCTCGACGGCGACCGCGGCACGAAGGTCAGCGCGGAGATCGCGGCCGAGGCCGACGGGCAGCACCTCGAGACCGTCGGCGGCTGACGGTCCGTCCGGCGGCGTGCCTCGCGCCTCGCCACAGGGCCGCTCGAGTCCCGCTGCAGGGTGATGGCTGCGTCCGCCGCCAGGCGGTTGACTGGCGATCATGGCCGGCCCGCGCACACCCACCGTGCCCCGCACCGGCACAGCTCCGGCCGGAAGCGCCAAGTGCCGCTCCCTGTCCCGGAGTTGCCGTGCGCCCCGCGCTCCCCGGCCGCGCGGGCGCGGGCGACGCCGCCTCCCACCGCGTCCGGCGGGCGGCCGCGTTCGTCCGGCGGCGCGCGGGGACGAAACCCGCTTGCCCTCACCGCCGGAGCCGTGGCAGCGTCCGCACGCAACTGTCGTCGCAGCAGTGGAGTGGTCATGCTCTTCCCGGGCGCTCACCGAACCTCCCGGCCCACAGCGGCCGTCCAGCCGTCGAACGCCCCGAAGGACCCGCATGCCCACTCAGATCAGCTGCCGCTCCGTCACGAAGTCCTATAACGGCCGACTCGTCCTGGACTCCGTCACCGCCACCCTCACCACGGGCGAGCGCACCGGAATCGTCGGCGAGAACGGCTCGGGGAAGAGCACCCTGCTGCGCCTTCTCGCGCGGGCCGAGGAGCCCGACTCGGGAGACGTCGTCGTCCAGGCGGACGGAGGCGTCGGCTACCTCCCGCAGGAGGCATCCTTCCCGCCCCGCCACACCGTCCAGCAGGCCATCGACGTCGCGCTGAGCGACCTGCGCTCCCTCGAACGCCGCATGCGCCGGCTCGAGAGGCTCCTCGCCGAGGACGAGTCCGCGCTCGCCGAGTACGGCGAAGTGACGACCGCCTTCGAGCTGCGCGGCGGCTACGAGGCCGACGCCCGGGTGGAGCGCGCCCTGCACGGCCTCGGCCTGGTGGACCTGCCGCGCGACCGGGCCGTCGGCGACCTCGCGGGCGGCGAGCAGGTCCGGCTGCGCCTCGCCGCCCTCCTGGCCGCCGCCCCGGAGGTCCTGCTGCTCGACGAGCCCACCAACCACCTCGACGACGAGGCCCTGACGTGGCTGGAGGAGCATCTGCGCACGCGCCGGGGCACGACCGTCGCCGTCTCGCACGACCGCACCTTCCTCGAACGCGTCACCGGCACGCTGCTGGAGGTCGACGGCGACCGCCACACCGTCACCCGCTACGGCAACGGCTACGACGGCTACCTCAAGGGGAAGGCGGCGGCCCGTCAGCGCTGGGAGGAGAGCCACCTCCGCTGGAAGGCGGATGTCGAGGCGGTGCGCGAGACCGCGGAGACCACGGCCCGCCGCGTCGCGCCCGGACGGTCCATCACCGACGGCAACAAGATGGCCTACGACCGCGCCGCCGGGCGCGTCCAGCAGTCGCTCGCGAGCCGCGTCCGCAACGCCGAGGAACGCCTCCGGCGCCTCCTCGCCGACCCCGTGCCCACGCCGCCCGAACCCCTCCGCTTCACCCCGGTCCTGCGCGCCGAGCGCCTCACGGGCACAGTCCTCGAAGCCGACGGCGCCACCGTCGGCGGACGCCTCCCCCGCACCTGCCTCACCGTCGAGGCGGGGGACCGTCTGCTGATCACCGGCGGCAACGGCACGGGCAAGAGCACCCTGCTGCGCGTCCTCGCCGGAGAACTCGCCCCCGACGGCGGCCACGTCGCCCGGCGCGGCCGCGTCGGCCACCTGCCGCAGGAGCCCCGGCCCGGCCGCCCCGGCCAGACGCTCCTGCAGGCCTTCGCGGAAGGGCGCCCGGGCACCCCCGAGGACCACGCCGAACAGCTGCTCTCCCTCGGCCTGTTCACCTCCGACCGGCTCACCGCGCAGGTCGCACAGCTGTCCACCGGCCAGCGCCAGCGGCTCGCACTCGCCCGGCTGCTGACCCGGTCCACCGACACCCTGCTGCTCGACGAGCCGACGAACCACCTCTCGCCCGCCCTCACCGAGGAGCTGGAGGAGGCTCTCAGCACCTACCCGGGCACGCTCGTCCTCGTCTCGCACGATCGCCGCGTCCGGGCCCGCTGGCAGGGGAGGCAGCTCTCCCTCGGCTCCGGTCCCGCGGACGAGGCGCGACGGGGAAGCGTCAGAAGGACACCGTCCCGGACGCGTTGAGGAACCGGAACCGGAACCGGGTGCGTGTGCGTCCGTCGCGCCGGATCACGCTGCGCGCCCGGCCCGGTGCCGATTCCCCGCGCGGGGATCAGCGCGCCGGCGGGCTCGTCCACCCGTCCGGGACGTGGGCGACGCGGACGCGCTGAGGATGGTCCCCGACCGGCACGGAGACCGTCTTCTCGCCCGTGCCGAAGTCGATGGCGGTGACCTGGTCGCTGCCGCTCTCGGAGATGACGCAGAACTTCCCGTCGCCGCTCACCGTCGCCCAGTACGGCTTCGAGGCCGTCACCAGCGGCCCTTCCTCCAGGGTCTCCCGGTCGACGACGGTGGCGTAGTCGTCCATCGTCCCGGCGACGCACAGCTTGTCGCCCTGCGGACTCATCGACATTCCGTGGTGGCGCGAGTCGTTGACCCAGGTGGTGCGGTCCTCGCTGGTGTCGGGATTCTTCGGGAGGGTCTTGTCGCGAGTGATCTTGTCCTCGGCGACGTCGTACTCCAGGAACCCGTTGTAGAAGGAGACCTGGAAGTACAGCTTGGACTCGTCGGGCGTGAACGCCACCGGCCGCACGGCGTCGGAGAGGTCCTTGCGGCCGAACGCGTCGAGGCGCTCGCGCATGTCGATGACCTCGACCTCCTCGAACGTCTCCGTGTCCACGACGGTGATCTTGCGGTCGCCCTTCGTCCAGTCGAGCCAGGGCGCGTCGGTGTCCGTCTGGACGTCGCCGATGGACATGTTCCACAGGTGCTTCCCGCCGTCGGTGAAGACGTTCTCGTGGGGCTTGTCGCCCGTCTTGAACGAGCCCGCCTCCTCCCCGGTCTCGATGTCGAGGACGTGCACGGTGTTCGACGTGGAGGCGGAGACCGCCACCCGCTTCCCGTCGGGGGAGACCGCCATGTGGTCGGAGCGGAATCCGGAGACGGGGAAACGCCAGTTGAGCTTCCCCGTCGTCACGTCGACGGAGACGACGTCGGCGAAGCTGGGCCGGGAGACGACCATCGACCTGCCGTCCGGGGTGGAGTACATGTCGTCCACGAACTGGTCGTGCCCCTCCCCCGGTCCGTTCCTGATGCCCAGGAAGAACAGCAGCTTGATCGGGTTCGCGTAGATCTCGTCCAGCCGCTCCTGCTTGTCGGGCACGACGTTGATGCGTCCGAGCTTCCCGAAGGAGCCGCTGGACTCGATCACGTCGGCCGTCCCGTCCCAGTTGTTGCCGACGAACATCACTTCCCGCAGCTCCGCCCGCTCCCCCTGCGGGGCGGGCGCGGCACCGGCCGCACCCGTCGTGGCGGCCACGGCCGCGAGTGCCGCCGCGAGGGCCACCGGGAGCCGGTGGCGGCGCCTCGCGCGGGGGGCTTGCCGTTCTACGGGGGCGGGCGTCCGGGGGTCCGCGTTCTTCCTGGTCACGTCCACGGCTCTCCTTCACGTGGCGGCCCGCACCGCCGGGGCGCGAGCAGCTGATACGTCATGAGCTGTGCCGGACCCTCCGGGGAGGCGCTGCGGCCCTGGGAACGGCCCGGCAGCGGGCGCGCCCTCCGGTGCGGAGGTACGCCGCGCGCTGTGCGGTCACGCGTCGCCGTGCGGGGGTGCCCCGCCCCACAAAGTGAAAATGATGCACTTCACATTCGGCTACTTGAAAGTAACGACAGCGCAGCGGTTGTTCAACCCCCGTGCGCGAGAAGCGCGGGAGAAGATGGCCGGGACACGAGCGAGGGAGAGCGGGTGACGGAGCGACTGAGGCGGTCCACCGGTCGCTACGCGGGCAAGGCGGCCACGGAACGCCACGCGGAGCGGCGCCGGAGGTTCCTCGACGCGGGGCTCGAACTCTTCGGCGCGGGCCCCGGCTACCGCTCGACGACGGTCGCCGCCCTCTGCGAGGCAGCCGGACTGTCGACCCGGCAGTTCTACGAGGAGTTCCGCACCCTGGAGGACGTCCTCGCCGTCCTGCATCTGGAGGTCAACGACTACGCGGAGAGAGCCGTTCTGGACGCCCTCGCGCGGACCGCCGAACTGCCCGCCGCCGAGCGGTACGGCTCCGTGTTCAGGGCGTACGCGGCGAGCATCGCCGAGGACCCGCGCCGCATCCGCATCACCTTCACGGAGATCGTCGGGGTCAGCCCCCGCCTGGACGAGCAGCGCCTCTCGCGGCGGGCCCGCTGGATCGACCTGATCCGGGCCGAGGCGGCCGCGGCGGTCCGCAGGGGCGAGGCGGCGGACCGCGACTACCGTCTCGCGGCGGCCGCCTTCATCGGCAGCGTCAACGGGCTGCTGCACGACTGGGCGGCCGGCTGGGTCGACGCAACGCTCGACGAGATCGTGGCCGAACTCGTGCGGCTGCTGCTGGCGTTGATGCGGTCCGGGGAGGAGTGACCCGGGGAGTGACGGGCTGCCGCGGCCGACGGCGGGGCACTCGGGCGGTGCCCCCGGCCTGAACGCGACAGGACTGGACGGGCCGGGGGCCGGGCCGGGCTCAGCGTGCGACGGCGGTATTGCGCGCCATGACGTCCTCCGCCGTGCCCCACAGCCGCGGCAGGAACCGCAGGACGCGCTCGGCCCGTTGGAGCAGGTCCGCGAAGGAACCGATCCCGAGGTCGGCGACGGCTTCGCGGAACGCGGGATCGAGGGAGCGGTGCAACTCCGGGGCGTCCGCGGCGAGGACGGTGTGGCAGCGCGTGAACGTGGCGACGATCCAGAAGACGGCTTCGCGGTGGTCGCCGCGGTCGATCAGCTCCTGACTGCCGTCGACGGCGATGGGACGCGCCGCGGCGGTGAGGTCGCCGCTGAAGAAGAACGGCGTCCTCGAGACCTCGGCGGCCGCGTCGAACGTCCGGGCCAGCGCGCGCAGATGGTGCCGGACGCGAGCGGCGGACCACTCCCGGCATCCGAGGAGTTCCAGCAACTCCGGGTAGAGCTCCGAGAGTCCGTGGTCGGCGAGCACTTCGCGCACGCGCAGGTAGCGCAGCCGCACCGTGGGGTTGCGCAGGGCGGCGACCAAGGGGACGTGCGTGGTCACGCCGGTGGGGAACAGCCATGCCATGACCTGCTCGTGGAACGGCGCCGAGACCTCCTGTGCCTTCAGAGCCTCCAGCCTGCTGACGATCCTGTGCCGGGCGTCCTCGCACCGGCGCCGCACCCAGGGCAGATCGGCGAAACGGGCCGGAACCTCGGCCAGCAGTCCGCGCAGCAGGCCGCCGGGGTCCTCGATGACCGTGCAGGTGCGGAAGCTGCCCGCCAAGTGGTAGGACGCGAGGACCTGTTCGGGACGTTCGAGCTGCGACGCCGGCATGTGGCTGACCTCCAGCACCGCCTCCCGGTAGCCGAACTTCCCCGGCGCGGCGGGCGGTCGGGGCGCATCGGTGACCACGACGACGTCGACGTCGGAGGTCGCCGGCAACTCCGCGTCGTCCGGGAGCCCCACGGTGGAGCCGCTGAAGTACGCGCCCCTGTACCCGGGCACGGACCGCCCGTACCGCGCCACCCAGTCCGCGGCGACGGCTCGTGCCTGCCCGACCCTCACAGGGTTCTCCGCGCCGGCGTCCTCACGCGGGGCTCCACTTCTGGCTGTCGTCCCCCGAACACTCCCACAGCCGCAGGGGAGTTCCGCTCCGCACGTCGCCGTCCTGTACAGCGACGCACTTGTCGGCCTGCGGGTTGACCAGGTCGCTGCCCTCGCTCAGCACGAACTGCTGCGCGGGGTTGCCGCTGCAGCGGGCGAGCTGGATCACCGCCCCGTTCTCGACGGACCCGTTCGCGACGTCCATGCACAGGTCCCGGAACCGCACCGTGCCGTCGTCCACTATCCTCCACCGCTGCGACGCGGATCCCGAACACGTCCGTATCCGCAGGGGAGTTCCGTCCTCCCCCTCGCCTCCCGGAACGTCGATGCACTGGTCCGAGTTGTGGCTCCAGAGCCGGACGGTCCCCTCCGGGCCCTCTCCGCCGCCGGGCGGAGGGCCCGGCGCCGGCGGCTTCTGCGTACCGCCGTCCTGCGGGGGGCGGTCCTTGCCGTCGTCACCGTCCCCGGGCCGCTCCGATCCCGGCTTCTCATCGTCCTTGCCGCCCTTGCCGCCGTCGTCGCCGGAGGGGGAGCCGCCCGAGGAGGGGGCACCGGGCCTGTTCGCGTCGTTCTCCCGGCCCCCGTTCCACTCCGGGCCCGGGTTGGCGCCCGTCCCCGTCGACTCCTCGCCGCCGCTGCCGCCGTACAGCGCGAACCCGCCGATCAGCAGCCCCAGTACGGCCACGGCGGCGATCGCGGCGAGTACGGCTCTGCGGGTGTGCCCGGCGGGCTCGGGCGGTGCCGGGTTCCGCGAACCCGCGGGGACGATACGGGGGTTGACCGTCGTGACGATGCGGTCGGCAGGCTCCGGTCCGTCGTCGGAGCCGGTGCCGGCCCCCTCCCCGGAACTTTCCCGCGCACCCTCGCCCTGTGCCGGGGCGGCGGGCGTCCCGGGACGGGAGTGCGGGCCCGACGGACCTGCGGGGGTGGCGGGTTCGGCGGGACCGAGGGGGTCGGCGGGATCGGTCATCGTGTCCTTTCGGGTGCCGTGCCGTACGGAGATCAGGCGGCCGGGGGCGGCGGGTTCCGGTCGCGCACGCCGGTTCGCGGCCGTGACGAGCCACGCGGAACCGGCACCTGCCCGGCTCCTCGACGTCTCACACCACTGGTGCCGGAGACCGGGCGGCCAGAGGGCCGGGGAACCGGAGGGTGCCGTCCACCGGACGCCGGGCCGCGGGTGGCGGGCCGCTTGCGGGGGTCGCCCGCTCTCACCAGTCAAAGGGAACCCGCCCCGTCCGCGGAAGCGGCCGAGCAGGAAAACGGCCTGAACATGAGCCCCGCGCGGTCGAGATGAGGCACTTTGTGCCCGCCTGTCTTCCACGGCGTCTTCGCGGGAAGCCTCAGGACGTATCAGTGGAAGGGGGAGGAAGTCGCACCGGTGACCCGAGCGCCACGAAGGCGGGGTACGACGCGCCTCCGCCGTCCCGTCTCCGCGGTCCGTGGCCGGGAAGCGCCGGGACGAAGCCGCCGCGATCCGCAGTTAGTTGCCCGAGCTTACCAATTACTGATATCCCGTCGGGGTCGCCGTACAGGCCCGTCACGACCGGGTCGCGGCCCCGCGAACGGCGGCGGACCAGCACGCCCTTGAACACGGAGGTGTTCGTTGAGTACGGACCAGCAGTGGGACATCGTCACGGGAGTCGGGCGGACCGCCCTGGCGGTCGCCGCCGGGAGAGCGACGGAGACCGCGCGTCCCGACGCGCTGATGACCGACCCCTACGCGTCCCGCCTCGTCGCCGCCGCCCAGCCGGGCGGCCCGTTCTCCGCCCCCGGCAGGAGCGGGGGCCAGGAGCCCGACGACGAACTGTGGGCCGCGACCTCCGAGTACGTGGGCCTGCGCTCCCGCGTCTTCGACGACTACTTCGCGTCCGCCACCGCCGACGGCCTCACGCAGGTGGTGATCCTCGCCGCGGGCCTGGACACCCGTGCGTACCGGCTCGGCTGGCCCTCGGGGACGGTCTGCTTCGAGCTGGACCAGCCCGCCGTACTCGAGTTCAAGTCGGGGGTCCTCGACGCCGAGGGCGCGAAGCCCGGTTGCGACCACCGGCCGGTCCCCGTCGACCTCCGCGACGACTGGGGCGCGGCGCTCCGGGCGGCGGGTCACGACGCCGCCTCCCCCACCGCCTGGCTCGCCGAGGGCCTGCTGCCGTATCTGCCGCCCGAGGCGGAGACCCGGCTCCTCCAGGAGATCAGCCGGCTCTCGGCGCCGGGCAGCCGCTTCGCCGTGGAACGCATAGACGACATCGCCCGCCTGGTCGGCGATCCGGTTCTCCGGGAAGGCTCCGACGACCTCGGCATCGACGTGAAGTCCCTCTTCCCCGAAGGGGAACGCGAACCGGTGGAGACGCAACTCAAGGCGTTCGGCTGGGAGTTGGAGAACCGCTCCGTGCCCGGGACCGCGGCCGCTCTCGGCCGCCCCATGACCCGGATGAAGGCGCTCACCGAGCACGTCACGCACACCTTCGGCCGCCTCCCCTGACGGCGCGCGGGCCGCGTCCCGCCGTCGGCGGCGTGCCGGCCCCCGGGGGTCAGCCGGCGCCGGCGGCGGGCTTCAGGCCCACTCCCGCCCAGATCGGCACGTCGCCGTCGCGCAGCGCCTCGCGTACCCCGGCCTCGATCTCCACCGGCTCGGGACGCCAGTGCTGCGGAGCCACGAGGCCCGGCTCCAGCAGCCGCAGCCCGTCGAAGAAGCGCTCCACCTGGGCTCGCGTCCGGGTGCGCACCGGAGAACCGGTCTCTTCGAAGTCCTCCTCGATGCGGCTGACCCGGACGTCGAAGTCGGCCGTGACGTGGGTGACCACCAGCGCGCTGCCGCCCGGCACCGCGTCCATGAGCGTGCGGACCATGGCGTAGCAGTCGTAGTCCGGCGGCAGCCAGTGCAGGAGGAGGCAGAGGGTGACGGCGACGGGCCGCTCCAGGTCGAGCGTGTCGCGGAGCGCGGGGGCGCGCAGGATGCTCCACGGGTCCGTCGCGTCGGCCTGGATGTACGCCGTTCTGCCCTCGGGGCTGCTGGTGTGCAGGGCACGCGAGTGCGTCAGTACGATCGGGTCGTTGTCGGCGTAGACGATCCGCGCCGCCGGGTCTGCTGCCTGCGCCACCTCGTGCAGGTTGGGCGAGGCGGGGATGCCGGTGCCGATGTCCAGGAACTGCCCGATGCCGTGCTCCGTCACCAGTGCCCGCGCCACCCGGTGGACGAACGCCCTGTTCTCCCTCGCGCTCGCCTCGGCGGACGGGACGGTGGCCAGGACCTTCTCGGCCTGTTCCCGGTCGGCCGCGTAGTGCGTCTTGCCGCCGAGCAGGCAGTCGTAGACGCGGGCGGCGTGCGGCCGGTCGACCTCGAGGGCGACGAGCTGCTCCGGCTCTCCGTCCGTCCACGTGTGGCCCGTCTCTTCCATCCCCCGGCCCTCCCTGCCACTGCGCCCGTCCGCTCCCGGTCCCAAGTCCGGGCGATGCTAGGCGTGTCGGGCCTACGCCCCGCGCTATCCGGCCACGGCCGCCGCCATCCCGGTTCACGCCGCGGGGGCGAGTGCTGGCATGGTTTCCTGACCGGGGGCTCCGCCTCACGCCGAGGCGGCCCGCCGGCGGACCGGCCCGCGCCCCGACGTCACAGCACCTGAGGAGACAGCCCGACGATGAGGAACAGCGCCCACGCACAGGCTTCCCGCAGGAGCCGCTCGCTGAGGCGGGCCCGCGCCGTGGTCACGGCCGGGGCGGTCGCCGCGTCGCTGCTGGTGGGCTGCTCGGGCGGCGAGGACGAGAAGCCCGGGCGTTCCAAGCCGCCATCGCCCTCGCGGGACGGGGACGGCTCCGCGAAGGAGCCCCGGAAGAAGCCCGTCCCCTTCGCGCCGTACGTCGACACCTCGCTCAAGCCCTCCTACGACCTGCTCGAAGGCGCCCGCCGGACCGGCGTGAAGGAGTACAACCTGGCCTTCGTCTCCCCCGGACGCGGGAAGTGCGTGCCCATGTGGGGCGGGCGGCAGGAGCTGCGCGAGAACCCCGTGGCCCGCCAGGCGGCGGAGCTGCGCAAGGCGGGGGGCGACGTCCGTGTCTCGTTCGGCGGGCAGAGCGGCAACGAACTGGCCCGGGCCTGCAAGTCCGTCGACGATCTGGTCGCCGCGTACAGCGAGGTCGTCGACGCCTACGACCTGACGAAGGTCGACTTCGACATCGAGGGCCCCGCGCTCACCGACACCCGTGCCAACGAGCTCCGCGCCCGCGCCGTCGCCCGGCTGCAGAAGCGGCTGCCGAAGCTGGACGTCTCCTTCACCCTCCCCGTCATGCCGGGCGGCCTGAACCGCGACGCCCTCGCCGTGCTGAAGAGCACCGAGGAGCACGGGACACGGGTCTCGTCCGTCAACATCATGGCCATGGACTACGGCACCTACTACGACGGCGACATGGGCGAGTACGCGGTGAAGGCCGCCACCGCCACGCAGAAGCAGGTGGCGAAGGTGCTCGGGATCCGCGGCCGGGAGGAGGCGTGGCGGGCGGTGTCGGTGACGCCGATGATCGGCGTGAACGACGTCAAGGTCGAGGTCTTCCGCCCCGAAGACGCCACGGAGCTGCGGAAGTTCGCCGAGAAGAAGGGCCTGGGAGGGCTGTCGATGTGGTCGGCCACCCGGGACAGGCCGTGCCCCGGAGGCCCCAACACCAAGGCCCAGGCGACCTGTTCGAGCACCGGGGACACGGCGCACGAGTTCGCCGAGGCGTTCAGGGGCTGAGCGCCGGCCGACCCCCGGCCTCAGCCGGCCTTCCTCCCCGAACCGGGTTCAGCGACCCGCCGGTGAGCCGCGGCCTTCAACCGGTCGGGGAGGACCCGGTCGGCGATCCCCTGCGCCTTCGTCGCCGCCGATCCCGTCACCAGTTTCGGCTTGCCCGACATCACCGCGTCGAACGCCTGCCCCGCGACCTGGGCGGGGTCGTCCTTCCGCATCCGGCCGAGGCGGGTGTCCAGCATCCCCGCCCGGCGGAAGAAGTCCGTCTCCGTGGGCCCCGGCATGACGGACGTGAGGCTCACCCCCGTCTCCTTCAGCTCCTCCTGCAGGGCCTGGACGAAGGACTGCAGGAAGGACTTCGAGGCGTTGTAGACCGGCTGGAACGAGCCGGGCACGGTCGCGGCGATCGACGAGGTGACGAGCATCCGCCCCTCGTCGCGGGCGGCCATCTCCTTCAGGAAGCGCTTGGCCAGCCGGACGGTGGAGACGACGTTCAGGTCGATCACCGCCAGGTCGTCAGCGAGATCCGTGTCGACGAAGGCGCCGCCCTGCCCGACGCCCGCGTTGAGGGCCACCGTGTCCACGGGCCGTCCCGTGGAGGTCACGGCCACGTACAGCTCCTCGACGCCCGCCTCGGTCCGCAGGTCCGCCTGCACCGCGCGGACGTCGACGGGCGCGGCCCTGAGCTCTTCGGCGGCGGCCGCCAGCGCACCGTCCTCCGAATTGATCACCAGGTCGAAGCCGTGTGCGGCGAAGCGCCGGGCCAGTTCGTAACCGATGCCCCGGGACGCGCCGGTCACGACCGCCAGGGGTGCGTTGTCACTCATCGGCCCCGGGTACCCCGCTGCCCGCTCCCATTCCCCGCTCGCGGGAGCCGTGCCGGCCCCGGACGGGGGCGGGCGCAAAGGCCCGGGAACCGTCGGGCAGCGCCCCGGGCCTGGCCGTGGCGGAGGATGCGGAGCATACTGACTACACGATGACGAAGCGTTCCGCGCCCAGGCGCCACCTGCCCACCAGTCCCTTCAAGGCGCCCGTCGCCCCGCTCGCCAAGCAGTTCGCCCTGGGAGACCGGGTCTCGCACGACCAGTACGGCCTCGGCAGGATCATCGGCGTGGAGGAGGGGATCGCGATGCTCGTCGACTTCGGTTCCCGCCAGGCCCGGATCCCCAGCCCGTACACGGCGATGGACAAGCTCTGACCTGACCCGCAGGGCGGTCCCGCCCCGGCGGTAGCCCGGAGAGGCCCGCCCGCGAGCCGTCCCACCGCAGCGCACCGAGGCGTACCGGCCGCACAGGCCGGTACGCCTCGTGCTGTCCGGGGCGTCCGCCGGAACGCCCGTGCCGTCCAGGACGGCCCGCCGTGCCCGTTCGGACGCGTGCCGCGGCGCGTTCTTCAGCGGCGCCGTCCTGGGTACACGGCCGCGGGCCGCCCGCCGCGGCGATGCCCGCGGTGTGCGCGGAATCTCCTCCGCGGCCGGGGCCGGATCCGGGGGGCGGTGTCCGCGGACGCCGCCCAGGAGATATCTTGACGTCGAGACGACGTAGACGTGAAGCGGAGTATCGGTGACTGACTCGACCATCATCTACACGCAAACCGACGAGGCGCCGGCCCTGGCCACGTACTCGTTCCTGCCCGTCATCAGGGCCTACGGGTCGACGGCCGGCGTCGGTGTCGAAAGCCGTGACATCTCCCTCGCGGCGCGCATCATCGCCGGCTTCCCCGAGCGTCTCCGGGAGGACCAGCGCATCGACGACGAGCTGGCCCACCTCGGCGAGCTGGCGAAGACGCCCGAAGCCAACATCATCAAGCTGCCGAACATCTCGGCGTCCATCCCGCAGCTCAAGGCGGCCGTCGCCGAACTGCAGGAGCAGGGCTACGCGCTGCCGGACTACCCGGACGACCCGAAGACCGACGAGGAGCGGGACGTCCGCGCGCGCTACGACAAGGTCAAGGGCAGCGCGGTCAATCCGGTGCTGCGGGAGGGCAACTCCGACCGCCGCGCGCCCGCCTCGGTGAAGTCCTACGCCCGGAAGTACCCGCACCGCATGGGCGCCTGGACGTCCGGGTCGAAGACGAACGTCGCGCACATGGACGGCGACGACTTCCGCTCGACGGAGAAGTCGGTCGTCGTCCCCGAGGCCGGCTCGCTGCGCATCGAGCTCGCGGGCGACGACGGAAGCGTCACCGTGCTGCGCGAGTCCGTACCCGTGCTGGCGGGCGAGGTCGTGGACGCCGCCGTCATGCGCGTCGCGGCGCTGCGGGAGTTCCTCGAGGCGCAGGTCGCGCGGGCGAAGTCGGAGAACGTGCTGTTCTCGGTCCATCTGAAGGCCACGATGATGAAGGTCTCCGACCCGATCATCTTCGGTCACGCCGTCCGCTCGTTCTTCCCGAAGACTTTCGCCGAGTACGGCCAGGCGCTCGCGTCCGCCGGCCTGTCCCCCAACGACGGCCTCGGCGGCATCTTCAAGGGCCTGGAGTCGCTGCCCGAGGGCGCGAAGATCAAGGAGTCCTTCGAGGCCGAGCTCGCCGAGGGCCCCCAGCTGGCGATGGTCGACTCCCACCGCGGCATCACGAACCTGCACGTTCCGAGCGACGTGATCGTCGACGCCTCCATGCCGGCGATGATCCGCACCTCGGGCCACATGTGGAACGCGAACGACGAGGAGGACGACACCCTCGCCGTCATCCCCGACAGCAGCTACGCGGGCATCTACCAGGTCGTCATCGACGACTGCCGCGCCAACGGCGCCTTCGACCCGTCCACGATGGGCTCCGTGCCCAACGTCGGCCTGATGGCGCAGAAGGCCGAGGAGTACGGCAGCCACGACAAGACCTTCGAGATCGCCTCCCCCGGCACGGTGCGGGTGCTCGACGGCAGCGGCGCCGTCCTCATGGAGCAGGCGGTCGCCACCGGCGACATCTTCCGCATGTGCCAGACCAAGGACGCCCCGATCAGGGACTGGGTCAAGCTGGCCGTGAGCCGCGCCCGCGCGACCGGTGACCCCGCCGTCTTCTGGCTGGACCAGAGCCGCGCGCACGACGCCAACCTCATCGCGAAGGTCGAGCAGTACCTCCCCGAGCACGACACGGAGGGACTCGACATCCAGGTCATGTCCCCGGTCGACGCGATGGCGTTCTCCCTGGAGCGCATCCGCCGCGGCGAGAACACCGTCTCCGTCACGGGCAACGTGCTGCGCGACTACCTGACGGACCTCTTCCCGATCCTGGAGCTGGGCACCAGCGCGAAGATGCTCTCCATCGTCCCGCTGATGAACGGCGGCGGCCTGTTCGAGACGGGTGCCGGGGGGTCCGCGCCCAAGCACGTGCAGCAGCTCGTCAAGGAGAACTACCTCCGCTGGGACAGCCTGGGCGAGTTCCTCGCGCTCATGGTCAGCTTCGAGCACCTCGCGCAGCGGACCGGCAACCCGCGCGCCCAGATCCTCGCGGACACCCTCGACAGGGCGACGGCCACGTTCCTGGAGGAGAACAAGTCGCCCAGCCGCAAGCTGGGCGGCATCGACAACCGCGGCAGCCACTTCTACCTGGCGCTGTACTGGGCGCAGGAGCTGGCGAAGCAGACCCAGGACGACGAACTGGCCGCGGCCTTCTCTGACCTCGCCACGACGCTGTCGCAGCAGGAGCAGACGATCGTCGACGAGCTGATCGCGGTGCAGGGCTCCGCGGCCGACATCGGCGGGTACTACCACCCCGACGAGGAGAAGACGGGGGCTGTGATGCGTCCGTCGAAGACGTTCAACGAGGCGCTGGCCGCCCTCAGCCGGGGCTGAGGCACGGCGCGGTAGGTCGGACCGAGTCGTCCAGGGCTCCGTTCCACTCCGGTGGGGCGGGGCCCTGACTCGTGCCGTGCCCGCACGTGTGTGAGCGCGACGGCGGGCGAGGGGGAACGGCCTGCGAAGGGGACGGAGCACGCCTCTGCGCACGCCGGGAGCCGGAGCGGTGACGGGAGGGCGCGGGGCCGGGCGGGTCGCGCGCGTGGCGCGGGGCCGGGCGGCCGGTGGAAGCGGTGGTTCCTCCGGCCGCCGTACGGGAGTCGTCAGCGGACGGGGACGGTCATCCGGAGCGGAGACCGCCCCGATATCGTCCCCGATGGAAATCCGGGCATTCCCAGGCGTTCCTGCCGCGGCGGTGCGGCGAGCGGAGTTCCGGGGAATTCGATGCGTCGCCGCCCCGGGCCTGCGGCCCGGTCCTGGAATCGCATGGCCGGCATTGTGCCGGGTGTGCCGGGATTCCCGGGGCGGAGGCGCGAGTCAGCCGGGCAGACCGTCCAGATGCGGCAGGCTGTGATCGAGCCGCTCCCGCTTGGTCCACAGATAGTCGAAATTCTCCTTGTTGGGCTGAATCAGCAGCGGGATGCGTTCCGAGATGTCGATGCCGTTGGCCTCCAGCGCGTTGCGCTTTCTCGGGTTGTTCGAGAGGAGGCGGACGGATTCCACGCCCAGGTCGTTCAGGATCTCGACGGCGACGCTGTATTCCCGCGCGTCCACCGGGAGCCCCAGCGCGAGATTCGCCTCGACCGTGTCGAGTCCCTCGGCCTGCTGCAGCTTCAACGCCTTCAACTTGGCCAACAACCCGATGCCGCGGCCCTCGTGGCCCTGAATGTAGACCAGGATGCCCGCGCCCTCGGCCACCATCATCTGCAGGGCCGTGCCCAGTTGGTCACCGCACTCGCAGTGCGTCGACCCGAAGACCTCTCCTGTCAGGCATTCGGAGTGCACACGGGTGAGCACCCCGTGCGGGGTGATGTCGCCGTGTACGAGGGTTATTTGCTCTCTTCCGCTCTCCCGGTCCAAGTACCCGATGGCCAGGAAATCTCCGTGCACCGTGGGCAGCCGGACCTCGACCACCCGCTCGACAGCAGATCGCGGCGGGGCGCCGTTCGCAAGGGATTCAAGGTCTGCCATGGGCTGAGCGTACCTCCCGTACAACCATTCATCTGGCTCTTGCTGGAAAAGCTGAATCGACGTGCGCATTCTCGGAATTGAATGCGCGGAGTTGGGTGAAAAGCACAGTCAGGGCAGCGTCGCGCGGGAACGCCCGGGATACCGGGCGGCCGGAACGGAGCCGACTCTCCCACAGCGCGGACGGGACTGCCACAGCCAGACGACATCACGTGTGAAGGACCACACCAGCGAGGTCAGCGCGAGAGCGACCAGCGTGACGTTCACAAATCCGGGCAGAACACCGGCGGTCGCGACGAGGAGGACGATCCCCTGGAGCGCCGCGACGGTCTTGCGCGCGAAGCTCGGCGGGAGCGGGGCGTTCATCCAGGGCAGCACCCGGGCGGCGGCGACGAAGGCGTACCGCATGCCGCCTATGGCTATCACCCACGGCCCGAGGGCGAACGCGAGGTAGATGCTCAGTACAAGAAGAAGGAACGCGTCGACTTCCATGTCGAATCGCGCTCCGAGCGAGGAGGCCGTTCCCGTACGCCGCGCCACGAGGCCGTCCACGAAGTCCAGCATGAGCGCGCAGGTGGTCATCGCCACGGTCGCGCCGATATGCGCGCCGCCGCCCGCGTCCGCCACGAGCGCCGTGACCCCGCCGACGAGCGTGGCCCGGGCGAGCGTGACCTTGTCGGCCGGCCCGAGCCCGGGCTTGCCGGACCGCAGCAGCACGGCGCAGACCGTCACACCGAAGAGCGTGCCGGTCAGCCAGCCCACCGGCCCGAGCCCGACCGTCCACCCCAGGAGCGCGAGAAGCAGCAGCTGAGCGGCGACCCCCAGGACGGTCTGCCGTTCCAACTGCCCGGCCTTCCGCCCGCCTTGCGTGATCATCGCGCCTCCCGGTGCAGGTGTAGCGGAGCCGGATGGGGCTGATTATGGTACGAGTGATCAGCGTGATGTGAAGAAATTGCAGTTGCCACCTTGCCTGGAGGGCACAAATGGAGCGCACGGCACGGGCTTACTGGCTCCGGTCCCCGGGATTCGGCGAGATCCACTCCGTCACCCTTCCTTCCCTCGGCCAAGGCGAGTTGCTCGTGCGTACGGTCTGCTCAGGTGTGAGCCGCGGGACGGAGAGCCTCGTCTTCCACGGCCGGGTGCCTGAAAGCCAGCACCATGTCATGAGGGCCCCCTTCCAGGAGGGCGATTTCCCCGGACCCATCAAGTACGGCTATTTGAACGTGGGGATCGTCGAAGAGGGGGATCATGACCTGTTGGGCCGCCGGGTCTTCTGCCTCTACCCGCACCAGACCCGCTACGTGGTCCCCGCCGAGGCGGTGACTCCCGTGCCGGACGAGGTGCCCTCGCGCCGGGCGGTGCTCGCGGGAACGATGGAGACCGCGGTGAACGCGGTGTGGGACGCGGCGCCGATGCTCGGCGAGAGGATCGCCGTGGTCGGGGGCGGGATGGTCGGGTGCAGCGTCGCCGCCGTCCTCGGCCGCTTCCCCGCCTCCCGGGTGGAGTTGGTCGACGCGGACCCCTCGCGCGCCGAGGCCGCGGAGGCACTGGGCGTCGGCTTCGCCCTGCCGGAGGAGGCGGCGGAGGACTGCGACCTCGTCGTGCACGCCAGCGCCACGCAGGCCGGCCTCACCCGGTCCCTGGAGCTGCTGGCACCGGAGGGGCGCATCGTCGAACTGAGCTGGTACGGCGAGGAGAAGGTCAGCGTCCCGCTCGGGGAGTTCTTCCACTCGCGCCGCCTGGCGATCAGGAGCAGCCAGGTCGGGGCGCTGCCCCCGTCGATGCGTTCGCGCCGCACGTTCGCGGACCGCATGGCCCTCGCGCTCGACCTGCTGCGGGACCCCGCGCTGGAGATGCTCGTCACCGGCAGCTCCGGCTTCGACGAACTCCCCGAGGTGATGCCCGAGATCGCGAGCGGCCGGCTGCCCGCCCTGTGCCACCTCATCACGTACGGCGACGACGACGCCCAGTGACGGACCCGAACCCGACCACCGGCTCGATCCCGGCCGGCACCACCACCAGAACCACCGGAGAGTGAACGATGTTCAGCATCACCGTCCGTGACCACATGATGATCGCCCACAGCTTCCGCGGTGACGTCTTCGGACCCGCCCAGCGGCTGCACGGTGCGACCTTCGTGGTCGACGCCACCTTCCGCCGCCGTGAGCTGGACTCCGACGGCATCGTGGTCGACATCGGCGCCGCGACGCAGGAGCTGAACGGCATTCTCGCCGCCCTCAACTACCGCAATCTGGACGACGAACCGGACTTCGCCGGGATGAACACCTCCACCGAGGTGCTCTGCAAGGTCGTCGCCGACCGGCTCGCCGAGAAGGTCCACGGCGGCGCTCTGGGCGAGAACGCGCGCGGCCTGGACTCGGTCGTGGTGACGCTGCACGAGTCGCACGTGGCGTGGGCCAGCTACGAGCGCTCCCTGTGAGCTCGGCGGACGGTACCGGGGGCGGTCCGGGAGGCGGCGCGCAGAGGGCTTCACCCGTGCACTTCGTGATGCCCGGCGACGTGGACGACCCCGCGTCCCCCAGCGGCGGGAACGCCTACGACCGCCGGATGTGCCGCGAACTCGCCGCCGCGGGACGGCCGGTGGGCGAGGCGGCCCTCCCGGGCGGCTGGCCCGATCCGGGCCCGTCGGCCAGGGCCGCCCTGGAGCGTGAACTGGCGGGCCTGCCGGACGGATCCGTCGTACTCGTGGACGGTCTCGTCGCCTGCGGGGTGCCCGAGATCGTCGTACCCGAGACCGGACGGCTGCGCGTGGCGGTGCTGATGCACCTGCCCCTCGCGGACGAGACGGGGCTCGAACCCGGCACGGCGGCGCGGCTGGAGGAGCTGGAGGGCCGGACGCTGCGTGCCGCGCACGCTGTCGTCGCCACCAGCGACTGGGCGGCACGCGACGTGCGGCAGCGGCACGGGCTGGACCCGCGGCGCGTGCACACGGTGTGCCCCGGCACGGACCCCGCTCCGCTCGCCCGGGGCACCGACGGCGCCTCGCGGCTGCTGTGCGTCGCCGCCGTCACGCGCCGCAAGGGGCAGGCCGATCTGGCCCGCGCTCTGGCCGAGGTCGCCGACGCGCCGTTCACCTGCGAGTTCGTCGGAGCCCTCGACCGGGACCCCGCCTACACCGAGGAGCTCCGCGGTGTGCTGCGCGACGCCGGACTGGAGGACCGCGTAAGGCTGTCGGGGCCTCTCACGGGGCGGCCGCTCGCCGAGGCGTACGACGCGGCGGACCTGTTCGTCCTCGCGTCGCACGCCGAGACCTACGGCATGGTCTTCACGGAGGCGCTCTCCCGCGGCATCCCCGTACTGGCCACAGCGGCAGGCGCCGTGAGGGACACCGTGGGAACGGCACCGGACGGGAGCGTCCCCGGCATCCTCGTACCGCCCGGCGACGCCGGTGCCCTGGCCGGAGCCCTGCGCAAGTGGCTGACCGAGCCCACAATTCGTCGTCTTGTGACAACATCCGCACGTCGGCGCCGTGCCGGACTGCAAGGTTGGCCCGGAGCCTCTCAGCGCCTTGACGAGGTACTGGAGAGTCTTCGCGGCGAACGACCCGATGCGCCCGAACCGTCCGTTCCGCCGGACGACGGAGCGCGACACGAAGACCGGAGAACTCCTTGAACGCTGTCGGCGCTTCCCGCTACGCCCCCGAATGGCTCTCGCTGCGTGAAGGCGCCGACGCACAGGCCCGCTCCGGCGAACTGCTGGAGCCGCTGCGCGAGTTCCTGGCCGCCGCCCGGCCGGGCGGCGGCGGAGGTCCGGTCACCGTCCGCGACCTCGGCTGCGGCACGGGGTCGATGGGGCGCTGGCTCGCGTCCCGGCTGGACGGCCCGCAGCGCTGGATCATGCACGACCGCGATCCCGACCTGCTCGCCGGCATCGCCTCCCGGATGCCGGAGCAGGCCGCCGACGGCAGCCCCGTCGAGGTCGTACCGGAGGAGCTGGACGTCACCGAAGTGACCGGCGACTACCTCGCGGGCACCTCCGTGGTGGCCGCCTCGGCGCTGCTGGACCTGCTGACCGCCGAGGAGGTGGACCGCATCGCCGCCGCGTGCACAACGGCGGGCAGCGCGGTCCTCTTCGCCCTCTCCGTGGAGGGCAGGGTCGAACTCGACCCCGCCGACCCCCTCGACGGCGAGATGGCCGCCGCCTTCAACGAACATCAGCGCCGCGCCGTCGACGGGCGCCGCCTGCTCGGACCCGACGCCGTCGAAGCGGCCACCTCCGCGTTCGAACTGCACGGCGCGACGGTGCGCACCCGGCTCAGCCCGTGGCGGCTCGGGCCGCAGGAGAGAGAGCTGACCGCCGAGTGGCTGCGCGGCTGGGTCGGGGCGGCTCTCGCGCAGCGGCCCGGTCTGCGGGCGGCGGGAGAGGACTACCTGCGCCGCAGACTCCGCACGTGCGAGGAGGGCGGGCTGCGCGCCGTGGTGCACCACCGCGATCTGCTCGCGCTCCCCGGACCGGGCGGACGCGCATGACGCGCAGGCTGTGGCGCGGGCTGCGCGTACCGATCGCCGTCGGCATCCTCGTCGCGGTCCTCTACCGGCTGGGCACCTCCGAACTGCTGGACGCCCTGGGACGGATAGACGCCCGCGCCGTCCTGCTCACCTTCCTCTTCAGCGTCCCCGCCACCGTCTTCAGCGCGGGCCGGTGGCTGGTGGTCTCCCAGCGGCTGGGCGTGCGGATGCGGTTGCGCACCGCGATCGCCGACTACTACCAGGCGCTCTTCCTCAACGCGACGCTTCCCTCGGGCGTGCTGGGCGACGTACACCGGGCCGTCCGCCACGGCAAGGACAACGGCGACGTCGGACGGGGCGTGCGCGCGGTGCTGCTGGAACGCACCGCCGGCCAGGTCGTCGTGGTCGCCGCCTCCCTCGCCGTGCTGGGCGCGGGTACGTCGTACCTGCCGGTGCTCGGCGCGTACCGGATCCAGCTGGCCGTGTTCGCCGTGCTGGTGGCCGCTCTCGGCGCCGTTGCCACGGTGTGTGTGGTGCGGGCCCGCCGCTCCCCCGCGGAGCATGCCGGGTGGCAGCGTTCGCTCGCCGCGTTCTTCGCGGACGCGCGCACTGCGCTGCTCGCCCGCGACAGCTGGCCCGGCGTGCTGGGGCTGTCGGTGCTCGCCCTGGCGGGCCACCTGAGCCTGTTCCTCGCCGCCGCCCGCGTGGCCGGGGCGACCGCTCCGCTGGCGGTGCTCGTACCACCGCTGCTGCTCGCGCTGCTGGTGATGGCCCTTCCCGTCAACGTCGGCGGGTGGGGGCCCCGCGAGGGCGTGTGTGCGCTGGCGTTCGGCGTCGCGGGGCTGGGAGCCGCCCAGGGCCTCGCGGCCGCGGTCGTCTACGGGGCTCTGGCGCTGCTCTCCAGCCTGCCCGGCGCCGGCGTGCTGGCGCTCCGCCTGGTGGCGGCGCGCCGGTCACGCCGCGAGGAGGTCCAGCTCGAAGAGCACGTCTTCGCCGAGTGGGAAGACGCGGGTGGGCGGACGCAGGGCCTCCCCCATCCGGACGGGTCCGGGGAACCGCAGGCCGGGCACGCCGTCGCCGATGACGACGGGCGCGACCGTCACGTAGAGCCGGTCCAGCACGTCCGCGCGCAGGAACCCGGACACGGTCGCACCCCCGCCCTCCACCATCACCCGGCGCAGACCGCGCTGCGCTAGCGCGTCCAGCAGCGTCCGGGGCTCGAAACCGCCCTCGCCGCGCGGCAGCCGGAGCACCTCGACGCCGGAAGCGCCGCCGGAAGCGCCACCGGACAAGGAGGCGCCGGACGATGAAGCGCCGGACGAGGAGGCCGCCTCCGTACCTGCGGGAGCGTCCGTGCCGATCACGTGCAGGGTGGGCGCCTGCCCGTCGGTGAAGACCTGCGCGTCGCGGCTCGACTCCCAGGCGCGGCCGCGCGGATCGAGCACCACCCGCACCGGGTTCCCGCCCGTGCAGGCGCGCACCGTCAGCCGCGGATCGTCGGCGATCGTGGTGCCCGCTCCGACGAGGACGGCGTCGGACAGGGCGCGCAGCCTGTGCAGATGGAGGCGGTCCTCCTCGCCCGTGACGTAGTTGGAGTGGCCGGTGCGCGTGGCGATGAACCCGTCGATGCTCTGGCCGAGCTGGGCGAAGGCGCACTCGGCTCCCGCCAGGCACAGCGGCGTGTACAGCGAGGCGAGGACCCCGGCGTCCGGCGACGCGGGGACGCGCCACCGCCATCCGCCGTCCGTCCCCTGTTCCAGGCCCGCCCCGGCTGCCTCCTCGCGGGTGCGCACGCGCAGCAGCCGCTCCCACGCCTCCTGGCCTCCCAGGGTTCGGGGCGTGCCGGTCGCCGCTGCCTCGGCGGCGGCCCCCGGCACGGCGGCCGTGCCGGTCACGTCCGCGTGGCCGTGCTCGCCGGGGGCGGTCACAGCGCCTCCAGCACGCGCAGGTGGTCCTCGAACGCGCCGCAGAGGGCCGTGAGTACGTCGTCCCCCTTGCGGGCGGAGGCGAGGGAAGGGCGTCCGACGACGCCGGAAGAGGTGTAGGGGCCGAGGCCGAGGGAGTGCAGATGCCGGCGGTCGTCGCACAGCCAGTCCGCCGACTCGTATCCCTCGCGTACGGCTTCCGGCCGCGTGTGCAGCAGGATCGACGTCTCGAGCTCGCCCGCGTGCATGTCGCTCCGGGCGGGTGTCTCCACCCCGGCCTTCGCGGTGGCGTCCTCCCAGTCCGCGCCCGTCGGGAAGAGCACCATGCGGTGCCCCTCCTCCGTGGCCTCCTGGACGATGTTGCGCAGCACGTAGTTGCCGCCGTGCCCGTTGACGATCGCGAGCCCCGTCACCCCGGAACGCCGCAGGGAGGCCGCGATGTCGCGGATCACCGCGATGAGGGTGCCCGCGGTGATGCTCACCGTGCCCGGCCACTTCGCGTGCTCCTGCGAGCAGGAGAACGTCAGCGGCGGGAGCGGCTGCACCGGGTAGGCGGCGGCGAGCCGGCCGGCGACGGCGCACGCGACGAGCGTGTCCGTCGCCAACGGCATGTAGCGGCCGTGCTGTTCGTAGCTGCCCACGGGCAGGACCGCCACGGTCGCCCGGCGCTCCCCTACGTCCTCGGTCGTCTCCTTCGGCAGCGCGTGGGAGGCGATGCTGTCCATGGGTGTCGGGCTCCTTCGGGGCGGTGCGTCGAGCGTCGTGGGGGTGCCGCGGCGGCGGGCCCGGCGGCGGCACGATCACGCTTGCACAGAAACCCCACACCCACCAGCCCCACCGGAGAAGGGGGAGAAGGCCCACGTCCGGCCCGTTCCCCCTTCCTTCCGCTGCGCCGGGTGCTCTCGCGCGTCACCGCCCGTCCGGGACGCCCGGAGCGTCCAGGACGTCCGCGCCGACGGGCCCCCTCCTGGTCATCAACCGGACGTGGCCGGGGTTGAGTTCGCCGACGGAGGTGACGCCGAGCAGCTTCATCGTCCGCTCCACCTCGGCGCCGAGGATCTCGATCGCGCGGGCCACGCCGGCCTGGCCGCCGGCCATCAGCCCGTACAGGTAGGCGCGGCCGACGAGCGCGAAGTCCGCGCCGAGTGCGTGCGCCGCCACGATGTCGCCGCCGTTCATGATCCCGGTGTCCAGCATGACCGTCCCGCGGTCGCCGACCGCCTCGGCGATGCGCGGCAGCAGGTGCAGCGGCACCGGGGCGCGGTCGAGCTGGCGGCCCCCGTGGTTGGAGACGACGACGCCGTCGGCGCCGTGCGCCATGACCTGCTCGGCGTCGGCGACGGTCTGGATGCCCTTGACGAGGATCGGGCCGTCCCACGTCTCACGGATCCAGTCGAGGTCGTCGAAGGTGACCGTCGGGTCGTAGAGCTTGCTGACCAGGTCCGTGAGGGCTCCTTCGCCGCTCTTGTCGAAGGCGAAGGAGTACGGCTCGGTGGTGAGGAAGTTCAGCCACCACTCCCAGCGGTAGGAGGCGTCGAGGAACGTCCGGAGCGTGAGCTGCGGCGGGATCGTCATGCCGTTGCGCAGGTCGCGCAGCCTGTTGCCGTTGACGGGGACGTCGACGGTGACGAGCAGCGCCTCGTAGCCCGCCGCCTTGGCGTTGGCGACCAGTTCGCGGGAGAGGCCGCGGTCCTTCCACAGGTAGAGCTGGAACCACTTGCGGGCCGAGGGCGCGGCCGCGGCGACGTCCTCGATGGAGGTCGTGCCCACGGTGGAGAGCGCGTAGGGGACCCCCGCCTGCTCGGCGGCCGCGGCCACGGCACGCTCGCCCGCGGAGTGCATCATGCGTGTGAAGCCGGTGGGGGCCAGGCCGAAGGGCAGCGCCGACGTCCCGCCGAGCACGGTCGCCGAGGTGTCGGCATGTGCGACGTCCCGCAGCACGCCGGGCCGGAACTCCAGGTCCTCGAAGGCCTCCCGGGCACGGCGTACGCCGACCTCGCCGTCGGCCGCGCCGTCGGTGTAGTCGAACGGGCCCGCGGGGGTGCGGCGCTTCGCGATCCGCCTCAGGTCCCAGATGGTGTGGGCGCTCGCCAGTCGCCGTGCCGTGGCGTTCCTCTGCCTCGGCTTCATCTTCAGCAGCGGCGCGATATCCCTGGGGCGCGGGAACCGGCGTTCGAGTGTCGTCATGGGAATGCTCTCCCTCGATGCGTGTGGTCTCGTACTGGTCGCGGACGGCGCCCGCCAGGACCGGCAGCCGGGTCCCGGCACCCGCCGCGGCCCCGTCTACGGCCCCCGGGAGGGGACGTCCGGCCCTCCTCCGCGGTGACCGCCGGCGGAGGGCCCGGTCGCCGCCTCCACCGCCGCGGCCACTCCCCCGCGCTCCAGCACCGCCAGCAGTTCGCCGACGGCGGCCACGAACTCGGCCTGCTCGCCCAGCTCCTGACCGAGCAGCGCCTCCTCCCGCAGGGACAGCCGGGCGAGTTCGTGCGCACGCCGCTCCGGGGTTCCTCCCCTGGCCGACCGCTCCCTCATGGCCGGCAGCCGCTCCGCGTTCGGGTCGGCGGGGGCCCGGCCCCCGGGCAACGCCTCGGGATGGGCGAGGCACTTCAGCCATGCGGCGACAGTCAGTGCGAGCACGGCGGGCAGCGTGCCGTGCCGCCTGTGCCACAGCACCGTCCCGGGGACGCGCTGGGCGAGCTTGAGCGATCCGTCGGCGCCGACCTGCGCGGTGGCGTGCGCCAGCCTGCGGTTCGCGAAGCGCTCACGGAGCTGCCTGCGGTAGGCGGCGACGTCGAAGCCGTCGGGGACGACGAGCGTCGGCTCGTACTCGTCGCCCAGCCGTTCGGCGGCCCTCGCGACGACGGGGTCGGCGGCGGCGTCGGCGATCAGCTCGCGGCCCGTGAGCAGACCGAGGTAGGCGAGGAGCGAGTGGACGCCGTTCAGCAGGCGCACCTTGGCGGTCTCGTAGTCGTGCACGCGGTCCGTCAGCACGGCGCCGGCCTCCTCCCACGCGGGGCGGCCGGCGGCGAAGTCGTCGCGCATCACCCACATGGTGAACGGCTCGGCGGGGACGGGCACTTCGTCGTCGAAACCGGCCCCGGCGGCCAGCCGCCGGTGCTCGTCGGTCGTTGCCGGAACGATCCGGTCGACCATGGTGTCCGGGAAGGTGACCGCCCCGTCGAGGTAGCCCAGCAGCTCCGCGCCGTCCCGGGCGGGCATGGCACCGGCGAAGTCCCGCAGCAGACCGGCGAGGGTGGTGCCGTTGGCCGTGAGGTTGTCGCAGCTGAGCAGCGTGACGGGCTCGGCGGAGGTGCGGCAGCGGCGCAGCAGCCCCGCGGCCAGGCGGCCGACCGTGCTGCGCGGCGGGGAGCCCGCCAGGTCGTGGCGGACGGCGGGGGCGTCCAGGTCGAGCCCGCCGGTGCGGGCGCTGATGCCGTACCCCTTCTCGGTCACCGTGAGGGAGACGATCCGGGTTCCCGGGTCGGCGATCTCCGCGGTGGTGCGGGCGGGTTCGTCCGCGGCGACGAACGCGTCGGTGATGCTCGCGACCGTACGGATGTCCGTCTGCCCGGGGCCGAGCGTCAGGACGTGGTAGCGCATCCCCTGCCGCCGCAGTGCCTCCACGACGCCGCGGGTGCTCCCGGCGGCCCCCGTGATCGTCCAGGGGTCGCCGGAGCGGGCCGCGTCCTCGGTGTAGAGGGCCTGGTGGGCGCGGTGGAAGTTGCCGAGCCCCAGGTGCAGGACGCGGCGCGTGCCGGGCCCGCCGGCGGATGCGTCGGTCAAGTCCGCTCCTTCGCCGGGGACTTCGGCGGCCGGCCGGCGGCGCCGCTCTCCTCGTCCTGCTGCGGGTCCTGCTGCGGGTCCTGTCGCGAATCCTGTCGCACGTCCTGTTCCACGTCCTGTTCCACGTAGCCGTACACCTCGGGCAGCACGTACGTCGCCGCGAGATAGCCCGTCAGGGAGAGCACCGAGACGATGACCGTCGCCAGCGGGACGCCCAGGCTCTCGAACATGATCGGGAAGAAGAAGATCGTCACGAACGCGGCGAGCTTCACGAAGATGTACCCGAAACCCGACGCGGTCGCCTTGTAGCGGCTGGGCGCCACCATCGAGGCGATGGTCATCCCGTTGGACGCTGCCCAGTAGTGGCCCCACATCAGGCCGCCCGCCGCGAGGGGCACGAGCCACTTCCAGTCCAGGTGGAGGAAGAGCGCCGCGAGCAGCAGCGACAGGAAGGCCGTCCCGAACCCCCAGCGGGCGACGCCGCGGTGGCCCAGCCGGGGCGTCACCATGGGGGCGACGAAGCCGCTGACCGTGGCGACGACGTAGATCGCGCCGGTGATGAAGTTGGTCGCGCCGATGCCCGAGACGCCCGTGAGGACCAGGATCACCGGCAGGTAGAAGGCGAACGCGGCGAACTCCGCGCCCTGCATGGCGTTGGAGATCCACGCGAAGACGCTGCTGCGCCGGCGTACGGGGTCCTTCCAGATCCCGGCGAGGAAGTCGCGGGTACGGGGGCGCTCGATGCGGAAGTCCTCGTCGGGGAGCATCGGCAGGTCGTCCCCGAACATCTTCCGGGCGACGGCCTTGGCCTGCCGGAACTTGCCGCGCTGGATCAGCCACAGCGCCGTGTCGGGGACGTCGAGGCGCCCGATCAGCAGGGCGAGCGCGGGCAGCGCGCCCAGCCCGAGTCCGATGCGCCACAGCAGGCTGTGGTCCATGCCGCTGAGGTAGAGCCCGGTGACGACGGCGATCGCCGCGATCTCGCCGAGGCCGAACATCCCCTGCCAGCGGTTGCCCATCACCTCACGCTTGCCCTTGGGCATCGTCTCCATGATGTAGGCGTAGCCCGTGGAGATGTCGCTGCCCAGCGGGAGCCCCAGCAGGAAGCGGACGAGCACCAGTTCCCACATGGATGTGACGAAGGACTGGGCCAGGGCGAGGACCACGAAGAGCGCCATCGTCGTGATGAAGACCTTGCGGCGGCCGAACCTGTCGGCGAACCAGCCTCCGCAGACGGCGCCGATCAGCGCGCCGAGCTGAACCGCGCCGGAGGCGAGTCCGAGCATGCTCGCGCTGGGGTTCAGATCCGCCTTGACGAAGAGCAGCAGGAAGGAGATGGCGTACAGGTCCCACGCCTCGATGAGGATCGTGGAGATCATCAGCCAGCCGGTGCGGCGTCCGGCGTCGGTACCGTGTCTGGCGAGGACGTGTCTTGCCGCGGAGTCCGAGAGGTGTCGTACTTCCGCCTGAGTCGTCACAGCGCCTCCTCACCGTCGCCGGGGCCGTCAGTATTCCGTCACATGGAACGCAATTCCGTGATCTAGAATCCCGCGCAACTTACGAAGCACTGCGTGGCCCTGTCAATGACCTCCCCTTCTCTCCGATCTCTCCGGGCCTCTCCGGCCTCCATCGGTCTCTCCGGTCTCTCCGCCGGAGCACGGCCGGTTCCCCGTTCCGGCCGGCGGCAGCGGTGGGCCCCGCGCTCACCGGCGTCCCGCCCTGCCCCGGCGCCCGCACGCAAGGCGGGGACGTCCCGGGGGCTGACGCGTGCACGCCCGCAGGTGATCCGGCGCCGGCAGCGTGCCCGTGCGGGTACGCATCCCGCATGACGATGCAGACCGACTCGGAGAAGGCGGTGTGGCGGGAGCGCGGCGCACCTCTGGTCGCACCGGCGGCGGCGGGGCCCCTCAGCGGCGTACGCCTCGCCGTCAAGGACGTGCACGCCGTCGCCGGCCACCGGATGGGCGCCGGAAACCCGTACTGGCTCCGGGAGGCCGAGCCGGAGACCCGCAACTCCTGGGCAGTCCAGGCGCTTCTCGACGCGGGGGCGGAGGTGACCGGCATCGCCCAGACCGACGAGCTGACCTACAGCCTCGACGGGACCAACGCCCACTACGGCACGCCGCCCAACCCGGCCGCCCCCGGCCGCATCCCCGGCGGCTCCAGCAGCGGACCCGCCTCCGCCGTCGCCCTCCGCGAGGCCGACGCCGGACTCGGCAGCGACACCGCCGGATCGATCCGGGTGCCGGCCTCCTACTGCGGGCTCTACGGGATGCGGCCCACGCACGGCGCCGTACCCGTGACCGGCATGCTGCCGCTCGCCCCGCGCTTCGACACCGTCGGCTGGCTCGCGAGGGACGCGGAGACGCTGCTGCGGATGGGAGACGCGCTGCTTCCGCCCGCCGAGGACGCCGGCCAGGGGGACGAGGGCCGGGGCGCCGCGGGCCCGGAGGGATCGGCGCTCTTCCGTACGGCCCTCGTCGACGAGAGCCTGCTCACCCCGGCCGACGACGCGGTACGCGAGGGTTTCGCTCCGGCGGTGGAGGAGCTGGCCGTGCGGACCGGTCTGCGCGTCGAGCGGTATCCGCTGCTGGGGCCCGAGGGCGCCGACTGCGAACTGCGGGCCGGCGCCTTCTCCGCCGTACAGGCCGTACAGGTGTGGGAGAACGACGGGGAGTGGGTCGCCGCGCACCCGGACGCGCTCGGGCCCGGAGTCGCCGAGCGCTTCACCTGGGCCTCCACCGTCACCCGGGAACGGGCGGAACGCGCCGCCGAGTTGGTACGCGCCACCGCGCTCGGCCTGGACGCCGCCCTCTCCCCCGGCACGCTGCTCCTGCTGCCCGCGGCGGCCGGTCCCGCACCGCGCGTCGACTCCACACCCGCGGAACGGGACGACGTGCGACGCCGCACCATCCAGCTCACCTGCCTCGCGGGCATCGGGGGCCTGCCCTGCGTGGTGCTCCCGCACATGACCGCCGGCGGCCTGCCGGTCGGCCTGTGCGCGATCGCGGCGCGCGGCCAGGACCGGGCGCTGCTCCGGCTCGCCCTCGCCGGCGGCGCCCGGCGGGAGGGCTGACCCGGCGGCGCCCGGCGGGAGGGCTGACGCAGGGGCACCCCGCGGGAGGGCTGACGCAGGGGCACCCCGCGGGGGCGGGCCCCGTCAGGCGGGCCCGCCGCCGGACGCCTCCTGCCGCAGTTCGACCTTGCGGACCTTCCCGCTGACCGTCATGGGGAACTCCGTCATGACGCGCAGGTGCCGCGGGATCTTGTAGTGCGCCAGCCGCCCGTCGCAGAAGGCGGCGATCTCGTCGCGGGTGGGCGGATCGCTCTGGTCGTGCGGGATGACACAGGCGAGGATCTCCTCCCCGTACCGCTCGTCGGGGACGCCGACCACCTGCACGTCGGAGATCTTGGGATGCGTGTAGAGGAACTCCTCGATCTCCCGCGGATAGACGTTCTCCCCGCCCCTGATGATCATGTCCTTGATGCGGCCGGTGATGGCGAGGTACCCGTCCTCCCTCATCACGGCGAGGTCGCCCGTGTGCATCCAGCGGCCGGCGTCGATGACCTCCGCGGTGCGCTCCGGCTCCTCCCAGTAGCCCAGCATCACCGAGTAGCCGCGGGTGCACAGCTCTCCCGCCGCACCCCGTGGCAGCGTCACCCCGGTACCCGGGTCGACGACCTTCACCTCCAGATGCGGCAGCACCCTGCCGACGGTGGCGGTGCGGCGTTCCAGGTCGTCGTCGGTACGGGTCTGCGTGGAGACCGGCGAGGTCTCCGTCATGCCGTAGCAGATCGCCACCTCGGCCATGTGCATCTCGGCGACGACGCGCTTCATCACCTCGACGGGACAGGGCGAGCCGGCCATGATCCCGGTCCGCAGCGAACTCAGGTCGTAGGACGCGAAGTCGGGGAGCCCCAGCTCCGCGATGAACATCGTCGGCACCCCGTACAGCGACGTGCACCGCTCGTCCTGCACCGCCTTCAAGGAGGCGGCGGGCTCGAAGGAGGGCGCGGGGACGACGACGCAGGCGCCGTGGCTGGTGGCCGCGAGATTGCCCATCACCATGCCGAAGCAGTGGTAGAAGGGCACCGGCAGGCACACCCTGTCCTGCTCGGTGTAGCCCAGCAACTCCCCTACGAAGAAGCCGTTGTTGAGGATGTTGTGGTGGGAGAGCGTCGCTCCCTTGGGGAAACCGGTAGTCCCGGAGGTGTACTGGATGTTCACCGGGTCGTCGCAGCTCAAGAGGGCTTCGGCCGCCCGCAGTTCGTCCTCCCCCACGGTGTCGCCGGCGGCTGCCAGCTCGTCCCAGCCGGGTGTGCCGATGTGCACGGTCTCCGCCAGCTGCGGGCACTCGCCGGCCACCTCCCGGGCCATCGCCCGGTAGTCACTCGTCTTGTACTCGGTGGACGCGATCAGCATGCGCACGCCCGACTGCCGCAGCACGTAGGCGAGTTCGTGCGTGCGGTAGGCGGGATTGATGTTGACCATGACGGCGCCGATCCGGGCCGTCGCGTACTGGACGAGCAGCCACTCGGGGCAGTTGACCGCCCAGATCCCCACCCGGTCGCCCCTGGTGATGCCGCGCGCGAGCAGCCCGCGCGCCAACTGGTCGACGTCCGCGGTGAATTGCGCGTACGTCCACCGCCTCCCGCTGGGGGCGTCGACCAGCGCCTCACGCTCGGGATGCGCCGCCGTGGTGCGGTCGAGGTTGCTGCCGATGGTGTCGCCGAGCAGGGGCGTCGTGGCGGTCCCGCTCGCGTAGGAGAGCTCCGTCGGATGTCCGGTCACCGGGACCTCCTCGTCGTGAAGGCGTCGCGCTGGCACACGCGCCCCGGCCGGGGGCGCCCGAGGCGGCCCGGCGGGGACGTGCCCTGGCATCCTGCGCCACGGGCCTGCTCGGCACCACCCCCCGTCGGCTCCGAGTACCGCCTCGCGGACCGCCGCCCGCCGGCCGGAGCTTCAGCGGGCGGCCCCGGAGCCCATGACGTCGAGCGGCCCCGGGTGCCGGGGCCGCCGGCGGGTCAGCCGCGGCAGCGGCGCCGGTGGTACGCCCAGGTGACGGCGGCGAGCAGCGGCGCCCAGGCCAGCAGCGGCAGGTAGCACGCGATGAGCACCGCCTGCCACAGCCCGTCGGAGAAGCCGAGCCCGGCCAGTGTGGGGAAGTCGCGGAACGCGTACGCCCAGATGGCCTGGAGCGCGGCGGCGCCCGCGACGGCGGGTACGAGCGCTGCCGCCGGGCGCACGCGCCGCCCGCCCAGCAGCGGGATCCACCGGGGCACGCGCTCGCCCCAGGGCTGGACCAGGCCCAGCGTGAGCAGGGCGAGCCCTTCGCACAGGACGCTGAGGAAGACGAAGTAGACGGCGTCCCCGCCGTCGGTGCGCACGGGTTCGCCGTCGACCGTCAGGCCCATGGGGAAGCCCAGCGCCAGGCCGACGCGCCACAGCCCCGACGGCAGCGTGGTGAGCGGCACGAGATGGGCGGCGAGGACCGCCCAGCGCTGCGGCGCCCGCCCGTCCCGGGGGAAGGCGGGGTCGCGCGGAAGGTGGACGGAGGGGCCGGGAACGGGACGGTGTTCGCTGCGTTTCGCTGTCCGAGTCACCTCTCCAGCCTGGCCGCGGCGCCTGGCGGCGCCGTCCCGCTGCGGAAGGAACCTCCTCCGCCGCGCGGGGGACCCCGGGGCGCCTTCCTCCTCCTGAAGGCGTGCGGGCAGGCGGGCGCGCGTTTCAGGTGGGCGCGTTCCCGCGTCCGGGCCCCGGCCCACGCGGGCTCAGCCGGCCACCGCGTGCAGGACGAGGATGGCCAGATCGTCCTCGACGGGTTCCGGACCGAAGTCGTGCGCCGCCTGCCGTACGCGCTCGGCCACTGCCATCGCTCCCATGCCCCCGCATCCCGCGAAGATCTCGGCCAGGCCGTCGTCGTCGTCCAACTGCCGGTGGCCGCTGCGGCGTTCGGTCACGCCGTCGGTCACGCACAGCAGCGTCTCGCCCGGCGCGAGGTCGAAGGGGTAGGCGGTGAACTCGGTGCCGTCGTCGATGCCGAGGAGCATCTGCTGCTCCGCCACCCGCACCACTCCCGTCCCGGGCGACAGTTTCAGCGGCGGGGGGTGTCCGGCGCTCGCCAGGGTGCAGTGCGCACCGCCGGCCTCCGGGTCGGGCTGCAGCTCGCCGTAGACGAGGCTGAGGAACCTCGGCTGCGCGCTCTCCCCTCCCACGGCCACCGCTTCGGCGCCCTCCTCGGCCATGGCGGCGTTGAGCCGTCCGAGTACGGACTCGACGCCGTGGCCCTCGCGGGCCAGCAGCCGCACGAGGTGCCGGGTCAGTCCCGTCACGGACATCGCTTCGGGGTCCTTGCCCTGCACGTCGCCGAGGAGGAAGGCCCACCGGCCGTTGCCCATGGGGAACAGGTCGTAGAAGTCCCCGCCGACGGTCTGGCCCCTGCCGTGCGGCTCGTAGACGATCGCCGACTCCACCCCGGGGAGGCTGGCCAGGGACGGCGGGAGCTGCCTGCGCTGGAGCGCGCGGCTGATGCTCGTCTGACGGGTGTACTGGCGGGCGGTGACGACGGCCTGCGCGACACGGCGTGCGACGTCCTCGACCGTGCGGGCCACGGTGTCGGTCGTCTCCGGCGGACCGGCGCGTCCGATCACCAGTGAGCCGACACAGGTTCCGCCCGAGACCAGCGAGAACGCCAGAGCCGATCCTCCCGTCCCGTCCTCGTCCGGGCCCTCGGGCCAGGGCCAGGGGATGCCGACGGTGCGCAGCGTGGGCGGCGGCGGGTCCGGTTCGAGGGCGAAGCGCAGGGCGTCGACGCGGCGCTCGTCGGCGTGCCAGACGCGGGAGAGCCGCATCGCCCCGGAGTCGGTCGTCAGCCATACGGCGCACCAGTCGGCGAGCCGCGGCACGAGGAGCTGGCCCGCGAGCGCGGCGACCATGTCCTCGTCGAGCTGCCCGGCCAGCAGTTCGCTGGCCTCGGCGAGGAAGGCGCCTCCGCGGTCGGTCCACTCGGCGACGCGCCTGCGGTCGGCCTGCGCGGACGGGGAGAAGATCTCGGCGGCGTCCAGCTCGCGATGCATGGCTTCGCTGAGCGCTCCCGCCGGCGCGGGGACGATCTCGGAGATCGCGAGGCGGAACCAGACGACCTTCTCGGTGCGCCGGTAGGTCACGCCCCAGGACTCCGCGAGCGCGCCGACGATCTGCAGGCCGAGCCCCCGCCCGCGCCGGCCCGAGGTGTCACCGGTGAAGCGGCCGGAGGGCTGCCGGTCGGCCACCTCGACCAGCACGCCGGTGAGCTGTCCGCCGTCGGCCGGGCCGCCGGGCTCCCCGGGAGCGGCCGCCGTGCCTCCGGGGCCCTGGCCGGCCGTCTCCAGCCCGCAGGCGATCTCGACGTCCGTGCCGGCGTGCATGAGGGAGTTGGTGACGAGTTCGCTGACCAGGAGTGCGGCGTCGTCCGCGAGGCGCTCCAGCTTCCAGGCGTCGGTGCCTGCCGGGGGCGGGCCCTCACTGATGGCCGCGCGTACGAGGGTGCGGGCCCTGGCCGGTGCGAGCTGGCTCGCCGACAGCGCTGTCCGCGTGACGGGATCGCTGAGACCGGAGAACGGCAGTCGCACGGGTATCTCCTGACTCGGATCAGAAAGCACCAAAGCCACTACAATAGGATAAAGGCCATACTTCCTGGTCGCTGGGAATGAGGTGCCATGGACGACCCGCTGGGGCAGTCGGTGCGCACGGCTGATCTGCGTCCACTGCTGGGAGCGCTCCGGTCGCTGTCGGACGGGGACTTCTCCGTCAGGGCAGCGACCGAGGCGGAGGGGATACTGGGCGAGATCGCCGGAGTGTTCAACCAGATAGCTGCCCGCAACGAACATCTCTCCTCGGAGCTGAGGCGGGTCCGCGAGGGAGTGTCCAAGCAGGGGGCTCTCGACGAGCGGATCACGGCGAGTCCCGGCGCAGGAGGCTGGGCGAAGAACGTCGACGACGCGAACCATGTGATCGAGTCCCTCGCGGCCCCGGTCACCAAGGCCACGCGCGTCCTGGAGGCCGTCGCGGACGGCGACCTCACCCAGCACATCGATCTGCGGGACGGACACCGCCTCGAAGGGGACCTCGGACGCCTGGGGAACGGGCTGAACCGGCTCGTCGACCAGCTGTCCATGTTCACCGGCGAGGTGACGAGGGTCGCCCGCGAGGTCGGCACCGAGGGCCGTCTGGGCGGCCGGGCCGACGTGGGGGCGCTCTCGGGAGACTGGCGGCACGTGACCGAGGCCGTCAACACGATGACGGAGCGGCTGACCGGCCAGGTTCGGGACATCGCCGGGGTGACCACGGCGGTCGCCCGCGGCGATCTCACGCAGAAGGTGACGGCCGAGACCGCCGGTGAGCTGCAGGACCTGAAGCTCACCGTGAACACGATGGTCGACCAGCTCTCCGCCTTCGCCGACGAGGTCGCCCGTGTCGCCCTCGAGGTCGGCACCGAGGGCAACCTCGGCGGCCAGGCCGAGGTGAGGGGCCTGTCGGGGGCGTGGAAGAACCTGACCGACAACGTCAACACGATGGCGTCCAACCTGACTTCGCAGGTACGCAACATCGCCCAGGTATCGGCGGCCGTGGCGCAGGGCGACCTCAGCCAGAAGATCACCGTCGACGCCAAGGGCGAGATCCTCCAGCTGATGAGCAACGTCAACAGCACGGTCGACCAGCTCTCCGCCTTCGCCGACGAGGTCACCCGCGTCGCCCGCGAGGTCGGCACCGAGGGCAACCTCGGCGGCCAGGCCGAGGTCAAGGGCGTCTCGGGCGTGTGGCGCGACCTGACCGACAACGTCAACCTCATGGCGTCGAACCTGACTTCGCAGGTACGCAGCATCGCGCAGGTCGCCACGGCCGTCGCCGAGGGCGACCTCAGCCAGAAGATCACCGTCGACGCCAAGGGCGAGATCCTCCAGCTCAAGACGACGCTCAACACGATGGTCGACCAGCTCTCCGCCTTCGCCGACGAGGTCACCCGCGTCGCCCGCGAGGTCGGCACCGAGGGCAACCTCGGCAGGCAGGCGCAGGTGAGGGACGTCTCCGGCGTCTGGAAGGACCTCACCGACAGCGTCAACTCCATGGCCCTGAACCTGACTTCGCAGGTACGCAACATCGCCCAGGTGACCACGGCCGTCGCCAACGGCGACCTGTCGAAGAAGATCGACGTCGACGCCCGCGGCGAGATCGCCGAGCTGAAGGACACCGTCAACACGATGGTCCACCAGCTGCGGGCTTTCTCGGACGAGGTCACCCGCGTCTCACGCGAGGTCGGCACCGAGGGCAACCTCGGCGGCCGGGCACAGGTGCACGGCGTCTCCGGCGTCTGGAAGGACCTCACCGACAACGTCAACTTCATGGCGACGAACCTGACTTCGCAGGTACGCAACATCGCCCAGGTCGCCACCGCGGTCGCCAACGGCGACCTGTCGAAGAAGATCGACGTCGACGCCCGCGGCGAGTTCCTGGAGCTGAAGACGACGCTCAACACGATGGTCGACACCCTCTCCTCCTTCTCCTCGGAGGTGACCCGGGTGGCCCGCGAGGTGGGCAGCGAAGGCCAGTTGGGAGGGCAGGCACGCGTCGAGGGCGTCTACGGCACCTGGAAGGGCCTGACGACCAGCGTCAACGAACTCGCCTCCAACCTGACGAACCAGGTGCGCGCGATCGCCGAGGTCGCCAGCGCCGTCGCGCAGGGCGACATGTCCCGCACCATCTCCGTCGACGCCCGCGGCGAGGTCGCCGAACTCAAGGACAACGTCAACGTGATGGTCGGCAACCTGCGCGAGACCACACGCACCAAGGACTGGCTGGAGTCGAACCTGACCCGCATCGCCGGGCTGATGCAGGGCCACCGCGACCTGGTGGAGGTCGCCGACCTCATCCTGCGGGAGCTGACACCGCTGGTGAACGCGCAGGCCGGCGCCTTCTTCCTGGTCGGCTCCGGCGCCGCGCCCGGCGAGGAGCTGGAGTTCATCGCCGGGTACGGCACCAGGGGCCCCGGCGAGGCCGAGGCGCAGACCAGCGGCCCGATGCGCGGGCTGATCGCGCAGGCCGTCGAGGAGAAGAAGCGCATCCTCATCGAGGACGCTCCGCCGGACTACGTCCGGGTGGAGTCGGGCCTCGGCGCCGCGCCGGCGGCCAACATCCTCATCCTGCCGATCCTCTTCGAGGACCGCGCTCTCGGCGTCATCGAGGTCGCCTCGTTCAGCAAGTTCAACGACATCTACCTGACGTTCATCGACCAGTTCGTGCACACCATCGGCGTCTCGGTGAACACGATCATCGCCAACGCCCGTACCGAGGTGCTGCTCTCGGAGTCGCAGCGGCTCACCAAGGAGCTGCGGCAGCGCTCCGAGGAGTTGCAGCGCACGAACGCCGAACTGGAGGAGAAGGCGGCCCTGCTGGCCACGTCCTCGCAGTACAAGTCGGAGTTCCTGGCCAACATGTCGCACGAGCTGCGCACTCCGCTGAACTCGCTGCTCATACTGGCCCGGCTGCTCGCCGACAACCCCGACGGGCGGCTGTCCGGCCAGGAGGTGGACTTCGCCAACACCATCTACCGCTCCGGATCGGACCTGCTCCAGCTCATCAACGACATCCTCGACCTGTCGAAGGTCGAGGCGGGCCGCATGGACGTACGCCCGAAGAAGCTGCCGCTGACCAAGCTCTTGGACTACGTCCACGCCACGTTCCGCCCGATGACGATCGACCGGGGCCTGGCCTTCGAGATCGCGGTCGGCGAGAACGTCCCGCGCGAGCTGTTCTCCGACGAGCAGCGGCTGCAGCAGATCCTGCGCAACCTGCTGTCCAACGCGGTGAAGTTCACCACGTCGGGAGGCGTGGAACTGCGCGTGAAGCGCGTCACGACGAGGGCGTTCGAGGAGGACACGCTCCGCGGGGCGGAGTCCGTGCTGGCCTTCTCCGTCAAGGACACCGGCAGCGGCATCCCCCCGGAGAAGCTTTCGGTGATCTTCGAGGCGTTCCAGCAGTCCGACGGCACCACGAACCGCAAGTACGGCGGCACCGGACTGGGCCTCTCCATCAGCAGGGAGATCGCGGGACTGCTCGGCGGCCGTATCGACGTCGAGAGCGAGGAGGGCGTGGGCTCCCGCTTCACCCTCTACATCCCCGCCGTCTACCCCGGCAGCACCCCCTCCACCGAGCCGGGTCCCGCGTCGATGGCGCGTACGGTCTCCGGCGGTGGAGCGGCCGCGGACCCGCTCGGCGCCCCGGCAGTGCCGGCCGCTCTCCCGGAGTCCGCGCCCACCCCGCGCGCGGAGCCCCAGGCCGACGGCGAGGCCCCCGCGGCCCCGTCCGCCGAACGCCCCGAGCGCGGCGCGGGCACCACCGCCGCGGCCTGGCCGGAGGCCACGCACACCGGGCCCCCCGACCCGCCGGACAGCCCGCCGCGCCAGTCGGCCCCCGAACGGCCGGCCGAGTCCGTCACCCAGGAGCGCGGCGCGCCCGCCGAGCCCCGCGAGCCCGGCGGCGGCGCGCACGACGACACGTGGCCGGAGACGACGCAGCTCAAGCGGTGGCTCAGCGGGCCGCAGGGCCGGGTCCTGTCGGGTGCGAACGTGCTGATCGTCGACGACGACATCCGCAACGTCTTCGCCCTCACCCACGTGCTGGGACGCGTGGGGATCTCGGTGAAGTACGCGGAGAACGGCCGGGAGGGCCTGGACGTGCTGGACCGCTCCCCCGAGGTGTCGCTGGTCCTGATGGACATCATGATGCCGGAGATGAACGGTTACGAGGCGATCCGCACCATCCGCAACACTCCGCGGCTCGCCGGACTGCCCGTCATCGCCCTGACGGCGAAGGCCATGTCCGGCGACAGCCAGAAGGCCCTGGACAGCGGCGCCGACCTCTACGTCGCCAAGCCGGTGGAGGTGGACAAGCTGCTCGCGTCGATGTACGAGCTGCTCAACTCGCAGGACCGGCCCCCGGGCACCGACCCGCGGACGCAGGGCGGAATCCCGCAGGACGGACCGACCGCCTCCGCCCAGCGGAACGGCCTCACGGGCACCGGGGCCCCGCACGGCGGCGCGGCCTCGCCGGACGGGAGGGCGTCGCCGGACGGGAGCGGACCGGCCCAGGACGGTTCCGGCCATCCCGCCGACGAGAACGCCGACCCGCCCGGACGGACCTCATGAGCGCCCCCACGCCGGACAGGTCGAGCATCCTGATCGTCGACGACATGCAGGAGAACCTCGTCGCCCTGGAGGCCGTGCTGGGGCCCCTGGACCAGCAGCTGGTCACCGCCCGGTCCGGCGAGGACGCGCTCAAGGCGATGCTGCGGCAGGACTTCGCGGTCGTCCTGCTGGACGTCCTGATGCCCGGCATGGACGGCTTCGAGACGGCCAGCAACATCAAGCGCCTCGACCAGACCAAGGACGTCCCGATCATCCTGCTGACGGGGACCGACGTCGACGCCGACTACGCCTACCGCGGATACGCCCTGGGCGCCGCGGACTTCCTCTCCAAGCCCATCGACCCCTGGGTACTGCGCACCAAGGTCAACGTGTTCCTCGACCTCGACCGCAAGAACCGGCAACTCGCCGTCCAGGCCGAGCAGTTGCGCCGTCTTCTGGTCGCCGAGCAAGCCCCGGGAAGAAGCGGCGGGCCGGCGGCGGAAGGCCCGTTGGAGGGCACCACCGGCGGGAACGGCCGCATGGGAGCCGGCACGGGCGGTGCGGAACGCCTCGCGGAGATCACCGAGAAGCTCACGGAGATCGAGGTACTGGTGCGCGACTCGCAGCATCCCGACAAGACCGGACTCGCGGACCGTATCGCCGAGTTGGAGGCCGCGGTCCGCGCTCTCAGCTCGGGAGAGGGCGGGGCGTAGCTCCTCCGTCCCGCTCCTCCCGGGCCGGCACCGCCGGCGGTTCCGCAAGGATTCACGCCGGTTGATGACCGACCGCCTCCGCAGCCATCGGCGGACGCTCGCTGCGCCGGTGCGCTGACCGGATGGGCCCACCGGTTCCGTCGTGGTCCGAGCGGCGCGGAAAGTCGGATGCGGCCGTGCCGGGCGCCTGCGAGCATGCGGCGCTGTGGAGATCAACGACGTTGCCGTTCGGCGCGCGGTCGACTCCGACGCCCCCGAGGTGGCCGAGGTGTGGCTGCGGTCCTTCACGGCGGCCCTTCCGAGCGTGCGCCGCGCTCATACGGACGATCAGGTCCGGTCCTGGGTCCGGGAGGTGGTCGTGCCCGGCCTGGAGACCTGGATGGCGACGGTCGAGGGGTCGGTGGTCGGGATGGTGGTGCTGGACGGCGAGGACATGGACCAGCTCTCTCTCGATCCGGCCTGGCAGGGCCAGGGCATCGGCGGCCGCCTGGTGCGGGTGGCGAAGCGGCGGCGCCCGGCGGGCCTGGCGCTGTGGACGTTCCAGGTCAACGAGTCGGCACGTCGCTTCTACGAGTGGCACGGTTTCGTCGCCGCCGAGTGCACCGACGGTCACCGCAACGAGGAACGGGAGCCGGACGTCCGCTACCGGTGGCGACCTGGGAGGCAGCGGCCCTGAGGATGCTCAGGCCACCCCGCGCGACTGGTCGCGGACGGTGGCCGGCTGGATGACGGACTCCCCGTCGCCGCCGCCGAGCAGGCGGAAACGGCGCTCCCGCTTCAGCGGTCCCGCAGGTAGACGTCCGTGGACGCGGTCGTCATGTCGCGCCCCGCGCGGGCCCGCCTGCGTGCCTCACGCAGTGCGGCGCTCGCCGCCGACTCGATGCGCACGCCCTCCGCGCTCGTCTCGCCCCGCCGCCGCTCGCGGCGCACGAGGACGGCCGTCAGCCAGGCGATCACGCACACCGTCACGGCCGCCACCGCGATGACAGTCACCATGGGTCCCCCCGAAACCATCGGCCAGGAGCCCATTTTCCGGCATCCCGCCCTTTCCGGGCCAGGCTGTTTCCGGCCTTCAGCGGGACGCCGCACCGCCCTGCGTGACCGTCACACCCGGCAGACCCGACACGGCAGGGGTCCCTCCGGCGTCCACCTCCACCGCGAACCGCCGCTCGCCCAGCCGCAGTCCGCGAGCCTGCAACGGCCGGTAGGCGGCGGACATCCCGGGGCGGACGGTGAGCCGTCCCGCCGGGGCGTCCGCCTCCAGCCCGAGGACCGCCTGGAGCACCGCCACGGCGGAGGCCGCGGCCCATGCCTGCGGACGGCAGGCCGCCGGGTAGGGCGCCGGACGCGCGTCGAGAGCGGTTCCGTGACCGGCGAACAGCTCGGGCAGCCTTCCGTCGAAGGAGGCGGACGCGCGGACCAGTCCCGCGGCGAGCGACTCGGCGGCGGCGTGGTGGCCCGCTCGTGAGAGGCCCTGCACGGCCATCGCCGTGTCGTGCGGCCAGACCGTTCCGATGTGGTAGCCCAGCGGGCTGTAGCCGCCGGAGCCCTCCGCGAGGGTGCGCAGGCCGAAGCCGGAGTCGAGCTCCGGCCCGGCCAGCCGCTCCGCCACGAGACGGCTCTCGTGCTCGTCGAGGAGTCCGGTGCCGAGGAGGTGGCCCATGTTGGACGTCACCGCGTCCAGGGGCTGCTTGTCGCTCCCCAACGCGATGGCCGGGTACGGGCCTTGGGCGTCCTCCACCCAGAAGCTGCTCCGGAAGCGGGACTTGAGGCTCGCCGCCCACTCCGTCCAGCGGTCGGCGCCCGGCCGGCCGAAGGCCCGCAGCAGCGCGGCCCCGCCGAGGGCGGCCTCGTGCGCGTACGCCTGCACCTCGCACAGCGCCACGGGGGGCTCGGCGAGCCGGCCGTCGCTGTGGCGTACGGCGTCGCCCGAGTCCTTCCAGCCCTGGTTGGACAGTCCGCGGCCGGTGCTGTCGACGTACTCCAGGAAGCCGTCGCCGTCCGCGTCGCCGTGGCTCTCCATCCACCGCAGCGCCGACTCCGCGTGGGGCAGGAGGCGTTCGACCTCCTCGGCGGGCATGCCCCAGCGCCAGGCGTCGTGCAGCAGCGTCACCCACAGCGGGGTGGCGTCCACCGTGCCGTAGTAGCAGGGCGGCAGGGCGACTTCGTCGCTCACCCGGAGCCCGTCGCGGCGTACCTCGTGGAGGATCTTGCCGGGCTGCTCCTCCGTCGGCGGGTCGGTCCTGGTGCCCTGGCGGCGGGCGAGGGTGCGCAGGGTGCCGGCGGCGAGATCCGTACCGAGCGGCAGCAGCATGCGGGCGGCGATCAGCGAGTCGCGGCCGAAGAGGGTCAGGAACCAGGGGGCGCCCGCCGCGAGGAAGGTGTCGTCGGTGTCGAGGGGGTCCGCGAGCAGCAGCGCCCCCAGGTCGGAGCAGGAACGGGCGAACCAGTGGTCGAGGCCGCGGTCCGCCGAGTCGAGCCCCGCGTCGGCGGCGAGAGCGGCACGGGCCGCGGGCGGCGCCGGGCGGAAGGCCGCGCCCCTCTCGTCCTCGACGGTGCAGCGCAGGGTCGCGGTCCAGCGTTCGCCGGCGGCCAGTCCGACGCGGTAACGCAGTTCGCCCGTACCGCCGTCGCCGCCGCTGCCGCCCTCCGCGGCCTCTCCGCCACTCCGTCCGGGTACGCAGTGGACGTCGTCCGGCGCGGGCTCGGCGGCCAGCCGTACGGTCAGCTCCTCGTCGGCCCATATGAGCCCGTCGCGCTGCCGTTCCGGGGAGACGTCACGCGTGGGACGCCCGCCCTTGACCGTCTCCAGGGAGGCCAGGTCGCTCGCCGCGCGCACCGTCAACTGCACGCTCGTGGAGGTGCGTCCGGCGTTCACGACGGTGAGCGTCTCCGTCAACTCGCCTGCCTCGACCCGGCGTTGACGTTCCAGCGTGACCGCGGGGTCGGGACTGTGCTCGGCGAGACCGCGCAGGACCGAGCGGAAGGAGGCGCTCTCGGCGGTGTCGGGACCGCCGCTGATGGGGGCGTTGGGCACGCCTTCCGCGACGACGGTCAGCCGGGCGAGCCCCCGGCGGTCGCCGTGGTAGAAGCCGTCCGGGCCTCCGGCGAGCTGCCCGTCCGGCCGGGAGACGGCCATGCTGGGCGCGCAGATCGTGAGGCAGGCGTCGTGCAGGAACGGCTGGAGTTCCACCGCAGCGGCGGGCGCGCTCGTCGTACCTGTGCCGTCGTGAGTCTTGACAGTTGTCTCCACGTGGGCGCAACCTCTCAGCCATTGGATCGATCAAAACGACCATAGCAAAGAGGTCAAGGCCCCAATTTGCCCACTTTGCACGGTAGATCGACCCCCTTTACCAGCCATCGCTCCCGGGAGCCCGTCTCATGCCGTCACGTTCCGTCCCGACGCCGCCCGCCCCGCGCCAGGGCCCGGGCGGCGACGCGAGCACGCCTCCGGCATCGGGCGCGGCCAAGGGCTCGGTGACGATGGCGATGGTCGCCCGCAGGGCGGGCGTCTCCACGCAGACCGTCTCCAACGCCCTCAACACCCCGGAGCTGCTGCGGCCGGAGACCCTGGAACGCGTCCGCCGCGCGGTCGACGAGATGGGCTACCGCCCGCACCGCGCCGCCCGTTCACTGCGTACCCGCGCCAGCAGGCTCATCGGCTTCGGCATCGAGCCGGCCGGCCCGGGCAACATGGTGCTCGACCGGTTCCTGCACGCGCTGTCGGAGACGGCGGACGCGGCCGGCTACCGGCTGCTGCTGTTCGCCGCCGGTTCCGGGCAGCGCGAACTGGCCGCGTACGAGGAGCTGCTGGGCGAGCACGGTGTCGACGCCTTCGTGCTGAGCAACACCGCACACGGCGACCCCCGTCAGGCGTGGCTGGACGAACGGGGCATCCCCTTCGTCGCGTTCGGCCGGATGTGGTCCGAGCACGAAGTGGGCGACTGGGTCGACGTCGACGGGGCGGCCGGCACGAAGGCCGCCGTGGACCGGCTGGCGAACGAGGGGCACCGGCACATCGGCTTCCTCGGCTGGCCTCCCGGGTCCGGCTCCGGTGACGACCGCGCCGAGGGCTGGCGGCGGGGCCTGCTCGCGCACGGCCTGGAGCCCGAGCACCGGGCGGAGAGCGTCGACGACGTCGGCGCCGCCGCCCGTGCGGTGGAGCCGCTGCTCGACGCGGGGGTGACGGCGGTGGTCGCCGCCAGCGACACGCTCGCGCTGGGCTGCTACCGCGCGGTCGGCAACGCGGGCGGCACGCCCGGGCGCGAGGTGTCCGTCGTCGGGTTCGACGACTCCCCGGTGGCCTCGCTCCTCTCCCCCGGCCTCGCCAGCGTCGCGCAGCCTCTCGGCGACGTGGGCCGGGAGGCGATGCGCCTGCTGCTGGCCCGCATGTCCGAACCCGCCAAACCTCCCGAGCGGGTGCTGCTGCCACCCGCACTGGTCGTACGAGCAAGCCTCGGCGCCGCCTCCGGCTGATCCCGCCGTACGCGGCGCACCCGTCACCGCACCACTTCGAATCTCCTCATCGACTCCCCCAGGAGGCCCGCATGTTCCGCCGATCCGCAGTGGCCGTCACCGCGTGCGCGGTGCTCGCCGCCACGACGACAGCCTGCTCGTCAGGGTTCGACAAGAACAAGAACGGACCCGAGCAGGACACCGGCAAAGGCCAGTCGCTCCGCGTCCTCGTCGCCGTCTCCGGCGACGCCGAGACCAAGGCGGTGAAGAAGGCCACCGCGGCCTGGGAGAAGAAGTCCGGGCACAAGGTGACCGTCCAGCTCGCCAAGGACATCGACCAGCAGCTCGCCCAGGCGTTCGCGGGCAACCGCCCCCCGGACGCCTTCTACGTCAACTCCGACCAGTTCGCGAACTACGCCAAGGGCGGCTCCCTCTACGCGTACGGCGAGAAGGTCCCCGACAAGGAGGACTTCGCCCCGCAGCTGCGCAAGGCGTTCACGTACAAGGGCGAACTGGTCTGCCTCCCCAAGGACTTCTCGACCCTCGGCCTCGTCGTCAACACCGAGAAGTGGAAGGAGGCGGGGCTGAGCGAGAAGGACTACCCGACCACCTGGGACGAGCTGGAGAAGACGGCCGCCAAGCTGACCAAGGGCAAGACGGCCGGCCTCGTCACGACCAACGAGTACCAGCGGCTCGGGGTCTTCATGAAGCAGGCCGGCGGCTGGATAACCGACTCCTCCGAGTCGAGGATGACCGCGGACAGCAAGGAGAACGCGGAGGGCCTCGGCTTCGCGAAGAAGCTGCTGCGCTCCGGTTCCATGAAGTACGCCAAGCAGGTCGACACCGGCTGGGCGGGCGAGGCCCTCGGCAAGGGACGGGCCGCCATGATCATCGAGGGCAACTGGCTCGCGGGCGCCATGGAGCAGGACTTCCCCGACGTCGACTACAAGGTCCTGCCGCTGCCGGAGGGCCCCGCGGGCAAGGGCACGCTGGCGTTCAGCAACTGCTGGGGCGTGGCCAAGGAGAGCACCCACCAGGAGGCGGCCGTCGACCTGGTGCGCCATCTGACGTCCGCCAAGGAGCAGTTGGCGTCCTCCGACGCGATCGGCGTGATGCCGAGCCGGGAGAGCGTGATGGAGGAGTTCACCAAGGAGCACCCGGAGTCGGCCGGCTGGGCCGAGGGCGACAAGTACGCCCAGAGCCCCGTGACGGTGCCCGGATTCACCAAGGTCCTCGACCAGTTCAACTCGGATCTGCAGTCGCTGCGCACGGACAAGCCCGCCACCATCCTCTCCACGCTGCAGCGCAACGGCGAGCAGGCCCTCAAGAAGGGCGACTGAGCAGGAATGTCCACCTCGACCGGGACTCCGGCGCCGCCGTCCTCAGCACGGCGGCCCGGCCCGTCCCCACGATCCCGCTCCGCCTCACGCGGCACACGCGGCCGTGAAGGCATGTGGGGCTGGCTGTTCGTCAGCCCCATGGTCCTGGGGCTCGGGCTGTTCATGGCGCTGCCGATCCTCATGGCCGCCTGGGTGAGCCTGCTCGACTGGGACGGGCAGTCCAACCCCTTCACGCCGGACGCCGACTTCGTGGGCCTGGCCAACTACCGCAGCCTCCTGGCGGAGGACGGCCTCGCGCGCACGCTGCTGGCGACGTCGCTGCGGAACAACGCGTACTACGTGCTGCTGACCGTCCCGCTGCAGACCGCCCTCTCGCTGACGCTGGCGATCATCGTCAACCAGCGGATGCTGCGCGGCCGGAGCATGCTGCGCACGACGTTCTACTTCCCCTCCGTCACCAGCTCCATCGCCGTCTGCACGGTCTTCCTCTTCCTGTTCCAGGGCAGCGGCGCCGTCAACCAGCTGCTGGGCTGGATCGGCGTCAAGGGCCCGAACTGGTTCGCCGATCCGCGCGGTGTCCTGTGGGTGCTGCTGGAGGCGGCCGGCGTCATCGACGGGGAGAAGCCCGGCGGGTTCCTCGCGGAGCACCGGCTCATGGGCCTGCACTGGTCGGAGTGGCTGGCAGGGCCGTCGGTGGCCATGTGCACCCTCATCATGCTCGCCGTCTGGACGACTTCGGGCACCTTCATGCTCATCTTCCTCGCGGCGCTGCAGAACATCCCCCGGGAGCTGGAGGAGGCGGCGGCACTGGACGGAGCCGCACGCCGGCACGTGCTGCGCCACGTACTCCTGCCGGCACTGCGTCCGGTGATGTTCCTGGTGACGACGCTCGGACTGATCGCCACCTGGCAGGTCTTCGACCAGGTGTACGTGCTGGGGCAGGGCGATCCCGCGAACACCACGCTCACCCCGGCCTTTCTCTCCTACTCCTACGGCTTCGACAACGCGGAGTTCGGACAGGGAGCCGCGATCTCCTTCATCCTGCTCGCGATCGTCCTGCTGATGACGGGGGTCCAGCGTCTGCTCCTGCGCGAGCGGGGATCCCGCGGGCCGAGGAGAGCGCGCGGACGACAGGCCCACGGCACGCCGGAGAAGGGAGCGCTCCGTGCGCACGACTGACACAGACGGGACGGGTACGGAGACGACCGGCACGGCCGAGTCCGGCACGCGCAAGGTCGGCACGCGCAAGTCCGGTGCGGAGAGGGAGGGTTCGGCCGCCTCCACCGAGGAGCGCCCGGTACTGGCCCGCTTCCCGCGCCCGGCACGGCTCGCCGGCTACACGCTGCTCCTGGCCTTCGCCCTGCTCTACGCCCTGCCGTTCCTCATCCAGGTGGCGACGAGCTTCAAGACCGACCCGGAGGCCGCGTCCCGCCCCCTCTCGCTCCTGCCGCAGGCGCCCACCACGGCCGTCTTCGACAAGCTGAGCGGCTCCGGGGAGGCGGGGGACGGCGTGCCGTTCATGCGCTGGCTCGGCAACAGCACGCTGGTGACGGTCGTGGTGACGCTCGGCCGGGTCCTCTTCGACTCGGCGGCCGGATACGCCCTGGCCCGGCTCCGCTTCCGCGGCCGCGCGCTGCTGGTCACGTTCGTCATCGCGGTCATGGCCGTTCCGGGGGTGGTGCTGCTCATCCCGAAGTTCCTGGTGCTCAACACGCTGGGGATCTTCGACACCTACACCGGGATGATCGTCCCGCTGCTGTTCGACGCGGCCGGGATCTTCATCATGAAGCAGTTCTTCGAATCGATTCCGCGTGAAGTGGAGGAGGCGGCCCGGATCGACGGTGCGGGCATCGGGCGCATCTTCTGGTACGTCGTCCTGCCGATGTCGCGGCCCGCGCTGATCACGGTGACGCTGCTGTCCTTCCAGGGCTCGTGGAACGAGTTCACGCACTTCCTGGTGGCCACGCAGTCGAGCGACTACGAGACCCTGACCACCGGTCTCGCGCGCTTCGTCTCCGGCGGGCTGGGCGCGGGCACGCAGTACCCGCTGAAACTGGGCGCCGCCCTGCTCTCGACGATCCCCGTCGCGGTGCTGTTCTTCTGCTTCCAGCGGTACTTCATCCGCGGGGCCAACGCCGGCGCGGTCAAGGAGTAGCAGGAGCACGAGCGCGCTCCCGCCCCTTCACGGGGCGGGAGCGCGTCGACGCGGAGCGGGCCTGTGCGGGGCCCGCGCCGCGTCAGTCCGTCAGGTTCGTCGGACGGTAGGGCTTGTACTCGCTGCCGGCGTCCAGGCCGTAGTCGAGCACCCGGTGGTCCGTGCCGTGCCCGCCGCGCTGCTCGAACGCGGAGTAGGCGGTGTGCGAGTCGTCGGTCCACTTCTCGAAGATCACCACGTGGCGCGTGGTGTTCGAGCCGTCGGCGTCGATGAGCAGGTCGCCGGGCTTGAGGTCACCCAGGTTGATCGGGGTGGTCAGGTCCCGGTTGTTCGCCAGCTCGACGGTGTTGGGCCCGGACTTCCACAGGCCCAGCGTCATCGAGACGTAGCCGGAGCAGTCCTGGCGGTACCCGTCGGTCCAGGTCTCGGTCTGGCTGTAGGGCACCTGCGCCCCGTTGTTGGCGGTCAGCCAGGTCGCCGCACGCTCCAGCATCTGGGCCCGTGTGACGGCATCCTTGGTGCTCTTCTCGCTCTGGGCCGCGGCCGCCGGCTTGTCGGCGGGGGTGGCGGTCGCGGTGGACGGCAGGACAGCGAAGCCCAGGACGGCGGCACTGCCGGCGGCCACAGCAGCCAGCGATATACGCGCGCGCCGGCTGATGGACGTGATTGACATGTCGCTTCCTTCATGTGGGGGGTCTGGCCTGCCTCCCGGACGGGCCCGCGGCCTTGCCGTGAGAGTCCGGGAAGCACGCACATCCTGGTGCCGCCTCCCTCGTGAACGCCGCCCCCGGAACCGGACCTTCACCTCATGGGCACAAACGGAATGCGGTCATCGGGGCAGAAGTGGTCTCTTCTTCCGACAGGCCCGCGCGGCCGCTTCCGCAGGTCGGCCCATTGAAGGTGAAGACCCCGCGCACCCTCGCCGGGCCCGGGCCCGGCCGTCCGAAAATCGGTGGACCGGCCCCGCGGCCCGTGAAACGGTCCCGCCATGCCTGACACGACCGAGCAGCCGCTGCCGGACCTCTCCGGAACGTTCGAGTCCTTCGACGGGACCACCATCGGCTACCGGAGGTACGGATCCGGGCCCCCGGTCGTCTTGGTACACGGCTCCGGCGGAGGGCTGCACTCCTGGCAGCCGGTGGCCGAACGGCTCGCCGACCGGTACGAGTTGTGGCTGCCGGCCCGGCGCGGTTACGCCCCGAGCGGGCCCAGCCGGCCGCCGAAGCGCTTCACCGACGAAGTCGGCGACCTCAGGACACTGATCGACAGGATCGGACAGCCCGTACACCTGGCCGGCATGTCCTACGGTGCCACCGTCGCCCTGCACGCCGCTGCCGCCGGGCTCCCGGTGCGCTCCCTCGTCCTGTGGGAGCCGCCGCTCTTCGCCGCGGGCAGCGCCCTGACGTCCGTCCAGGCGCGGTTCGAGCAGCTGACGGCGCAGGGCGACCGGCGGCGGGCCGAACTGCTGCTGGCGGAGGAGGTGGCCCGCATCCCCGCCGCGCTGCTGAAGCTCATGGACGCCGGCGAGCCCGCCGACGACGCGCCCTCCGACGCGCCCGGCTGGTGCGGCGACCTCGAGTCGATGAGCGCGGAGACGGCGGACGAGCGGCGCTGGTCGGCAGTCACCGCTCCGGTGCTCCTGATGCGGGGGGCCGACACCTGGCAGCCGATGCCGGAGACCCTCGACCGCCTCGCTGCCGCGCTGCCCGACGTGACGCAGAAGTCGTTCCCCGGCCAGATGCACTTCGCGCCCATGACCGTTCCGGAAGACGTGGCGGCGGAGATCGGCGCCTTCCTGGCGCGCCGCTGACACCGCGCGGAGGGCGGGCTCTGCGGCACACTCCGGCCGGTGCCGCCGAGTCGGGCGTCGCACGCCGACGCCCGGGCTCAGACGGACAGCGTCTCGACGGAGACCTCCCACAGGCGTTCCGCTGCCGCAGGGTCGAGGGCGTACGGCGCCACGCCCCGGCCCCCGCCGGGCTCGCCGCGCGGCGCCTCGTCGCAGTCCTCGAAGTACCGGCCGCCCACGCCTTCCAGCAGCGGCGACGTCGCCAGCAGCACGGAGGCCGCCGCGCCCTGCCCGGGCGTCTTCCAGGCGGGGGCGTCCGGCCCCGCCTCGGCCCTCATGCGCCGCAGCTCCTCCTCGTCGACGTGCCGCTGGAGCCGCGTCGGAATCGCCCCCGGCGTCAGGGCGTTCACCGCGATCCCGTCGCTCTGCCAGCGCCGCCACGCCTCGACGGCGAAGAGCACGTTGGCGGTCTTGGACTGCCCGTAGGCCTGCCACGGATCGTAGGGGCGCTCGCGGAAGTGGATGTCCTCGAAGACGACGGGTGAACGCAGGTGGGCGCTCGAACTGACGGACACCACGCGGGCGCCGCCCGCCGCTGCCAGCGCGCGGTGCAGCCCGACCGCGAGCGCGAAGTGGCCGAGGTGGTTGGTGGCGAACTGCAGCTCCCAGCCCTCCGGCGTGCGTGACTCCGGAGCGGCCATCACTCCGGCGTTGTTCACCAGGATGTGCAGGGGCCCTTCCCAGCCGGCGATGAACGCGGCGACCGACCTGCGGTCGGCGAGGTCCAGCGGTGCGACGCGTCCCTCGGTGTTGCCCGTGCCCGCGCCGATGTCCTCCGCCGTGCGCCGTCCCGCGGCCGTGTCCCGTACGGCCAGTGTCACCTCGGCACCGGCTCCGGCCAGCGCGCGGGCGGTCTCGGTGCCGATTCCGGAGGAGCCTCCGGTGACGACGGCCCGGACGCCTGTCAGGTCGATGCCGTCGACGACTTCCTCGGCGGTGGAGTCGGCGGTGAAGGGCGTGCTGATGGGAGCGGTGTCGGTCATGGTCTGATCCCGTCTCGCGCGGCGGTCCGGAGTGGGAGACCCGCCCTCGTGCGATGCGGAACGGAGGAGGAGCCTCCACTACGACCACTACCGGCGAGCCCCGCCGTCATCAAGGTGCCCCGCCGACGCGGCCCACGCCGGCGGGGCGGGCCCTTCCCCCTCCGCCCCCGAGGCGGGCAGTGCCGCAGGTGCCCGAATTGACAGATCGGACGGGGGTGCCAGGCTGGGAGAGAAGGACGATCCGGACGGGCCGCACCCGTCCGGCGCCACCGCGAGGAGCGGACGTCCACCGGGCCTCGGAGCCGCGGCGCCGGGTCGGCGGGCCGCGCTCCGGCACGGCACACCCTGACGGGAGCCACTCATGACTCACGCAGCGAGCACCCCCCTGCGGGCGAAGGCAGCAGCCTCCGGCGTCGTGATACGGGAACCGCTGGCCATCTACCTGAACGACCACCTGCTCGGTGCGACCAGCGGCAGCGAGCTGGCACGGCGGGTGGCGAAGCAGCATGCGCAGACCGCCGACGGCGCAGCCCTGGTGCGCCTCGCCGACGAGATCGCGCAGGACCGCGCCGAACTGCTGCGGATCATGGACGACCTGGGGGTGCCCGTCCGCCGCTACAAGATCGGCATCGGATGGGTGCTGGAGAAGGCGGGCCGCGCGAAGTCGAACGGCTCCCTCCTGCGCAGGGCGCCGCTGAGCAGCCTCATCGAACTGGAGTCGCTGCGCGCGGGCGTCGAGGCGAAACGGCTGATGTGGCAGGCGCTGCGCGCCGCCGGGGTGGACCGGACGGGCCCCCTGGGGCCGGACCGGCTGACGGAGCTCCTGCACCGGGCGCGGCGGCAGTCGGAGACGCTCGAAGAGCTGCACCAGCGGACGGCGGCCGTCCTCGCACGGTCCTGACCGGCGCCCGCGCCGGCCGCACGCGGGCGGCGCGGAGGCAGGCCCGTCCCGTCCTGCCCGTCTCACCTGCTGGAACGCAGGGCGACAGGGGTTGAACCGCGCGCGAGCCTCGCACACAATGCGTGACATGACAGCTGCCGCCGACATCCTCGTGGGACGTCTCCACGTCGATCTGTGCCGCCTCCACAGCGCGGCCTGTCGCAGCTGACACCTCGCCGCGGCCTCCTCCGCCGCGCTTCTCTCTCCCCATCGGCGGTATCGCGTTTCGGCGGTATCCCGTTCCGGCGGCATCGCGCCGCTTCTTCCCGTGCCGTGTGCCGGGGCCCCCTTCCGCGCGCCCGGGCGTGACCGCCGGGCCGCGCCGCGTCATGGCCGGGGCCCCGCGTGCCCGGCCGCCACCCCTGCCTGACTCCCACCTTCCCTGGAGCTTCCGTGTCCACTGCGGCATCGCGCCCGGACGTCCAGTCGTCGCCGTCCGGCAGCGCCTCTGCTCCCGAGGCGCCTCTGACTTTCCACTGGTTCCTTCCCACCACCGGCGACAGCCGCCACATCGTCGGCGGAGGCCACGGCTCGACGCCCGGTTCCGCCGGGGGCGACCGTCCCGCCTCCGTCGAGTACCTGGGCCAGATCGCGCGCAGCGCCGAGCAGTTGGGCTTCACCGGCGCGCTGACCCCCACCGGCGCGTGGTGCGAGGACGCCTGGATCACCACCGCCATGCTCACGCAGGTCACCGAACGCCTGAAGTTCCTGGTGGCGTTCCGGCCCGGCCAGATCTCCCCGACGCTCTCCGCGCAGATGGCGGCCACGTACCAGCGTCAGTCCCACGGGCGGCTGCTGCTGAACGTCGTCACCGGGGGCGAGTCGGCGGAGCAGCGCGCGTACGGCGACTTCCTCGGCAAGGACGAACGGTACGCCCGCACAGGCGAGTTCCTCGGCATCGTGCGGCGCCTCTGGAAGGGCGAGCGCGTCGACCACGACGGGGAGCATCTGCGCGTCGAGGGCGCGGAGTTGAACCGGCTGCCCGACCCGGTGCCGCAGATCTACTTCGGCGGCTCCTCCCCCGCCGCCGGTGAAGTCGCCTCCCGTCACAGCGACGTGTACCTCACCTGGGGCGAACCGCCGCAGCAGGTGAAGCAGAAGATCGACTGGATCCGGTCGCTGGCGGAGGCCAGGGGGCGGACGGTGCGCTTCGGCATCCGGCTGCACACGATCAGCAGGGACACCTCGGCCCAGGCCTGGGCCGAGGCGCAGCGGCTGCTCGACGGCATGGACCCGGAACGCGTCAAGGCGGTCCAGCAGGGCCTGGCGGCGAGCGAGTCGGAGGGCCAGCGCCGCATGCGGGAGCTGCACGGCAGCGGCACCAGCGGCCAGCTGGAGATCTACCCCGGGCTGTGGGCGGGCGTCGGGCTGGTGCGTGGCGGCGCCGGCACCGCTCTCGTCGGCAGCCACGCGGAGGTCGCCGCCCTCATCGAGGAGTACCACCGCCTGGGCATCGACGAGTTCGTCCTGTCGGGAGTGCCGCACCTGGAGGAGGCGTACTGGTTCGGCGAGGGCGTACTGCCTCTCCTGGAGAAGCGCGGGCTGTGGCGCCATCCGGCGGGCCCGCACCCGGCGGAGGCGGGCCTCGTCCCGTTCGCGGGCCGGTGAGCGCCGAAGCGCCGGTTCAGCCGGCTGCCCCGGCGGCGCGGGACGCGGAGCCGCGCAAGCTCAGGACGGTGGTGCTCTCCAGCCTGCTGGGGACGACCGTCGAGTGGTACGACTTCTTCCTCTACAGCACGGCCGCGGGGCTCGTCTTCGGCGAGCTGTTCTTCCCCACGACGAACGGCACCGTCGGGACCATGCTCTCCTTCGCGACGTTCGCCGTCGGCTTCGTCGCACGACCGGTCGGCGGGCTGCTGTTCGGCCACATCGGGGACCGGATCGGACGCAAACGCACCCTCGCCTTCACCATGGGCCTGATGGGGGTCTCCACAGCCCTCATCGGCGTGCTCCCCACCTACGAGCAGGCGGGGCTCCTCGCTCCGGGTCTGCTGCTGGTGCTGCGCATCGCGCAGGGAGTGGCCCTGGGCGGCGAGTGGGCCGGTGCCGTGCTGCTGGCGGTGGAGTACGGTCCACCCGGCCGCAAGGGCAGGTTCGGCAGCTATCCGCAGATCGGCCTGGCGCTCGGACTCGCCCTGGGAACGGGGGCGTTCGCGCTGCTGAACAACGTGCTCAGCGACAGCGCGTTCCTCGGGTGGGGATGGCGGGTGGCCTTCCTGGTCTCACTCGTCCTCGTCGGACTCGGGCTGACCGTGCGGCTGAAGATCGACGAGACGCCCGCGTTCCGGGCACTGCGGAAGCTGAAGCAGCCGCCCCGCTCGGCTCCGCTGGTCGAGCTGCTGCGTGAACCCGAGCCGCGGCGGCACGTGCTGCTGGGCATGCTGGCGCGGTGGGGCGAGGGCGCGGCGTTCAACACGTGGGGCGTCTTCGCGATCACGTACGCGACGTCGACGCTCCGGCTGGACCGCACCGCCGTCCTGCTGGCGGTGACGGCCGCCGCCCTGGTGATGGCCGTGGTGATACCCGTCTCCGGACGGCTGACGGACCGGCAGGGTGCCCGACACGTCTACCTCGTGGGGATGGCGCTGTTCACGCTGTCGGTCTTCCCGGCCTTCCGGCTCTTCGGCGCCGGCGGGCCGTGGGAGTTCGCGGCGGTTCTCGTCCTGACGCTCGGCGTCGTGCACGCGTACTTCTACGGAGCCCAAGGCACCCTGTTCGCGGCCCTGTTCCCCACCCGGATCCGCTACACGGGCATGTCGTTCGTCTACCAGATGTCCGGCATCGTCTCGTCCGGCATCACACCGCTGATCATGACCGCGCTGCTGGCCGCCGCTTCCGGCAGCCCCTGGGCGGCCTGCGCCTACCTGGCCTTCACCGGCCTCATCAGCATCTGGGCGACGAGCCGGCTGCGGGAAGCGGACCTGCACATCGCCACGGGACCGTCCGCGCAAGGCGGGCAGACGAAGGGGGAGGCCGCGGTGGCGGCCGGGCCTTCCGGGGCTGCCGCCGCGGTCGCCGGCGCCGGCTCCCTCTCCGGGGAGGCGAGCGCCCGTAGCCGCTGAGCACCGCCCGACGACACGACGCAGCTCCCGCTGCGGCCTCCGTCTCAGCGGGCACGCCGAAGCCACCTCACTTCAAGGAGATCCGCACATGCCCAACGTCCTCGCTCTCTCCGGCAGTCCGTCGCCCCGCTCCCGCACCGCCTCCCTCGTACGGCACGTCGGCGGGCTGCTGGCGGCGGAGGGCCACGCCGTACGGCACGTCGCCGCACGGGACCTGCCGCCCGACGCCCTGCTCACGGGTGACGCCTCGCATCCCGCCGTGAAGGAGGTGATCGACTCGATCACCTGGGCGGACGCCCTCGTCGTGGGGACGCCCGTCTACAAGGCCGCCTACAGCGGGCTGCTCAAGACGCTCCTCGATCTGCTGCCCCAGTTCGCGCTGGCCGGCAAGACCGTCCTTCCGCTGGCGACGGGCGGCACTCCGGCCCATGTCCTCGCGATCGACTACGCGTTGCGCCCCGTCCTCACCTCCCTCGGCACCGACAACGTGCTCCGCGGCTGGTTCGTACTGGACCGGGACGTGACCGCCGGCGCCTACGGCGAGGGCGCCCTGGCCCCCGAATCGGCCACCGGGGTCGCGGAGGCGGCGGGCCGCCTCATCACCGCCCTGGCCGCCCCGGATTCGGCGACGGCCCGGGTGCCGGGGCGGCCGAGGGGACTGCCCACCGCGGTCTGAGGCGGCGCCGGACGCGGGCGCGGCGCAGCGGCGTGAAGGGACGGCAGCGGGGGCGGCCGGGGGCGGAAACCGGCTTGCGGGACGGGGAGCCGGGCACGGAGGCTCGCGTCATGAACCGACCGGCCCCCGACGAGCCCCGCTCCGAGCCCGGGGCCGCGGCCCCCGACGAGCCCGCACCACCCGAGGAGGTCCTTCGCTACTACACCAGGGGCGGCGAGGACGGGCGGCTCCGCGCGGGTGTGGGCCGTCTGGAGTTCCTGCGCACCCAAGATGTCCTGCGCCGGCTCCTGCCGTCCTCGCCGTCGCTCGTCCTGGACGTCGGGGGCGGCAGCGGCGTCCACGCCCGGTGGCTCGCCCAAGAGGACGGCCACCGCGTCGAGTTGTTCGATCCGGTGCCGCTCCACGTCGAGCAGGCCGCCCGGCTGGCCGGCGTCGGGGCCCGCGTCGGCGACGCACGCGCGCTGCCTCTCGCCGACGGTTCGGCGGACGCCGTTCTTCTGCTGGGCCCGCTCTACCACCTCACCGAGCGGCGGGAGCGGGTACGTGCGCTCGCGGAGGCACGCCGGGTGGTCCGGCCGGGAGGGCCCGTCGTCGCGGCCACCGTCAACCGGTACTCCGCGCTCCTGGACCAGATGAACCGCGACGCCTACTTCGAGCCCGCCGAGCGGGAGTTCATCGACTCGGTGGGCGAGACCGGCCTGCACCCGCGCCCCGACGGCGGGTTCTGGGCCTACCTGCACCAACCGGCGGACGTCGCGGCGGAGTTCGAGGACGCCGGGCTGGAGGTGGACGGTCAGTACGGCGTGGAGGGCGCTGTCTGGCTCATGCGGGAGGCCGCCGGGCGGCTCACGGACGAGGACCGGCTCCCCACCGTGCTGGACGCGCTGCGCGCCACCGAGTCGGTGCCCTCGCTGCTGGGCGTGAGCGCCCACCTCCTCACGGCCGGCACCGCACCCGCAGGCGCGGGCTGATCCCGGGCCGCGCGGGCCGGACGCGAATCGGCCGGGCGCGGCATCGGTGGACGCGGCACAGACGGGCACGGCACGGACGGGCGCGGCGTCGGCATCGCACCGAGACCGGCCTCCGGTCCCGCGTCCGGTCCCGCGTCCGGTTCCGCGTCCGGTCCCGCGTCGGGCCGCCCGGCCCGTAGCTGCGGCTCCCCGCCCCTACAGCTCCGTATCCGGCTCCCGCTCCGCCGCGCGCCAGCCCGACCACCGCTCGACCTCGATCTCCACGACAGGCCCCTGCGGCGGACGTCCCGCGTACTGCTCCCGGTACTTCTCACCGAGCAGCGCCACGTACCGTGCCGCCGTGCCGCAGCGGGCGGCCGGCGGCAGCACGCGCCCCCTGCCGTCCGCCCGCGCCCACCACAGCCGGTCCCAGTCCTCGTCGTACGCGTCGACGAGAAGGCAGAGCGAGTCGTTGGCGCGGATGTTCTCCAGCCTCTTCAGCCGCGCCGACCCCTTGGGCTTGTGATCGACGGCGAAGGCGAGGGTGCCGCCGGTCAGGGCGAAGACGACGGGGACGAGGTGCGGGCGTCCCGAGGCGTCGGCCGTCGCCAGCGTGGCGACGCGCGCCGCGGCGAAGCACTCCCGTGCCTCGCCGCCCGTCATCCTCGGCATCGTCGCGGCCTCTCAGCGTCTACTCGGCGAACCGGGAGGCGACGTCGGCCAGTTGGTCCAGCGTCTTCAGCGACTCGCTCTCGGGAAGGGTGGGCAGGTAGAGCAGCAGCCGCTCCACGCCCAGATCCCTGAAGCCCTCGATGGTGGGGACGTCGTCTCCGACCGCGTAGACGGTCACCGGTACGTCGCGGCCCGCCGTGCTGCGCAGCTGCTCGATCTTCGGGGCCAGCTTCTCGGGCGTCGTCCTGTTGGCGAGCCAGGCGTCGCCCAGCTCCGCGATGCGCGGGAACGCCCCTTCCGCGCCGCCCACGTAGATCGGCGGGTGCGGCTCCTGCACGGGCTTCGGCCACGAGTAGACCGGGTCGAAGTCGACGAACTCGCCGTGGAATTCGGCTTTCTCCTTGGTCCACAGCTCACGCATCGCCCGCAACCGCTCGTTGACCATGCGGCCGCGGGTGGTGGGGTCGGCCCCGTGGTTCTCCATCTCCTCCCGGTTCCAGCCCACACCGACGCCGAAGACGGCGCGCCCGCCGGAGACCAGGTCGAGCGAGGCCACCTCCTTCGCCGTGACGATGGGGTCCCGCTGCGCCACCAGCGCGATGCCCGTCCCCAGCAGGATCCGCCCGGTGACGGACGCCGCGGCGCTCAGCGCGACGAAGGGGTCGAGGGTGCGGTAGTACATCTCGGGCAGGTCGCCCCCGCCCGGGTAGGGCGAGCGGCGCTCCACCGGGATGTGGGTGTGCTCGGCGATGAGCAGCGAGTCGAATCCGCGTTCCTCGACGGCCCGCCCCAGGGGCGCGGGGCGGATTCCCTGGTCGGTGATGAAGGTCGATACACCGAACTTCACAGTGGCTCCTTCTCGGCTGAGTTCTGCTGAGTGCTGCTGGTGCTGCTGAGTGCTCGGGCACGCGGAAGCTCCCGGGAGAGGTTCCCGGAGGCGGAGGTACCCGCTGCCGCGTGCTTCATGACAGCGCCCCCGGAGGCGCGCCTGTTCCCGCGCGCCCGTCCCCGCATGGGCACACGCGGCGGGCCCGGTACAGGCCACCGGTGCGCCGCTGCGGCGGGATGTGGGTGCACGGCTGAGGTGGGCACCCGGGACGGGTGTCCGTCAGCGGTCTGCCAGCGGAGAGGAGCCGGCGGTGAGCAGCAGGACCCGGAAAGGCAGCGGTGCGTCCGGCGCTAAGGCCACGGGCGCCGGAGGCACCAGCGGCGGCAAGGGCGGCAAGAGCAGCAAGAGCAGCAAGGGTGCCGGGGCGAGCAAGCCCGCCGGGCGCGGCGAGCCCGCACGGGGCCGCGGGAGCGGGCAGCAGGCGGCACTGACGCGCTACCGCGAGAAGCGGCACTTCGGCAGGACGTCCGAGCCCCGCGGGGAGGGTGCCGAGCCCGCGGGCGCACCGTCCTTCGTCGTCCAGATCCACGACGCGAGCACCATGCACTTCGACTTCAGGCTCGAGGTCGACGGCGTCCTCAAGTCGTGGTCCGTGCCCAAGGGGCCCTCTCCCGATCCCCGCGAGAAGAGGCTCGCCATGCCGACGGAGGACCACCCCCTGGAGTACCGGGACTTCGAGGGGATCATCCCCGCCGGCGAGTACGGAGGCGGCACCGTCATCGTCTGGGACCAGGGGACCTACCGGCCCTTGACGGACGACTTCGCCGCCGGTCTGGAGCGCGGGCACGTGAAGTTCCGGCTGGAGGGGGCCAAGCTGCGCGGCGGCTACGCCCTCACGCGCTTCCGCGGCGGCAGCGGCGAGGACGGCCGCGCCGCGTGGCTCCTGGTGAAGGAGAACGACGAGCGAGCCGTACGCGACGGCCGCACACCCGACCCCGTACGGGCACGCTCCGCCCGCACGGGCCGCACGCTGAAGCAGGTCGGCGCCCAGGCGACCGAGGAGGACACGTGGCACAGCGAGTGACGCCGGCGGGGCACGGCGCCGCGTCCCGCTGACCCCGCCGTCCGCCGGACCTCACGTTCCGCCGCTCCGGGCCGTCTTCCTCATGCGGGCACAGGCCCCACGCGGGCACGGGCCCCACGCGGGCACGGCGAGAATGGCCCGTCAGGAACAGGCAAGGAGCGTGCGATGGAAGTCAGGCACACGGTCGTGGACTCGCCGCTGGGGGCGCTGACGCTCGTGGCTGAGGGCGAGGCGCTGAGCGGCGTCTACTTCGAGAACCACCAGCGGGGCCCCGCGCCGGATGCGCTGGGCCCGAACGTCGAGGACGGCTCCGGCGGCCCGGACTCCGGCTTCGGGAGGGCGCGACGCCAGCTCGCGGAGTACTTCTCGGGCCGCCGCACGCACTTCGACCTACCGCTCGCCCCGCGCGGCGACTCCTTCCAGCAGCGCGTGTGGAAGCTGCTGGAGCAGATCCCGTACGGGGAGACGCGCACCTACGGCGATCTGGCACGCGAGCTCGGCGACCCCGCGCTGGCTCAGGCCGTCGGATCCGCCAACGGCCGCAACCCGCTCAGCATCGTCGTCCCCTGCCACCGCGTGATCGGTGCCGACGGGCGGCTGACGGGTTACGCGGGCGGTCTGCGGCGCAAGCGGTTCCTGCTCGACCTGGAGGAGTCGCACGCGGGCACGGGACCCGGCCGCCTCTTCTGAATCAGCCGGCCGACCGTTCCCGCCGGGGCTCACGTGCCCGGCGTCCGCTTCGTCTACGGGGTGTGACCTTGAGACCTTTCGAGCAGATCGTGACCGAGTACGGGCCGATGGTCCTCCGCGTGTGCCGGGCCGTGGTCGGGCCGGCGGACGCCGAGGACGCCTGGTCGGAGACGTTCCTCGCGGCGCTCAGGGCCTACCCCGGGCTGCCCGAGGACACCCGCGTCGAGGCCTGGCTGGTGACGATCGCGCACCGCAAGGCGATCGACGCCGCACGGGCGGGCGCCCGCCGCCCCGTCGCGGTCGGCCGGGTCCCGGAATCGGGCAGGGCACTGACCGGCGGACGTGCCGGGGACGAGGGAGCCGCGCCACCGGACGGCGGCGACCGGGCGAGCGGGACCCTGCGGGACGCCGGCCAGTGGGACGCCGACCTGTGGGCCGCGCTCAAGGCCCTGCCGCATCGCCAGCGCGAAGCGGTCGCCTACCACTACCTGGCGGGGCTCCCGTACAAGGAGATCGCCGCCGTGACCGGCGGGACCCCGGAGGCGGCACGCAGAGCCGCAGCCGACGGCATCAGGTCCCTGCGCAAGAGCTGCACCCGCCGTACCCGAGAGGACGAGAGAGGAGAGAGACGATGACGAAGCACGCATCGGACCGGGACGGCGAGGAGCTCCTCGCGGGCCTCCCTGCCGCCGATCCCGGCGCCCAGAGCCGTCTGCACGCCCGTCTCGCGGCGGACGCGGAGCGCGAGGGGCTGCTGGACATCGCCTACCGCACGCTTCCCACTCCCGTGGGAACGCTCCTGCTGGCCGCGACGGACAGGGGACTCCTGCGCGTCGCCTACGACAGCGAGGAGCACGGGGGCCACGCGGCCGTGCTGACCGAGCTCGCGGAACGCGTCAGCCCCCGCGTGCTGGAGGCCCCCCAGCGGCTGGGCGGAGCGGTGCGGCAGATCGAGGAGTACTTCGAGGGGCGGCGGACGCGCTTCGACCTCGACCTGGATCTGCGGCTCGCCAAGGGCTTCCGGCGCGAGGTGATCGCGCAGCTCCCCCTCATCGGCTACGGCGCCACGCGCAGCTACGCGGAGGTCGCGGCGGCGGCGGGGAGTCCGCGTGCGGTACGGGCAGTGGGCACGGCCTGCGCGACGAATCCGCTGCCCGTCGTGGTTCCGTGCCACCGCGTCGTCCGCTCGGACGGTACGGCGGGCCAGTACGTCGGCGGGGCCGGCGCCAAGAAGGCCCTGCTCGGCCTGGAGGCCGCGGCCTGAGCCGGGGGCGCCCCGCGGTCCGGGAGGTCCGGCGGGCCCGGGGGCCCGGGGGCCCGGCGGGAGATCGCGCCGTCACCGCTGAGACCGCCTCCAGCGGGCACTCTGTGCGGCAGCGGTCAGCGGCGGCGGAGCCGTCCGCGCCGCTCCGGCGGGGCACCGGGCCCGCCGGTCCGCACTGCCGGTCCACGCACGCAGAAGGAGCAGCCCGTCATGGCAGAGACCTCCCCCCGTCAAGGCGCCGCCAAGGCAGCCGTCGTCACCGGATCGGAGTCCGGCATCGGCAGGGCGACGGCGCTGGAACTGGCCCGGCAGGGCTACGACATCGGAGTCACCTGGTTCGCGGACGAGGCGGAGGGCAGGGCCACCGCGGACCAGGTGCGCCGGCTCGGACGGCGCGCGGAGGTGCGCCCCCTGGACCTGTCGCGCCTGCCGGGCCCGGAGCAGGTCGTCGACGAGTTCGCCGGCGACTTCGGGCGGCTGGACGTCCTGGTCAACGCGGCGGGCATGAACCGGCCCGGGTCTTTCACGGAGCTGGCCTACGACGACTTCCGGCAGGTGCTGTCGGTGGACCTCGAAGGCCCGTTCCTGCTCAGCCAGAGGGCCGCACTGCGCATGATCGACCAGGGTGAGGGCGGGCGCATCGTCAACATCACCTCGGTGCACGAGCACACGCCGCTTCCGTCCGCCGCGGCCTACAACACCGCGAAGCACGGGCTGGGCGGGCTGACGAAGTCGATGGCCCTGGAGCTGGCCGGGCACGGCATCACCGTCAACGCGGTCGCGCCCGGCCTCATCGCCACCGGCATGTCGAACATGGCGGGCGTCGACGTCCACACCGTGCACCGCCCGGCGCTGCCCGTCTCCCGTCCGGGAGACCCCCGCGAGATCGCCTCGCTCGTAGGGTGGCTCGTCTCGGAGGGGGCGGCCTACACCACGGGCCAGTCGTACGTCGTCGACGGCGGCTTCACCATCGCCAACCCCCAGTTCACGACGAGCAACTTCGGCGCGGACGACTGACCGCACCGGACGACTCACCGGGCTGGAAGCAGGCCGGAACGTTCAGCCCGCCCGTCCCCGCTCGTCGACGATGCGGCGGATCTTGCCGACAGAGCGCTCCAGCGTGCCGGGGTCGACGATCTCGACGTCGACGCTCAGCCCGATTCCGTCCTTGACGGCCCGGGTGATCGCCGAGGCGGCCGCCTCACGCTCCGGCACGGAGGTCCCGGGGCGGGCCTCGGCGCGCACCGTCATGTGATCCAGGCGGGCGCGGGTCTCCAGGCGGAGCTGGAAGTGGGGGGCGACCCCGGCCGTGCGCAGCAGGATCTCCTCGACCTGGCTGGGGAAGATGTTCACGCCCCGCAGGATGATCATGTCGTCGCAGCGCCGTGTGACCTTCTCCATCCGACGGAACGCCGGCCGTGCCGTCCCCGGCAGCAGCCGCGTCAGGTCGCGGGTGCGGTACCGGATCACCGGCATGGCCTCCTTGGTGAGGGAGGTGAAGCACAACTCCCCTTCCTCGCCCTCCCCTTGGAGCACGTCGGTGACGGGGTCCACGACCTCCGGGTAGAAGTGGTCCTCCCAGATGTGCAGGCCGTCCTTCGTCTCCACGCACTCCTGCGCCACACCCGGCCCGATCACCTCTGAGAGGCCGTAGATGTCGACCGCGTGGATGCCGAGCCGCTCCTCGATCTCGGCCCGCATCTCCTCCGTCCACGGCTCGGCTCCGAAGATGCCCGTCCGCAGGGAGGTGGAGCGCGGGTCGACGCCCTGGCGTTCGAACTCGTCCAGCAGCGTGAGCATGTAGGACGGCGTGACCATGATGATCTCGGGTTCGAAGTCCTGGATGAGCTGCACCTGTCGTGCCGTCATGCCGCCCGAGACGGGGATGACCGTGCACCCCGCGCGTTCCGCGCCGTAGTGCGCGCCGAGCCCCCCGGTGAACAGCCCGTATCCGTAGGCGACATGGACCTTGTGACCGGGCCTGCCGCCCGCCGCCCGGATGGCGCGCGCGACCATGTCGGCCCACATGGAGATGTCGTTCTCCGTGTAACCCACCACCGTGGGACGGCCGGTGGTGCCGCTGGAGGCGTGGACGCGGCGGACGTCGGACATGGGTACGGCGAACATCCCGAAGGGGTAGGTCTCCCGCAGGTCCGCCTTCGTGGTGAACGGGAAGCGGGCCAGGTCCTCCAGGCTCCGGCAGTCCTCGGGGCGCACGCCTGCCTCGTCGAACTTCCTCCTGTACAGCTCGACTTCGCTGTAGGCGGTGCGCAGAGTGTGCTGCAGGCGCCGGAGTTGCTGCTCCCGCAGCTCCTCGCGGCCGAGCCGCTCGCCGGGGTCCCGCAGCTCCTCCGGGAGCGGCTCACCCGTACGGCGCGGAAGGCCGGTGCCCGAATTCGCCGCGCCGGCGCCGGAATCGGCGGTCGCGGCGGTCCCGGCCGGGGTCGCGGGAAGTTCGCTCGTCGTCATGAAGGCCCCTCCATGCCTGGGACGGTGCGGCTGCGGCCGCGGAACTCGGCTATGACCTCGCCCTCGCGCAGGACGGTCACGTCGTAGACGCCGCTGCGCCCGTAGCGGGTGCGCTCCTCGGCGACGGCGGTGAGCACGTCCCCCTCCGCGGCGGGCCGGACGAAGGAGATGTCGGCGCCCGAAGCGACGGTCACCGGTCCGTGGCTGTTGCAGGCGCAGGCGAACGCGGTGTCGGCGAAGAGGAAGATGTACCCGCCGTGTGCGATGCCGTGGCCGTTCACCATGGCCCCCGTCACCGTCATCCGCAGTTTCGCGGCGCCCTCCGCGGCCTCCAGCAGCGAAATGCCCAGGGCCTGGGACGCCTGGTCCGCCGCGAACATCGTGTGCGCCGCCGACCCGCTGCTCATGGCTTGCGTCATACGTTCCACGCTCTCGTACGTCCCGGCGGCGGTTCGGGCCGCGAAGCCCGGACGAGGCCACCGACCGACCATTCGGTTCACCTTGCGGCGCGGTCCAGTAATCCAGCAACGGACCTGCGGTGTCAAGGGTTCGCGGCAGGCCGGCCGCCCGCCGCGGCGGGCCTGCCGCCGGTGCACGGTCCCCGTACCGGAGCCGGTCGGCCGCGTCCGGGCCTCACGCGGCGGGCCCCGGGAGCGAGCGGGCCAGATCCGCCAGGTCCTCCGCCACCCGCGCGGGCTGCGACATCGCAGCCGGGTAGTGGACCGAGCCGCGGCGCAGCCACGCGCCGCGGAGCCCGGCCCGCCGGGCTCCGTCGACGTCCCAGGGGTGCACGGCGGCCATCAGGGCCTCGCCGGGGCGTACGTCCACGCTCCGCACCGCGTAGTGGTAGGCCTCGGGCGCGGGCTTCCAGCGGCGGGGGCCGCTCACATCGAGGACGGCGTCGAACTGGCCGCGGATTCCGGCACGTTCGAGGAGCCCCTCGGTCAGGCGGGCATCGCCGTTCGTCATCGTCACCAGCCGGTGTCCGGCCTCCTTCAGGACGCGTACGCCCTCCGGAACGTCCGGATGGACCTCCAGATGCGCGAGGCCGCCGAGGACGTGCTCCGCGGCTCCGTCCACGTCGCCGGGCGGGTCCCCGGTCCGCGCCAGCAGGGCCCGCAGGCCGTCGCGCGCGAGGTCCGCGAAGTGCGCGTAGCCGCCGGCGGCGGTGAGCGCGAAGCCGTCGCGCAGCACCCCGGCGAACCACAGCGGCATCAACTCGCCGGGCGCGCCGGCGTCTTCGAAGCGGCGGCGCAGCGGGGCGAAGTCGCTGAGCGTCTCGTTGACGTCGAGGACGACGGCCCGCACAGGAAAACCGTCCTCGTGGGCGGAACCGCCGCGGGGCGAGGGCTCGGTCGGGGGCACTGCGCCGGACTCCCAGGCTCCGCTCATTACCTGAGCAGCTTGTCCGGAGTGACCGGCAGGTCCCGCACGCGGATGCCCGTCGCGTTGTACACGGCGTTGACGACGGCCGCCGGGCTGCCGACGATGCCGATCTCGCCGATGCCCTTGGAGCCCAGCGGCCCGGCGTGCGGGTCCGGTCCGTCGAGCCAGGTGGCCTCGATGTCCAGCACGTCGGCGCTGGTGGGGATGTGGTACTGCGCGAAGTCGTGGTTGACGACGTGACCAGTGCCGTGGTCGAAGACGCTCTCCTCGAACAGGGCCATGGACATCCCCATGATCATGCCGCCGATGAACTGGGAGCGCGCCGTACGGGGGTTGATGATCCGCCCGGCGGAGAAGACGCCGAGCATCCGCGGCACGCGCACCTCCCCGGTGTCGGCGTGCACGCGCGCCTCGGCGAACTGCGCGCCGAAGGAGGCCACCGAGTAGCGTCGCAGGTCCGGGTTCTCGGGCATCCCGGATCTCGTGCGGGCGCCCGGTGCCGGGTCCTCTCCGTGCTGGGCGCGGAACTCCCGCGCGGCCGCGACGATCGTCGAGCCCCACGCGGTGACGCCCGCGGAGCCGCCGGCGACGGTCGCGGTGGGCAGCGCGGTGTCCCCGATCTCCAGGTGCACGGTGTCGAAGGGGCAGTCCAGCGCGTCGGCCGCGATCTGGGTGAGCACCGTCCAGGTGCCGGTGCCGAGGTCCGCCGCCGCGATGCGTACGGCGTGGCCTCCGTCGGAGGTCCGCTCGATCTCGGCGACGGAGCCGGGCCCCCCGAAGCCGGGATAGGTGCTTGCCGCGACGCCGAGGCCGACGAACCAGTCACCTTCCCTGCGCGTACCCGCCTCCGTGCGGGCGTCCCAGCCGAAGCGCCGGGCGCCGGTGCGCAGGCACTCGACGAGGCGCCGGTCCGACCAGGGCCGCCCGTCCCGCGGGTCGGTCTCCGGATCGTTGCGTACGCGCAGTTCGACGGGGTCGAGGCCGAGGGCGTGCGCGAGTTCGTCCATGGCGACCTCGGCGGCGAACGCGCCCGGTGCCTCGCCCGGCGCCCGCATCCAGGAGGGGACGGGCACGTCCAGAGCCGCGAGCCGGTGGCTGGTGCCGCGGTTGGGCGAGGCGTACATCATGCGGCTCTGCGCGGCCGTCTGCTCCGCGAACTCCTTGAGCGTGGCGGTCTGTTCGACGGCTTCGTGGGAGAGCGCGGTCAGCCGTCCCCCGCTGTCGGCACCGAGCCGTACGCGCTGGATCGTGGGGGTGCGGTAGCCCGTGAGGCAGAACATCTGCTGCCGCGTGAGCGCCAGCTTGGCGGGGCGGCCGGGGACGGTCCGCGCGGCGAGCACCGCCAGGACGTGGTGCGCGTGCGGCAGCCCCTTGGAGCCGAACCCGCCGCCCACGTGCGGCGAGATCACCCGCACCCGCTCCGGGGCGAGCGCGAACAGCGGCGCGAGGGTCATGCGCACCCCGTACGGCCACTGCGTGGAGTCGTAGACCGTCAGGGCCGGCTCCCCGTCGTCGCTCGCGCCGTGCCATACGGCGACGCAAGTGTGCGGCTCCATGGGGTTGTTGTGCTCCATCGGCGTGCTGTACGTCTCGTCGACCACGGCGTGCGCGGCCGCGAGCGCGGCGTCGACGTCTCCCTCATCGGTGTCCGCCTCGTCGGCGGGGTTGATCGTCTCCGGGCGGTAGAGGTCGGGGCGGCCGGAGTGCAACCGCGTGTCGTGCGCCTCCACTTCGTACTCGACGTCGACGAGCGACGCGGCATGGCGTGCCGCCTCGGGGCTCGCGGCCAGGACCGCGCCGATGAACTGGCCCCGGAAGGCGACGTCGTCGGACTGGAGCACGGCCAGCGCCCGGTCCGAACTGTCCGCGAGCCGCGGGGCGTTGCGCGGTGTGAGCACCGCGGCCACTCCCTCGGCGGCCTCGGCCGGCCCGGTCTCCATCCGCAGGACCCTGCCGCGGGCGATCGCCGACTGCAGGGGGTGGACGTACACCGGGTCGCGCAGCGCGTGCTCCCACGCGTAGGGCGCGGTGCCGGTGACCTTGGCCGGGCCGTCCAGCCGCACCGGCGAGGTCCCCACCGCGCGGGGATTCAGCGGTTCCAGCGGCTCGGTGGGCCGGGCCGGCTCTTCTTCGGTGCGGGTCATCGCCGATCCTCGGTGGTGAGTTCGCGCAGGAGCGCGGCGAGCGTGTTGCGCGTCATAGGGATCTTGAAGCCGTTGCCGGGGAGCGGACGCGCCGCCCGCAGCTCCGCTTCGGCCGCCTCCCGGAACGCCTCGTCCGTCGCGGGGGCGCCCCGCAGAGCCTCCTCGGCCCGCTCGGCCCGCCACGGCTTGTGCGCGAGGCCGCCGAAGGCGATGCGGGCCTCGCGCACCCGGTCTCCGTCCGTCTCCACCGCTGCCGCGACGGAGACCAGCGCGAACGCGTACGACGCGCGGTCGCGCACTTTGCGGTAGCCGGAGCGCGTGCCGGCCGGCAGCGGCGGAACCTCGACCGCGGTGACCAGTTCGCCGTGGCGCAGAACGGTGTCCGCCTCGGGGGTCTCGCCCGGCAGCCGGTGGAACTCCCCGACGGGGACGCGCCGTTCGCCGTCCTCGCCGAGCACCACGACCACGGCGTCGAGGACGCGCAGGGCGACCGCCATGTCCGAGGGGTGCACCGCGACGCAGTGCTCGGAGGCGCCCAGCACCGCGTGGTACCTGTTCCAGCCGCCGATCGCCGCGCATCCGGAGCCCGGCTCCCGCTTGTTGCAGGGCGTCGTGACGTCCTGGAAGTAGCCGCACCGGGTGCGCTGGAGCAGGTTCCCGGCGGTGGTCGCGGCGTTGCGCAGCTGCCCCGACGCCCCGGCCAGCAGCGCCTGCGAGAGGACGGGGAGGCGCCGCCGGACGAGGGGGTGGGCGGCGAGGTCGCTGTTGCGCACGGTGGCGCCGAGCCGCAGCCCGCCGTCGGGCAGTTCCTCGACGCGGTCCAGGGGGAGGCCCGTCACGTCGACGAGCAGTTCCGGCGCGGCCACCCCCAGCTTCATGTGGTCGACGAGGTTGGTGCCGCCCGCCAGGAAGGCCGCGTCCGGGCGCGCCATGACGGCTGCGACGGCGGATCCGGCGTCGTCCGCACGCGAATAGTCGAAGGGTTTCACCGTCCGGCCACCGCCCGGATCGCGTCGACGATGTTGCCGTAGGCGCCGCAGCGGCACAGGTTCCCGCTCATCCGCTCCCGGATCTCCTCCTCGTCCAGCGGGACGGGACGCGGCACCCCGCCGGGGCCGTCGCCGTCCGCGGTCGCCGAGCTGGGGTGGCCCGCCTCGGCCTCGGCCAGCATGCCGACGGCCGAGCAGATCTGACCGGGCGTGCAGTAGCCGCACTGGAAGCCGTCGTGGTCGAGGAACGCCCGCTGGAGGGGGTGCAGCCGCCCGTCCGCCTCCGCGAGCCCGTCCGCGGTGGTGACCTCGGCACCGTCGTGGGCGACGGCGAACGTCAGGCAACTCACCACCCTCCGGCCGTCGAGCAGCACCGTGCAGGAGCCGCACTGCCCGTGGTCGCAGCCCTTCTTGGCGGAGGTGACGCCCAGCCGGTCGCGCAGGGCGTCGAGGAGCGTGGTGCGGTTGTCCACGGTCAGCGACCGGGGCTCGCCGTCGACATGGAGGCTGAGTTGGGAATCCACCCCGCCCCAGTACCACGGGCCCAGAGGGGGTCAAACCTGCCGCGGCGCACCTGCCGCGCCCGGACGCCGACGGCGTGCGGCGTGCCCCGGGGCGCGGCAAGCTGACCTCGGCGGCCCGGTGCCGCGGACGGAAGCACCAGCACCCGGGCGGCGGTCGGCGTCCGGCGGCGGAGGGACGGCAGAAGATGTTCGAGGCGGGCGACATCCGCGAATGGCGCGACAAGGACGTGGTGGACCCGGGCGGGAGCAAGATCGGCACCCTCGAGGCGATCTACGTCGACACCCGCACCGACGAGCCGTTCTTCGCCACCGTCACCATCGGCGTGCCCACCCGCCGCCGGCTGGTCTTCGTCCCGCTGACGGGAGCGACCGTCGGCCCGTCCTACCTGCGGGTCGCGCACGCCAAGGGCGAGGTGCGCGCGGCCCCCTCGATCGAGACCGACGGGGAGCTGCCCGCCGGAGAAGAGGCGGCCGTCTTCGCGCACTACGGGCTCGACTACGAGACCGGCTCCGGCGGGGAGCGGCGGCTGGCCCGCCGCTGACTCCGCACGGCCCGCACCGCTGCTCGCCGCCCGGCCTGCCCGTCCCCGAGGCCGTGCAAGCCGGGACCGTGGACGGCGGTTGCCTCTAGAGTCGGGGCATGGCTGCAGAGGGAGAGTCCGTACGGATCGACAGCTGGATCTGGTCCGTGCGGCTCACGAAGACCCGTTCGCTGGCCGCCTCGGCGTGCCGCGCCGGCCACGTGCGGATCAACGGGGAGCGGGTCAAGCCCGCGCATCCGGTACGCCCCGGGGACCAGGTGCGGTTGTTCCACGCGGGCCGTGAGCGCGTGGTGGTCGTCGCGCGTGTGCTGCGCAAGCGCGTCGGAGCCCCGGTGGCCGAGAAGTGCTACACCGACCACAGCCCGCCGCCCCCGCCCCGCGAGGCCGTGGCCCCCGCCGGGGTGCGGGACCGGGGCGCGGGACGCCCCACGAAGCGGGACCGGCGGGAGATGGAGCGGCTGCGCGGCCTCCAGGGCTGACCCGGGGCCGCGCCCGCGCGCCCGGGGCCCTGCACCCTAGCCGGGGAGCCGAGCCGGGAAGCCGTCCCGTCCCGAGCCGTCCCGTCCCGAACCGGCCTCATCCGGCCCGCAGTTCCCGGTCCACCGCCCGCAGCATCGTCAGCAGCATCCGGTTGAGGGGGACGTCGATGCCGTGCCGCTCGGCGGCCCGCACGACCGCGCCGGTGATGTGCTCGTGCTCCAGCGGGCGTCCCGCCAGCCGGTCGTAGAGCATCGACGTCCCGCCGTCGGGCGGCACCGAGGTGTTCTTCCGCAGGGCGCTCCGCGCGTCCGCCTCGCCCACCTCGGCCCCCTCGGCCCGCGCCACGGCGACTCCTTCGCGGAGGATGTCCTCGGCGAGCGCGTGCATCCCGGGGTCGCCGAGGATGTGCATGCGCTGCTTCAGGATCGTGGTGAGCGGGTTGGCGGCCACGTTCGTGAAGAGCTTGCGCCACGCGGCCGTACGGAAGTCGGCGACCGTACGGACCGTCAGGCGGCTGCCCTCCAGCAGCCGGGCGAACCGGTCCCCGACCGGCCCTTCCGGCACGTGCAGCTCGCTGGAGAAGTGGTGCACGATCCGGCCGGGGGCGACCCGCTCCACGGCCATGTAGGCGAGCGTCGGCAGCAGCTCCGTCCCCTCGGGCAGCAGCGGCCGCACGCGCTCGTCGTGGTCGACGCCGTTCTGGATGACGGCGACAGCCGTTCCGGGACCGCACAGCTCCCGGAGCCACCCGGCCGCACCCTCCGTGTCCTGGACCTTGGTCGTCAGGAACACCCAGTCGGCAGGCGGGACTTCCCCGGGGCTCGTGGCGAAGCGCAGGTCGGGCCGTAGCTCCTCCCCGTCCGTCCGCATCGTCAGCTCATCGAGTGGCGACCGCAGGCAGAGCGTGACGCCGAGACCGGCCTCGCGCGCGAAGACGGCCGTCAGCCCGCCGACCGCGCCGGCGCCGATCACCGCTATGTGCGCGGGTGAATCCATCGAACGCATACAGGCGATCGTATGCGGCTGCCGCAGGGCGACCGGCCCGGGGCCTCCATTACCGCAAAACAGACATAGCGGGTGTTACGCATAGACCTCTCTGCCGGTTATCACAAGCGGGACGAGGTTCGCCCATGTACGTGCTGCCTGCAGCTCCGAGCGCACCGGTCACAGACCGCCTCAGACGCCTCCCCTACTACGGGCAGAGGACGTCCGGACGTCCCCTGCTCCAGCTCGGACTGGTCGCCGCCGCCTACACGCTGGCCCAGCTCCTCCTCGTCGTCCCCGGCACCGGGCTCGGGTGGGACGAGACGGTCTACGTCAGCCAGGTCGACGGGCTCTCCCCCGCGTCCTTCTTCAGCGCCCCGCGCGCCCGCGGCATCTCCTATCTCGTGGCCCCGGCGGCCGCGTTCACCTCCTCCACCACGGTGCTGCGCGTCTTCCTCGCCCTCCTGTCCGGCGCCGGCCTCCTGGCCGCCCTGTGGGTCTGGCGCCGCCTGCTGCCCGTGTCCGTACTGGCCTGGGGCGGCGCCCTGTTCGCCGGCCTGTGGATCAGCCTCTTCTACGGGCCCCAGGCCATGCCCAACCTGTGGTGCGGCTTCGGTTCCCTGGCCGCGGCGGGCTGCTTCCTGCGGTGCGTGCGCTACGCCCGCGACCGGGCGGCCCTCGCCGGGCTCGTGGTCTCCGTCGGCGCCGTGGCGCTGATGCGCCCGCCGGACGCGGCGTGGCTGGTACTGGCCCTGGGCGGCGCGGCGCTGGTGGTGCCCGGCTGGCGCCGCCCGGCGGTCCTCGGGGGACTGCCGGCCGGAGCCCTCGCGGGCGCGGCCCCCTGGATCGTCGAGGCGTTCACCTCCTACGGCGGGCTCTTCGCGCGTCTGCACCGGGCGAGCGAGATCCAGGGCGGCATGGGCTGGAACGTCGCCATCGGGGACCACGTACGCGCGCTCCAGGGACGGATGCTCTGCCGTCCCTGCGACATGGCGTGGGAGCAGCCGCAGACGGCGCTGTGGTGGTTCGCGTTGCCGCTGCTGGCGGCGGCGGGCATCACGGCAGCAGTACGGGCGGGCCGCCGGGACACCGCCGTGCTGGCCTCCGTGACGGCGGTGGTGCTCGCCCTGCCGTACCTCTTCCTGATGGGGTACGCCGCGCCCCGCTTCCTGCTGCCCTCCTACGCGCTCCTCGCGCTCCCCGTGGGCGAGTGCATGCGGCGCTCGTTCGCCGAGCGCCGGGACGGCCGCCGCCCTCTCGTGCTGATCGCCCTCCCGGCACTGCTGCTGGGCTGCCACCTCGCGGTGCAGTACCAGGTGCTCAACGCCGTACTGGAGCGCAACCACAAGGTCACGCGGCAGATGACGAAGGCCGCCGCCACGATGCACGGGCTCGGGCTGCGGACGCCCTGCACGCTGACCGGGCCGCTCGCCGTCCCGATGAGCCACTACGCGGGCTGCTCGTCCCGGCAGTCGCGCGGCCACGACGTCAGCATCACCGCCGGCGGGCTGCGTGCCCTCGCGGCCCGGCACGAGGCGATGGCCATCACCGTGCGGCACGGCGCCGAACCGCCGCGCTGGGCGCGGGCGTGGCCGTCCGCGCCGCTGAGCGAACTGCCCGGGTACCGGGTGTACGTGTCGCCGCACGGCGACCGGCAGGTGGCCACCGGGCAGGAGTGACCCGGCCCTGGTGAGGGCCCGCCGCGGAGGCCCCGGAGCGGTCCTGCTCCGGGGCCTCCGGGACGTCGGGGGCGGCACGTGGACGTGGGGCAGCGGCCCGTATGCCCCGCTCAGCGGGGTCGGCGCCGTCGGCCGCCGGTTTGTTTGAGGTGCGGCGGCCGAGGCACTCAGCGTCTGTGTGGCTGCTGAGACCGCCCGGGGTGTACGCCCCGCAGGGCGACACGCATCTCCTGCTCGGGGCTCTCCGGCGCACCGGCGTCCCCAGCGGCTCGCGCATGCTCGACATCTGCACCGGGACCGGCCTCGTCGCTCTGACGGGAGCGTGCCTGGGCGCCTCGGACGTGCACGCCGTGGACCTCTCCGCGCGTGCCGTCATGGCGGCACGCTGGAACGCCCGGCTGCGAGGAGTGCCCGTCACCGTGCACCGCGGCGACTTCCTCGACCGCTCCACCGGCCGCTTCGACGTCATCACCGCGAACCCTCCCTACGTGCCGTGCCCGGACCGGGAGCGCGGCCTGGTGTGGGCGGCGCGCGGAGCCCGTCGGTCCGGACGGGCCTGGAACGCGGGAGAGGACGGACGGCGGTGCCTGGACCGGCTGTGTGAGGCCGCTCCCCGGCTGCTGGCGCCCGGCGGCGTGATGCTGATCGTGCACTCCGCGCTGAGCGGACCGCACCGCACGCTCGGGCAGCTGCGCGGGGGCGGCCTGGAAGCGGCGGTCGTCCGGCGGAGCCGCAAGCCGTTCGGGCCCGTGCTGCGCCGCAGGGCCGCATGGCTGGAGGAGCGCGGACTGATCGAACCGGGACAGCGGGAAGAGGAGTTGGTGGTCGTACGTGCGGATCTCGCACCGCGGGGACGATGAGCGGCCCGGACCTGACGGGTCCGCGGGGCGGCAGCCGGAGACGGAAGCGGCCCCGCCGGCCCAGGCGGGTCCGGGAGCCGCGGCGGAGCCGGAAGCGGACGCGGCCAGGGGCGGCGCGGGGCGCGCGGCGCGGCGCGTGTGGGTCGATCCCGCCGGGCCCGTCCTCGTCGAGGGCCCCGTCGAGGTCGATCTGGGCGACGGCCGCACGGCCGTCTCGGACCGCTTCATGGTCGCGATCTGCGCGTGCCGGCGCAGCCGCAGCTACCCCTGGTGCGACACCAGCCACCGGCGCAGGCCGCGTCCCGGGCAGGGCCGGGACGCCGAGACCGCGGCGGACGTGCCGGCGGACTCCGGCCCCGGGGAGGGTACGGGGACGCGGTAGGACGGCATTCAGCGGGCGTTCTTCAGCGGGGCAGCGGCGTGCGCAGCGAGCTGCGGTCCTCGTCCCACGCGCTGCCGATGTGCCGGGAGAGGCGGTCCTCCAGCAGCCCGGTCGCCTGGATCCCGAGGACGATGTCCGGCGCGAGGTGGGGATCGCTCTCCAGCAGGCCGCCCACCACGTCCCGCCGCATGACCTGCTCGTGCACCGCGTCGGCCTCGATGTGCTCGCTGTAGAAGAACACGCAGTCCGGGTGCGCGCCCATCCGTTCCAGCGCACGCACCATCCGGCGGGCGCTGGGGGGCGTCGTGGTCTCCGCGGCGGCGAAGTGCCCGACGAGCGCGCCCCGCAGACCCCGGTGGAGCCCGAAGAGGGACATCATGTTGACCACGGCGATCGCCGGGGCGGGCGCGGCGTCCAGATAGTGCAGGTACCCGGTCTCCAGACCCGCTCCGGCGAGCAGGTCGACGTAGAGGCGCGCGTGGACGCGGTCGGCCCGTCCCCCTCCGAACTCGTCGTACTCGACGGCGACCAGCGACGCCTTCGCCCGGCCGTGCAGCCGCGGCACCACCCAGACGTGCGGGTCGGCCTCCTTGTGGTGGTAGACCGAGCGGTGGACGAGGTACTCCCGCATCTGCCACCACTCCCCCTCCTCGGCCAGGCGGCGGGAGAGGCCGGCGCCGCCGGGCGGCTCGACCAGCAGCTCGTCCAGCTCCGCCGCCACGTCCGCGCCGCCGGGGACGTGCGCACGCAGGCCGTCGAGGAAGACCTGCTCCAGCCGGCCCCGCAGGAGCAGCAGTCCGGGGTCCCACTCCCAGGAGGGGGCGACGCCGCGCAGGCCCCGGTAGTGCGGCTCGTAGCACAGGTGGAGCGCGAGCTGCACGTCCTCGCCGAAGGGGTCGTCACGCGGGACCTCGGGCCAGCGGACAGTGCCGCCCGGCGGTCTCCGGAGAGCGTCGAGGACCGCCGCCGAGAGCGGGCCGCGCGGCTGCGGCAGCGGCGCCGCGCCCTCGTCGTGCACGGCGCGGAGCGCCGCGGCCGGCCCGGTCACGACGCCCTCCGGGCCGTACCGGACCTGCTCGCGGCGGCGCCGGACGGCGCGGACGCGGACGGTGCGGACGCGGGCGGTGCGGACGCGGGCGGCGCCGCGGTGGCCGCGGCCCGCCGGGACGAAGGCGCCCGCAGGGTCTCCCGCACGAGATGGCCGACGACCGCCCGCGGCCACGGGCGCGGTGCGGCAGCCGCGGCGGCGCGCTGCCGTTCGGCTCCGGTGCCCAGCTCCACCACGTCCGCCAGCAGGCCGCGGACCAGCTCCAGGTCGCCGCTCTCCTCCAGCGCCGGGGAGACGTGCGCGACCAGTTCGTGTACGAGCGTGAGCGCGGGGACCTCGCGCTCCAGCCGCGGATGCACCCCCGGGCCGCGCAGACCGTGGCGGGAGGCCGACCACACGGCCGCGGCGGCGACCTGTCCGTCCACGGGAGCGGCCTCCCGGCCCTCGCCGACCGCCGCCAGCGCCGTGCCGACCAGGGCACGCGAGAGCGCCGCCTGCAGTACGGCCTCGTCGACGGTGGAAGCGGTGTCGGCCGCCCGGAACTCCACCGTGGGGAAGCACGGCGAGGGCCGTGCCAGCCAGAAGCTCTGCCGCACGTCGGCGAGAGTGCCGCAGTCGACGAGGCGTTGCAGCTGCGCGTCGTAGGCCGCCGGGGAGGGCAGGTGCGGCGGGACGCCGGAGCCGGGGAACCGCGACTGCAGCACCATGCGCCAGCTCGCGTAGCCGGTGTCACGGCCGTCGTCGAAGGGCGAGTTGGCCGAGAGGGCGAGCAGCGTGGGCAGCCAGGGCCGCAGGTGGTTGACGACCTCGACCGCCGTCGCCCGGTCGGGTACGCCGACGTGGACGTGGCAGCCGCACGCCTCGTAGTCGGCCACCGCCCCCGCGTAGATGCCGGAGATGTCCTCGTAGCGCGGGCCCTCGCTCAGCGCGCCGTAGGGGCCCGCGAGCACCGGGGTGCCGCTCGCCACCGTGCGCAGACCCGTCTGCCGGGCCGCGTCCGCCAGCCGCCGGCGGCCCGCGGCCAGCTGCTGCGCCAGGGCGTCCAGGCCGGTGCAGACGCCGGACGCCGTCTCCACCTGGCAGGCCAGCAGCTCCCTCTTGAGCTGCGTGTCACCGGGGAGGGCGGGCCCCGGCCGCGCCGCGTGCAGGACCTCTTCCGCCCGGGGCACGGGCCTGCCGGTCTCCTCGTCGAGGATCAGGAACTCCTCCTCGACGCCCACGGTGAGCGACCCGCCGCCGGGTGCCGCCGGGACAGCACCGGCCGCTCGCGGGTCCTCCCCGGCGACCGCGGCGGTCACGGGAGCTGTGTCAGCCATCGGACCCTCCTGGTGTTCGGCGGCGGGCGGACGGACAGGCGGGCAGGGCGGGCAAGCCGTACGGACGGGCCGAAGGCCGGGCCGATGACGGAGTGCCCCCGGCCCCGTGCCGTAAACGGCACCGCTGCCCCGCGCCGCGGCAGCCAGGCATGCGGCGCCGCCGGCCGGGGCAGGGGCGCGGAAGCCGGTGGAACCCGGCCGCCACCGCCCCGGTCGCGACGGCGTCAGACGAAGTCGCGCGGCACGCGCTCGTTCCACGTACGCGAGAAGACCCTCCGGTCCCCTTCGTATCCGTCGAGCGTGGCGTGCAGCACGAACTCCGTGCCGGTGGACGTCAGCACCGTGCGGGTCTCCGTGCGGACGTCCCACTCGTCGCGCGAGAAGGCCATCGTCCAGGCCGACTCGCCGCGGGGCGACTCGAAGTCGTCGGCGACGGAGTCGTAGCGCTCGAACGCCTTGCGGTGCACGTCGAGGTCGATGTCCTCGAAGTGGACCGTTCCGGCGTCCTTGAGGATCTCCAGCGCGGACCCGTAGTTGACGAGGTCGCGCCTGACCTCCCAGCGCGAGTCGACCGGGGTCTTGTAGGAGACCTCGATGGGCGGCGTGCCCTCGGGCTCCTCGAAGGGCTTGCCGCGCATCTCGCCCTCCTCCGACGCCGGACGCACCGGCAGCGTCAGCGCGCTGCCGCCCGCGTAGACGCTCAGCAGCACGGGCTTCGGCGGAGGCCACGCCAGCGGCCAGTACGACGTGGAGAGGGAGAGCCGGATGCGGTGCCCGGGCGGGAACGCCTGCCCGACGCCGTTCAGCTGCACCGTGGCGCGGTAGCGGCGGCCCGGCTCCAGGGGCTCCGGCTCACCGGTGCCGTCCCGGCGGGTGAAGTTGAGCAGGCCGTACGTCACCCGCGTCGCGGAGCCGTCCGGCGCCACGTCGGAGAGGCGTGCCGCGACCATCGCGATCGGCTCGTTCACGGAGAACTCCAGCTCCACCGTGGGTGTGCCGAGGATCTCCACACGCTCCGTCAGGGCCTCGGTGTCGAAGACGAGCGAGCCGCCGTCCTCCTCACGCTGGTCGTACGGGAGGTCGGGCGGAGCGCTGTAGGAGGCCCACTTGCCGGCGAACTGGCCCACGGACAGCGGCGACTGCACCGTCAGCTCCTCCTCGCCGACCGTCGTCCCGGGCGGGTTGACGGTGTGCCTGCTCAGGGGATGGGAGACGGGCCGGATGTCCGGGGAGGGCCAGGTCTGCTCGCCCACCCACCGTCCGGGGCGCTCCTCGTAGGACGTCGACGGCGGGACGCTCTCCTGCATCCAGGTCCGCAGCATGGGGCCGTCCATCGCGCCGTTGTCCTCGTCCTTGAGCCAGTGGTCCCACCAGCGCACGACCTCCTGGAGGTACCCGATGGCGGGGCCGGGCTGCCCGAGGTGCGGGAACTTGTGCGACCACGGCCCGACCAGGCCCTTGCGGGGCACGTCCAGGTTGGCCAGCAGCCGCGTGACGGCGTTCGAGTAGCCGTCGGCCCAACCGCTGGAGGCCAGGACGGGGCACTGCACGCTCTGGTAGTCCTCGCAGACCGAGGCGTGCCGCCAGTAGTCGTCGCGGCGCTGGTGGCGGAGCCACTCGAGGGCCCACGGCCTGGTGTGCTCCAGCCGCTCCAGCCACATGTCGCGCCACCGCTCCCCGACCAGCGCCGGGTCGGGCGGGCACGTGGAGTAGGCGAACATGGTGCCCGCCTCGGCCAGGTTGTCGGAGAGCAAGCAGCCGCCCATGTAGTGCATGTCGTCGGCGTACCGGTCGTCCGTGAAGGACGCGATGACGATGGCGTCCAGGTTCGGCGGCCGGCGCGCGGCGACCTGGAGCGCGCTGAAGGCGCCCCACGAGATGCCCATCATGCCGACGCGCCCGTTGCACCAGGGCTGCTCGGCGAGCCACGCGATGACGTCCTCGGCGTCGGACTGCTCCAGGTCCAGGTACTCGTCCGCCAGCACGCCCTCCGACTCCCCGGTGCCGCGCAGGTCGACGCGTACGCAGGCGTAGCCGTGGCCGGCGATGTACGGGTGGTGCATGGAGTCGCGCACCGCCGTCAGGTCGCGCTTGCGGTACGGGATGTACTCCAGCACCGCCGGCACGGGCTCCTCCTGCGCGGTCACCGGGCGCCAGATGCGCGCGGCCAGATGCGTGCCGTCGGAGACCGGGATGCGGACGTGCTCCTCTTCCTCGGTCTTGTGGGGCAAGTTGGTCACGAAGCGCATGACCTGCATGCTCCTTCGCTCACGGGTGTCTCGTGCGTCGTCACTCGGGGCGGAGGCTCACTCGGCGGCGGGGTCCTCGACCTCGAAGGGCAGAGCGGCCAGAGCGCGGTCGTGCTTCTCCCGCATCTCGTCCTCACTGTCGGCCCCGATGAAGATGTGCGCGAGTTCGTAGCTGTAGCTGTCCTGGCCGGGCATCTCGGAGAGACGCTGGCCCTCCTCCGGCACCACGTCGATCTTCACGCCCGGGTTGTCGCGCTCGACCTTCTCGATCTCCTCGCGCGTCGGGACGCGCTTGACGATCCCGTCGGTGAACCAGCGGTGGTACCACTTGGCGGCGACCGCGTACTCGCCGTGCTTGGGCCTCATGCCGGGGTCCGTGCCGAGCGCGAGGCTGATCATGGCGTGGTGGTTGGGGACGCCGTCGACGTACTCGAACATCTCCGCGTGCGACTGCGAGTGCCGCGGATTGATCTCCAGCAGGTTGATCTCGTCGTGCGCGGCGTCGTAGAAGTACTCGATGCTGAAGGTGGCGTTGTCCATGCCGACCTGCTCGATGACGCGCTTCGAGACGTCCTTGAGCCGCCGCTGCACGGGCTCGGGAAGCGCCGAGGGGTACTGGTGCCTCATGAAGCTGGAGCTGTCCGGGAAGTTGATCGAGTCGAGCGCCCCGTAGACCGTGATCCCGCCCTCGAACACGTAGCCCTCGACCGCTGCCTGCACGCCCGTGAGGGACTCCTCGGCGAGGCACGCCTGACCGCCGGCGCCGGCGATCTCCTCCGGGAGGTCCAGCTGTTCGAGGATGTACTCGAAGGGCCGTCCGACGCGGTGGACCCCGTCACGGATCTTCGCGACGGCCTCCTGGAACTCCTGCTCGTCGTCCACCCCGAACGCCAGCTCCGAGGAGAAGGACTTCACGGGCTTCAGCCACATGGGGAAGCTCATGCCCTCGGGCGGCTTCGGGTCCTCGTCCTCCAGGGAGACGAGCCCGAACCGGGGATGCTCGCTGATGACCTTCGACTGCTCCAGCCGGCTCCAGTACTTGTGCTCGCACTTGACGACCGACTCCAGGCTCGCGCTGCGCAGCCCGTACTCGCCGCACAGGATCGGCACGATGGTGCTCACCGGGAAGTCCCAGTAGCCGACGATGGCGTCGACGCTGCCGTCGAACGCGTTCAGCTGCGCACGTGCCTTCTCCAGCAGATCGGGTATCGACACCTCGCCGACCTGCAGCTCTTCGACATCCAGCAGGGGGTGGAAGGCGTAGTTCTCCGCGTTGGGGACCTCGCGGAGAACTGTCAGGTTCACATCGTCCATCCCGATGACGAAGATGTTCTTGCTGCCCACCGATCTCTCCTTCAGGCACTTGACTGGTCCGTTCGGGTCCTCTGCGGTACCCGTGCACCGGCCTTCGAACCTCACGCACAGGTGATCCGGGTCTCTCCGGAACCGCGAAGTGTCCGGATCGGCACGGCGGGCACCTGAACGTTCCACCACGAACCAGGACGGAAAGGGCCGGTTCCGACGCCTTCCGGACATGTGCGGGCGGCCGGCCGCCGGTCGTCCGGTCGAGCCGGCCGCCCGGGTCGTCCGGTCCGAAGGAGGCGACCATGAAGGACCGAGTGCCGCCCGGGGCCGCCGAGGTCCACTTCGTCGGCAACGCCACCCTGCTGCTGCGCTACGGGCCGTTCACGCTGCTGACCGATCCGAACCTCCTGCACCGGGGCCGGTTCGCGCACCTCGGGTACGGGCTCGTCACGCGCCGCCTCACCGAGCCGGCGCTGCCTCCCGGCGGACTCCCGTACGGACTGGACGCGGTGGTGCTCTCCCATCTGCACGGCGACCACTGGGACCGCGCCGCCCGCCGCCGCCTGCACCGCGGCCTGCCCGTCCTGACGACACCGCACGCCGCCCGGCGCCTGCAGGGGCTCCAGGGCTTCCACCGCGCGACGGGGCTGGCGACGTGGCAGAGCCACGACCTGGTCAAGGAGGGGTGCCGCGTCCGCGTCACGTCCGTGCCCGGCAGGCATGCGGGCACGGCAGCGCTGCGCCGGCTGCTGCCGCCCGTGATGGGGAGCGTCGTCGAATTCGATCAGGGCGGTGAGGTCACCCTGCGGCTGTACCTGTCGGGCGACACCCTGCCGTTCGACGGGCTGCGCGAGATCACGGAGCACTTCCCCGACATCCATCTGGGCGTCTTCCACCTGGGCGGTACGCGGCTGCCGGGCGGCTTCGTGGTGACGATGGACGGACGGCAGGGCGGGGACCTGCTGGACATCGTCGACCCCGCGCACGTCCTCCCGGTCCACTACGACGACTACACGGTGATGCGCTCCCCGCTGAGCGACTTCGTCGCCGAAGCGGGCAGGCGGGGCTTCGGGGACCGCCTGGTGCACTGCCCGCGCGGCGCGGGCTTCGTGGCCGGGCCCGGCCCGCGGGTCGGGGAGGTCCGGCCCGCGGTCGCGCGGCCGGGTTCCGCGAGCACCGGAGGCGGCTGACGGCGCGGGGCGGGCGTCGCGGTACGGGCGTCGCGGTACGGGCGTCGCGCGCCGGACGGCGGGGCGGAGGCCCGCAGGGACGGGTGGCTTCGCGGGCGCACGTACGGGAGCGGTGCGGCCGCCTTCCGGCTGCCGCACCGCTCCCGTGTGGTCTCCCCGCGCCTGCTACGCGGCCTTACGGCCCCGCCGCGCACCGTCCGCCGCTCCGTAGCCGCGGCCCGCAGACGGCGCGGCGGTCCTGCGCCGCACGTTCTGGCGGCGCGGCCGTCCGCCGGCCGCTCCGCGGTCGGAGCCCGCTCCGACGCGGCCCGCCTCACCGCTCCGGTTCGCCGCGGCGCTCCGGTTGGCGGAGCCGCGGCCGCGGGCCTGCTGGTCCGGCTCGGGCGCGGCGACGGTCACCGGCACGCCCGACGGCTCCCGCGCCCCGGTGAGCTGTGCGAGCTCGGCGTCCCGCGAGGCGGCGGTCATGGTCCGGGCGCTGATGCCCACGGCGGCCATGAGGCGGCTGATGTCCCGCCGTTCCTCGGGGAGCACGAGGGTGAGCACGCTGCCCGAGGCGCCCGCGCGGGCGGTGCGCCCGCCGCGGTGCAGGTAGTCCTTGTGGTCGGTGGGCGGATCCACGTTGACGACGAGGTCGAGGTCGTCGATGTGGATGCCCCGCGCCGCCACGTTGGTGGCCACGAGAACGGTGACGTGGCCGGTCTTGAAGTGCTCCAGCGCGCGGTTGCGCTGCGACTGCGACTTCCCGCCGTGCAGCGCCACCGCCCGGACGCCCTTGCGCAGCAGGTCCTTCGTCATCCGGTCCACGGAGCGCTTGGTGTCGCGGAACATCAGCACCCGCCCGTCGCGCGCGGCGATCCTCGTGGCGGTGTCCGCCTTGTCGGTGCTGGCGACGTGGACGACGTGGTGGTCCATCTCCGTGACGGCGCCGGCGGAGGCGTCGACGGAGTGGACGACCGGGTCGGTCAGGAACATCCGGACGAGCCGGTCGACCTCGCGGTCGAGCGTGGCGGAGAACAGCATCCGCTGCCCGTCACCCGGCACCTGCTTGAGCAGAGCCGTGACCTGCGGAAGGAAGCCCATGTCGGCCATCTGGTCCGCCTCGTCGAGGACCGAGATCCGCACGTCCTCCAGGCTGCAGTCGCCCCGGTCGATGAGGTCCTTCAGCCGACCGGGGGTGGCGACGAGCACTTCGGCCCCGCCGCGCAGCGCGTTGGTCTGCCGCGAGATCGCCATGCCGCCGACGACGGTCGTGAGCCGCAGCCGCAGCGGACGGGCGTACGGAGTGAGCGCGTCGGTGACCTGCTGGGCCAGCTCCCTGGTGGGCACCAGGACGAGCGCCAGCGGCTTCCGGGACTCCGCGCGCCGGGTGGCGGTCCGGGCCAGCAGCGCGAGCCCGAAGGCGAGCGTCTTGCCCGAACCGGTGCGGCCGCGGCCGAGGACGTCCCGTCCCGCGAGGGAGTTGGGCAGCGTCGCTCCCTGGATGGGGAACGGCTCGGTGACGCCCTCCTGCGTCAGCGCCGCCAGCAGGGGCGCGGGCATGTCGAGTTCGGCGAACGAACCCACCGGGGGCAGAGCGGGGGTCGTGCTGACCGGCAGCGCGAACTCCTGGGGCGGGCCCGACTGCTGACGCTTGGGCGCCGCGCCGCGGGAGCGCCCGGGACGCTGCCGGCTGCTGCGGCGGGGGCCGCCGGCACGCTCGGAGGGGCGGCCTGCGGAACGTGAGGTGTTACGGGTGGGGCGATTCACTCAGAGAGAACCTTCCTCGGGGCGGCACGCATCGAGGAGGGCTCCGGAGCGGCAGCGCCGCACGGAGAATCACAGGAACGAGCCGGCAGTTCGTGAATGTCTTTCACGCGAGCGCGAACCGGGGCCCGCACCACGCAGGTGCGGGCCCCGGCTCGGAATGCTCGGTACTCAGGCAGGAGTGATGTTCTCCGCCTGCGGGCCCTTCTGGCCCTGGGTGACGTCGAAGTTCACCTTCTGGCCCTCGTGGAGCTCACGGTAACCCTGGGCCGCGATGTTCGAGTAGTGAGCGAAGACGTCAGCGCCGCCGCCCTCCTGCTCGATGAAGCCGAAGCCCTTTTCCGAGTTGAACCACTTAACGGTGCCAGATGCCATGCGATCTCCTTCTAAGGCAAAAGCTGAGTCCCGCACTTCGCGGAACCCGTCGCCGCTTTGACCCATCCAGGAAGACCGGGAAAATCCAGGAAGACCGGAAAACAGAAATGCGCCTGAGGTCACAACCTTCAGGCGCACACAAAGTCATGGGTACCAAAACTGCAACTCCTTCAACCTAGCACACTCCGGACCCGTGCGACGCGAATCGGGTCAGTGATGCGGGTCATGTCCGGGAACTGTGCCGTCCGGTTTTGCGACCAGAAGCAGTCCCGCCATGCCCATGTCGGAATGGCTCTGTACGTGGCAGTGGTACATCCACGCACCGGGGCCCGCTTCCTCGCCGGCGATGATCTGGAAGCCGAAGGAGTCGGCAGGGCCCGTGATCTTGTTGTCGATGACGCGGCTGGGGTCACCGGGACCCTCCAGCAGCCCCGTGCGGGTGTCGGCCCAGCGATGACCGTGCACGTGGAAGGTGTGGTAGTACTCGCCGTGCGTGATCATGACGATCTCGACGCGGTCGTTCACCGTGACCTTGAAGTCGGGCCCCTCGGGCAGGTTGTTGATCGTCATGTCGTTGAAGACGATGGTGAGTTGCTCGTCGGGGAGGGGGTCGCCCTCCCTGCGCACGACGAGCGGCCCGTAGAGCCCGGCCCGTATCCCGCCGGTGCCGTGATCGGTCCCCACGACGTGGTCGTGGTAATGCCAGTACCCGGCGCTGCCGGCGCGGTACGTCCCGTCCTTCCGCTTGCCGGGAGCGTGGGTGCGCCAGGTGTAGGTGCGCTTGGCGCCGGGCTCGACGATGCTGTGGTTCATCCTGGTTCCGTCGTTCGCCCGGTCGTAGTCGACGCCGTGCGGATGGAGGCTGACCGCGACGTCGGCGGTGTTCTCGAACTCGACGTGCAGGGTGTCGCCCTCGACGAGTTCGATGAGCGGACCGGGGATCGTCGCCTTGCCCTTCTCCAGGCCGTAGCCGATCTGGTCGTCCCCCAGCCTCTCCGCGTAGAGCTTCATGTGGCGCACCTCGCCTCCCGCGCGGGCGCGGCGCGGGGAGGCGGCTGCGGATCCGGCGGCTGGAGAAGCGGCCGCGGGTGCCGCGGGGAGGGCGGCCGGGGCGAGGGCGGCGGCCGCGGAGCCGGCGAGGAGGCGTCTGCTGAAGCTTCGGCGGGCGAGGTCTCCGGACGTGCGTGTCATCGGTCCCCCTTCGGCGTCGGCCTGAACTGCCGCTGGGCGCCCAGGCGTTGAGGTGAGCCGAGAAGGACGGTAGCGCCGCCCCCGTCGTTTATCCAGATCCAGGACAAAGTTCGTTGAATCCTGGTCATAGCTCTTGGCGTTCCACCGAAAGACGTCTACCTTCATCGTCGTTTCTGTGACTTAAGAGGGGTGGAGCAGTCATGCGGCTCGAACCGCATCAAATGCCCTCAGACCCACGAGGGTTGCGCACGTCACGACGGCGGTCACGGCGAGTCAGGCTCGCGGCGCTCCTGGCGGGGGCGGTCGCGGCCTCCCTGCTCGGCGGCTCCCCGGCCCTCGCGGGCACCGCTCCAGAACCGTCCGTTCCGAAGCTCCGACTGCCCAGCCCGCCGGGCGGGGAGGACGTGCGCGTACTCGTCTTCCACGGCTCCGCGGGAGAGGAACCGCCGACCGTGGACGCCGGGATCGAGGCGATCGAGGCGATCGGCCGGAGCGGTCCCGCGGCGGAGCGCTTCACCATCACGGCCACCGGCGACCCCTCGGTCTTCGCCACCGAGAAGCTCGGCCGGTACAACGCCGTCGTCTTCCTCAGCGGCGGCGGGGACGTGCTCGACCCCGCCCAGGAAGCCGGCCTGGAGAGCTACATGGAGGCCGGCGGCGGCTTCCTCGGAATCCACGGCGCGGCGGGCGCCGAATCGTACTCCGAATGGTTCGGCGGCCTCGTGGGCGCCCGTCCCGCCGACGGCGCGCCCGGGAAGGTGCAGCGCGCCACCGTGGAGACGGGAGACCGGCGCAACCCCTCGACCAGGGACCTGCCGGCCGAGTGGAAGCGTCCGGACCGCTGGCTCGACTGGGCGGAGAACCCCAGCGGCTCGGTGCACACGGTGGCGCGCGTGCGGGAGAGCACGTACAGCGCGGGCGAGGGCGCCATGGGCTGGGACCACCCGGTCTCCTGGTGCCGCGACTACGACGGCGGCCGGTCCTTCTACACCGGCATGGGCGGCACCGCGGACAGCTTCCAGGAGACCGACTTCCGGACGCATCTGCGCGGCGCCCTGATGTGGACCACGCGCCTGGCGCGTGCCGACTGCAAGGCGACGATCACCTCCAACTACGAGGCGAAGCGCCTGACTTCGCCGAACAAGCCGGGCGAGTCCGATCAGATCGGGGAACCGCACGGCCTGGCCACCGCCGAGGACGGCCGGGTCTACTACATCGGGCGCGGCGGCGGCGACGCGGAAGCCCCCGTGGTCACCGACTGGGAGGACCCGGAGATCGGCAAGGGCGAGGGCACCGTCCACGTCTGGGACCCGGCGACGGGGAAGGCCGAGAAGATCGGCTCGCTGACGGTCTTCGGGAACAAGGGCGGCGGCGACGAACTCGTCAAGGTCGAGGAGGGGTTGCTGGGCATCGCCCTCGACCCCGGTTTCGCCTCCAACGGCTGGATGTACCTGCACTGGACGCCGCACTCCGAACTCGACCGGGACACGCACACGGCCGAGCGCCGCGTGTCCCGCTTCACCGTGGACGCGAAGACGGGGAAGCTCGACGGGTCCTCGGAGAAGGTGCTGCTGAAGTGGCCCGTACAGGTGCACAGTTGCTGCCACGCGGGCGGCGGCATGGCCTTCGACTCCGGGCACAACCTGTACATCGCCACGGGCGACAACAACTCCTCGCAGTTCAGCAACGGCTACTCCGGCAACAACCCCGAGCCCGACTTCAAGGGCGTCTCCTTCGCCGACGCCCGCCGCACCGCCGGGAACACCAACAACCTCAACGGCAAGATCCTGCGCATCCACCCCGAGGACGACGGCACCTACACGCTGCCCGAGGGGAACCTCTTCACCGGCGAGGAGGACGACGAAGGCGGCGGCAAGACGCGCGGTGAGATCTACGTGATGGGCGTGCGCAACCCGGCCCGTATCTCCGTCGACACCGAGACCGACACCCTCTACGCGGGGTGGGTCGGCCCCGACGCCGGCGCGCCCAGCACCACATGGGGCCCCGCCAAGTACGACACGTTCGCCCGGATCACGAAGGCCGGCAACCACGGCTGGCCGTACTGCATGGGCAACAAGCAGCCCTACCGCGACCGCAACCTGCCCGACCCGGAGAAACCCCTCGACTGGTACGACTGCGACCACCTGAAGAACGAGTCGCCCAACAACGACGGCCTGGTGGACATCCCGCCCGCCGAGCCCAACAACATCTGGTACTCACCGCAGGGCGGCGCCCCCGACTATCCGCGCGACGAGAACGGCGTGCCCAGCTACGAGGAGGACGAGCAGGAGCTGCTGCTGCCCTGGCTCAAGGGCGGCGGTCAGGCCACCATGAACGGCCCGGTCTACCGCTTCGACGCGTCCACGGCCTCGAAGGAGAAGTGGCCCGCGTACTGGGACGGCAAGTGGTTCGTCGGCGACTTCTACGACCAGGAGCAGCCCAGGCACGCCGTCGTGATGCCGGACGGCGACGAGGCGGGGGCTCTGCCCGTGCACGCCGAGAGCCTGCGCGAGATCATCCCCATCGGTGAGGGCGGCATCCGCAACCTGATGGACTGGAAGTTCGCTCCGGACGGTTCGCTCTACGTCCTCGACTACGGCCGCGGCTTCTTCACCTCGGACGACAAGTCCGCGCTGTGGCGCGTGAGTTACAAGGGCGGGGCGGCGACGCCGAAGCCGGGCGACGTGGTCGGGAAGGCGGCAGGCCGATGAGGACCTACGGCAAGGGCGATCCTTTCGTGACCGCCGAGGTACGGCGGAGGCGCCGCGCGCGCCGGGCGGCCGCCGCCGTGTGCGCGTCGCTGCTGATGCTCCTGGGGCTGACCTCCGCTCCCGCGCAGGCCCTCCATCCTCCGGGCGGAGACGGCACGCGCGCCGAGCAGGTGCTGAACTGGACGGCGAGCGACGACATCACGCGCTACACCTCGGCGCCGGAGACGGCCGTCGCAGGCGCGGCGACCATCGTCTTCGAGAACAGCGAGGCGACGGGCAACACGACGTCCATGCCGCACACGCTGACGTTCGTCACCAACGACCCCGACTACAACAGCGACGTCGACGTCAACATCCTCGCCAACCCCTCGGACGCCCAGGGAGGCAAGCATTCGGTCGAAGTCACCCTGACCCCCGGGACGTACAAGTACCACTGCACGATCCCCGGCCACGGCCAGATGCAGGGCACGTTCGTCGTCACCGACGGCGGCGGGGGCGGGGACACCACGCCACCGGAGACCTCCGCGACGGTGGACGGCGACCAGAACGCCGACGGCGACTACATCGGCATGGCCACCGTGAGCGTCTCCGCGACCGACGAGGGCGGCAGCGGCGTCGACACGGTCGAGTACGCCCTGGGCGACGGCGGCTACCAGGCCTACACCGGGCCGGTGATGGTGCACGAGACGGGCGAGCACACCTTCCGCTACAGAGCCACCGACAAGGACGGCAACGTGGCGGAGGAGAAGTCGGTGAAGTTCACCGTCGTCGCTCCCCCGACCGACGACACCACGCCGCCGGAGACGTCAGCGACGGTGGACGGCGAACAGGACGCCGACGGCGCCTACATCGGCACGGCCACCGTCACCGTGACCGCCTCGGACGCCGGCTCCGGGGTCAACAAGGTCGAATTCGCTTTGGGCGACGGTGAGTTCCAGCCCTACACGGCCCCGGTGACGGTGCACGAGCCGGGCGAGCACACCGTCCGCTACCGGGCCACGGACAAGGCCGGCAACGCCGCCGACGTGAAGACGGTCCAGTTCACGGTGGTGGAGCAGCCCGAGGAGGACACCACACCGCCGGAGACCACCGCGAGTACGGAGGGCGAGCAGAACTCCGACGGGCACTACCTGGGCAAGGCGACCGTGACCGTCACCGCGAGCGACGAGGGCTCGGGCGTGGAGAAGGTCGAATACTCCCTGGACGGCGGTCCGTTCCTCGCCTACGAGGACCCGGTCGTCGTCGATCGGGCCGGCCACCACAGCGTCGCGCACCGGGCGACCGACAAGGCGGGCAACACCTCGCAGGCGGTCTCGGAGTCCTTCGACGTCGTCCCCGGCGGCGGCGTCCCCGCGCCGGACTGCCCGGAGTACGACGAGCGGCCCACCGTCTTCATCGGGGAGACCGACACCGGGGTGCCCAACCGCATGACGGGGCGGCGCTGCACCGTCGGCGAGCTGATCGAGGACGAGAAGGACTGGTCCTCGCACGCCCTGTTCGTCAAGCACGTCACGGAAGTCGCAGGCGAACTGCTCGACGAGAAGGTGCTCGACGAGCGGGAACGCAAGCTCGTCGTCCGGGCCGCGAAGAACTCCGGGATCGGCGAACCCGGCCAGCAGGAGGGCTACAAGAAGCTGTTCGACGGGTCGAAGGAGTCCTTCGAACGGTGGCAGCACGTGGGCGGCGGAGCTTTCGGGCTCAACGGCGACGGCTCCATGACCAGCAGCACCCGGACCGAGGGCATGGGGATGCTGTGGTATCCGAAGCGCAAGTACGGCGACTACTCGCTGAAACTCCAGTTCCGTGACGACGCGCCCGGTGACGGCAACGCCAACGCCGGTGTCTTCGCCCGCTTCCCGTACGTCCACGACCACCCGGAGGAGCCACGGCCCGAGTGGGTCGCCATCAAGTACGGGCACGAGTTGCAGATCCTCGACCGGCCCGACGGCGACATGTACAAGACGGGCTCCGTGTACGGCTTCGACCGGGTGAGCCTGGCCGGTGCGGGAGTCACGCCGAAGGGCACATGGAACGACTACGAGGTCAAGGTCGTCGGACAGCGCTACTCCGTCTACCGGAACGGCAAGCTGATCAACGAGTTCGACAACAAGGGCGGCCAGGTCTTCACACCGCCCCGCGACGACGATCCGGGAACGGACGGACGGCGCTACGCCTCGGGGTACATCGGCCTCCAGGTGCACGGCGTCACCGACGTGATCTCCTACCGGGACGTGCGGATCAAGGAGCTGTAGGGCTGGAGCGCTGGAGAGCGCAGCCCCGGCCCCGCAGGACCGCAGCGCGACGGGGCCCGGCCGGGAACACCGGCCTGGCCCCGGGGAACACCGGCCTGGCCCCGTCGCGCTCTTCGGCGCCGCACTCCCCCAGCGCCTCGATCGGCCGTTCCCTCCGGTCCCCCGGCGCCTGTCGCCTCCACCCGTACCGGCGCGGCAGGTCTCACCGCCGAGCCAATCCCCCAACAGCCGTTCGACCGCGGCTGTACTCTGCCCGCTCGTGGAGCCGCGCCTGCCCTCCACGGCAGTTCGAAGCACAACGCAGCCCCGGAGCCCCCCATGTACGACGCACTGATCATCGCCGCCTTCGCCGTCTTCGTGGCCGCCCTCGTCGCCGAGCTGCGGCTGACCGCGGAGGACGCCCGCACGACGCCCCCGAAGCAGCTCGCCGCGATCCTCGCCGGCATCGCCGTCAGCGCCGCTCTCGTCGCGACGGCGGAGCTGGCACTGCCCGATTCGCGGTCCGCGGGCTCCGAAGCGGGCCTCCTCGCGAAGGGCGTCGGACTGGCCGCCGAGTACCTGCCGCACCTTCTCTACGTCTCGACGGCCCTCGTCTGCGTCGATGTCATCCGGACGTGGCATGCCCGCAGGAGGGCGGACGGCCACATCGCGACTCCGGGGCGCCCGAAGCTTCCCGGAGCCTGAACCCGCTGTCCGCACGGCCGGTGGTGCGCAGCGCCGCATCACAGCGCTGTGCCGCACCGCATCACAGCGCGGCGCGGAACCGGGCCGTGCTGTGAGGGCGTCTCCCCGTCCCGTTGCAGTTTCGCGAGGGACGGGGAGCCGGTATGCGGATGAAGGTCCTGCTGACGGGGGCGGTCGTGCTCCTCGTCGCCGCGCTGACCGCAGGCTGGTACCTGCGGTTCGGCAAGGCCGACGTGAAGGGGCTGACGGTGACCGGGGACAGGGTCCGGATCACCGGCACCGAAGGACGCCGCGTCGCCCTGCACTACGGCGAAGAGGGCCTGGTCGAACGCCACCGGGCGGCCAGGGGCGCACCCTGGTCCGAGCCCCGCGTCCTCTACCGCACCGGCGAGTACGACTGCCAGTCGCTCACCCTCGCCACCCACGAGGACACCGTCGCGGCCATCGCGGACTTCGGATACGGATGTCCCGCCGGCAGTCCCCCGGACTACTCGATCGCCGCCGTCGCGAGCCTCGACGACCTCGACGACTGGGACGTGAAGACGGTCGAGGGCTTCGACGGCTGGGAGCACGTGCGCTTCTCGGCCGAAGGCGACCACGTCCGCTTCCTTTACCCCACCCTGGACGGCACAGCGACCCTGAGCTGGCGGTCCTTCTGGGGGTTCTCCGAGCCCGACCTGAACCGGTGAGCGCCCGCCGTGCGGCGGGACGGCCGGGCGCGAATCGCGAAATGTGCGCAGCGGCGCGTGCGCTGTAGTACGTCTGAGGGGTTCCCGCAGAGCCGTCGACACCTGGAGCCGTTCATGTCCGTCCGCCGTGTCATGCCCGTCATCACCACCGAAACCTCCCCGGAGAGCCGCGACTTCTACGGTCTGCTGGGCTTCCGGGAGGTCATGGACCTCGGCTGGATCATGACGGTGGCGTCGCCTTCCACCCCGGCGGCGCAGATCAGCTTCATGACCGGCGACAAGACGGCGCCGGTCTCCCCCGACATGAGCGTCGAGGTCGACGACGTGGACGCGGTGTACGCGGCGGTGCGGGAGGCGGGCGCGGAGATCGTCCACCCGCTGCAGGACGAGGAGTGGGGTGTGCGGCGGTTCTTCGTCCGCGACCCGAGCGGCCGGGTGGTGAACGTCCTGAGCCACCGCTGAGTCCGCGGTCCCGAAGGCCGCGAGCGCGAGGATCACGGCTCGGGGGCCGCAGCCCGGGAGGCGGCCCGCCGTGCGGCGGGCCGCCCGTGGAAGCGCTGCGGAGTCAGGCCGGCGAACCGGTCAGGCCGCGTAGCCCTTCGGGGGGATCAGGGAGGCGAGCTGGTCGAAGGAGAGCCAGTAGATCTGGTTGCCGCCGAAGGAGGCCGGGTCGGCGATCAGCACCGTCCTGTTGGCGTCGTCGTAGCCGATGACGGTGAAGTAGTGGTAGATCGTCTGGTCCGACGGGTAGCCGGGCGGCTGGTTGCCGGGCGGGGCGACGATGTTGGTCACCAGCGGGTAGTTGTTGTCGATGTCGAGGACGATGTCGCGCCACAGCAGGTCCTTCTGCTCCTGCGTGGGCGGGTCGTTCGGCATCTCCTTGGTCTCGTACCAGCCGGTGCCGAGGTTGGCGTTGAGCACGTTCGTGACCTGGCTGATGTGGTCGGTGCCGCCTTCGTGGGTGCCGAGCTGGGCGGCGAGGTCGGCCTGGCTCGGCGCGCCCATGCGGGCGGAGAGGGCGATGCGCGTCGCCGCGGGGCCGCACCAGTAGCCGGTCTCCTGGACCTGGTAGTCGATCTCGAGCGTCTTGGCGGCCTTCGTGGACACGCCGTCGACGTGGAAGCGGGTGCCGGGCTCGTTGTGCCCGCTGACGACGGCGGTGCCGTCGGAGGTGCCGTGCTCCGTCACCGAAACGGACTTGGGCAGGGGCTGTGCCTGCGCGGTCGCCGGGGCGATCAGCACCGCGGCCGCGGTGGTCGCGGCGAGAGCGGTCATGACAGCGGTCCGGACATGTCTCTTACTCATCAGGGCTCCTTGAGTGATCGTCGATGGTGCGTGGTGGGGGGATCGGCCCGGGACACGCGAGGCCGGTCACCGACGGAAGGGACGGACGGGTCGGACGGGTCGGACGGGGGCGGGCCCGGACCGCGGATCACGAACGCACCCGGCGACGTGCCGGTGCGCAGTGCTGCGAGCCGCGTGTCGGTGCCGGGCCGCCCGTACGGGCTACGCCTTGCGCAGCCGGTCGAGGATGCCGTCGAGGTCGCGGCTGAAGAGCTTCGTGCGGAAGACGTGGCCGCCGGGCTCCTCGTGGGACTCGTGGCGGATGCCTGCCTCGTCGAGCTTGGCGCGGAACTCCCGCTGCCCGGCGAGCACCTGCGTCTCGTTGACGTAGTCGGCCCAGTTCAGCGGGTCGGGGCTGGTGCCGGCGACGAGGAACACCCGCTTGTTCTTGTAACTGCCGACGTTCTCCACGGGGTTGTCGGCCGAGACCCGCTTCTCGTCCCACAGCGGCACGCCGTAGACGCTGCCGCCGGCCAGGTCGGCCGCCGCCGAGGAGACGTTGGCCCAGTGCGCGACCAGGCCCGCGTCGCGCCGGAGGCTGGCGGGTCCGGAGTGGGCGCTGACGGAGGCGAAGTGGCCGTAGTACTTGGCCGCGTACTTCAGCGCCCCGAACCCGCCCATGGAGAACCCGGCGACCGCGCGTCCGTCGTACTCGGCGAAGGTGCGGAAGTTGGCGTCGATCCAGGGCACGAGCTGCTCGATGTGGAAGGTCTCCCAGTTGCGGGGGCCGACGTTGGAGGCGACCGGGTTGGAGTACCAGCCCGCGTGGCCGCCGTCGGGCATGACGACGATGACGGGCCTGCCCTCGGTCAGTCCGCGGATGCCCGCCTTGTCGAAGGCCATGAAGTCCTGGTCCAGGCCCCCGCCGTGGAAGAGGTAGAGCACGGGGTAGCGCCGGCCGCTGGAGTAGTCGCTCGGGAGAAGGACGTTGACCGCGGGGTTCCAGCCGATCGCGTCCGTGGCGAAGCGGTAGTACTTCATGCGCGGGTCTTTCTCGTCGCTCTCCACGATCCGCAGCCCGGAACCGTCCTCGGCTGCCTCCGCTGTCCCGCCTCCCACGGTCAGCATGCCGGCTCCGCCGATCAGGGCCGCCGCAGAGAGGCCGCCCGCGGCCTTCAGCGCTCGACGGCGGCTCATGAAGGACTGACTCACCACAACCTCCAGTTGGGGAAAGGATGTTCGTGTTCGTGACGGTGCGTGAGCTGGTGGAGCGGAACCCGCGGCGACGGCGCCCACGGGCAGTTCGGGACGTGCACGCGCAGCAGGTTCGGAGCGCCGGCCCGGCGCTTCCGTCCGCGGCGCCCCGGGCCGGAGGCGAGCGGCGGCGAGGCGGCTCCCACCCGGCACCCGGACGCCCGGCGCGTCAGCCACCGCCCGCTGCCCGCGGTCGTCCCGTCCGGGACCTCCCTGTTCCCTGGCACGTTCCCTGGCAACGTGCCTCTCTCCAGGGAGAGTTGACCCATGGGGGGTGAGCGGGCCTCCTCACCGGGGCTCGTACGCCACGGATGTTAGGTACGCGGCTTCGGGAGGGGAGGAGGGCTTTTCGGGTGCTGCCGAAAAGCCCTCGTGAGGAGGGGCGGCAGACCTGGGGCCTGCCCTAGTCTCGCTCCATGGCAGGCGTCCTGCGCATCCACTTCAGCGACCGAGATTTCCGCTACGTGCAACTTGCGAAGTCCGCGGATCCCATCTGGGAGGTGATCCTCGGTCTCCATGTGCTGAGCACGTCCACGACGCGGCTGCCCCCGGAGCTGCGCCCGTGGCGGCGGGGAGCGGCGGCGCGGGCCCAGAACGACGAACTCCGTGCCGCCTGCCGCCTCCTGGGGGACCTCGCACCGGCCGACGCGGCGTACTTCCCGGACTTCCTCACCCCGGTCGAGTCGGAGGAGGGCATGTCGGTCGGTCTGCGCACACTGCGCTCCACGTCCCGCGCCCGGCTCGCCCGGGAGCTGCAGGAGGCGGCCAGGTACCGTCCCCTGCCCGGCTGGACCAGGCGGCTCGCCTCGGGTGACCGGGAGTTGCTCGACCAGGTCGCCGACGCCGTGCTCCGCTTCCACGCCGATCTGATCGCCCCTGACTGGAGCGAGGTCGAGGCCACCGTCGCCGCCCACCGGGACCGGCGGACGGACGCGCTGGAGGGCGGCATGACGGCCGTGCTGGAGAAGCTGGGATGCTTCACGTGGCGGGACCCGGTGCTCACCGCGCCGTACCCGGTGGACTTCGACCTGCGCCTGCGGGGGCGCGGCATCCGCCTCATCCCGTCCTTCTTCTGCCACACCATGCCGATCGCGATCGCCGATCCCAACCTGCCGCCGGTCGTGGTCTACCCGGTCTCCTCGCAGCCGCTGAAGCCCCAGGCGGCCGTCGAGTGCCCGGACGCCCTCGGCGCCCTGCTGGGCACCGGCCGTGCCCGCGTTCTCGGTGCGCTGACGGTGGCTTTCACCACGGGGTCCGTCGCCGCGCGTCTGGGTCTGTCAGCCTCCACCGTCAGCGGCCACCTCAAGGTCCTCCGCGGCGCCGGCCTGGTCCGCAGCGAACGAGCCGGGGCCCATGTGGTGCACCGGCTGACCGGCCGGGGCCGCCACCTTCTCGGGACGGACGGGGCCGGACCCGCGTCACCCTCCGCCGGGGGGCCGAGGAGCGGAGGCGTCCGGCGGCGCGGCTGAGAGAGCCGTACGTGCAGGGGCGTCCGATGTGGCCCATGGCGAGGGCCGGTTGAGCGAGGCCCCGGCGCCGGCACGGGCGGCGGCGAGGGCTCACGGCGGGCTACGTCGAGCCGCTACGTCCAGCCACTTCGTCCGCCGAACAGGCGTGCCGCGGCCGTGCGTTAGCATCGCGTGACCGTCAACACAGCGAGGAGCATGGGGAGATGACAGAGGAGGCCGGCACCGGGAGCGAGTCCCAGCACGACACCCCGCTCACCGTCCGGGGGGACGTCCCCCGGCTTGCGAGCGACGTGCCGCACTCGGCACGGATGTGGGACTACTGGCTCGGCGGCAAGGACCACTACGAGGTGGACCGGCAGGCGGGCGAGAAGGCGCGCGAGGCGTATCCGGGCATCGTCGACATCGCCCGCACCAGCCGCGCCCTGCTGAACCGCATCGTCACGCACCTGGTCTCCGAGGCCGGCGTACGCCAGTTCCTCGACATCGGCACCGGCCTCCCCACGGCCGAGAACACCCACGAGATCGCGCAGCGCGCGGCGCCCGAGAGCCGCATCGTCTACGTCGACAACGACCCCCTCGTCCTGGCGCACGCCCGTGCGCTGCTGGCGGGCAGGCCCGAGGGGTCGACGGACTACCTCCACGCGGACATCCACCAGCCGGGGCAGATCCTGGAGGGTGCACGGAAGACGCTGGACCTCACCCGGCCGGTGGGCCTGATCATGTTCGGCATCGTCGGGCACATCGCCGAGCACTCCGAGGCGCTCTCCATCGCGCGAGCCCTGCTGGACGGCCTGGCCTCCGGGAGCTACCTCGCCCTGTACACCGGTACGGACGGGGACCCCGCGCTCGTCGAGGCCGAGCGGCGCGTCGGGGAGGCCGGCGGCACCCCGTACCGGCTGCTCGACAGGCCGCAGGTCGAGGAGTTCTTCGCGGGCATGGATCTCGTCGAGCCGGGCGTGGTTCCCGGAACGCGGTGGCGCCCCGAAGGGCCGGTGGCACGTTCGGCCGCCGACATCGCCTCGCTCAGCGGTCTCGCCCGCAAGCCGTGACGCCGCCCGGCCCGCCCCGCGTCGGGGCCGGGCCGGTGCGACGACGGTGCGGTGCCGGCTCTGCCGGGTGGTCACCAGCCGTTCTCGTGCAGCACCTCCTCCAGCGGCGCCCGCGGGGCGCGTTTGAAGGTCTCGCCCGTGTAGTGCGCTGTCGGGATCAGCGCGGCCTGGCGGACGTCGGCGGGGAGGTCCAGAACCTGCGCGGCCTCCTCCTCGTGTGCCAGGTGCAGCGTCGTCCACGCCGTGCCGAGGCCGCGGGAGCGGGCGGCGAGCATGTAGCTCCACGCCGCGGGGAGCACCGACCCCCACAGCCCCGCCTGGTTCCCCTCGGGCAGTTCACCCGAAGGCAGCTGGAGGCAGGGGACGACCAGTACGGGAACCTCGCCCATGCGGTCGGCGAGGTGGGCGACGCTGTCGTTGACGCGGCCCTGGACCTGCGAGCGGGCCGGGTCGTTCGCGTAGAGGCGCCCGGCCGCGTTGGGTGAGTCGAGGTAGGCGCGGCAGGCCTTCTGGTAGATCGCCCCGATCCGGCGGCGCTTCTCGGGGTCGGTGAGGACGAGCCAGTGCCAGCGCTGCGCGTTGGAGCCGCTGGGGGCCTGCAGCGCGATCTCCAGGCACTCGCGGACGAGGGCGGGATCCACCGGGCGCGTCAGATCGAGGCGCTTGCGGACGCTGCGGGTGGTGGTCAGCAGCTCGTCGGGGGTCAGCTCGGGCACAGCGGGCTCCATCGGTGTTGCGAACGGGCGGTCGGCGGGTCGCACTTGAGGGATAACGACCGTTCACCTCAGCGCCGCCGCAACCGCGGACATTCCCGCACCGCGGTCGCGGCCGGCGCGGGGCCCCGCCGGGCGGTCCTCGGCGGCCCGCGGCCGACGGCGAGCGCCGATCCGGCCCCGCCCGCCGCCTGTTCGGCCGGCGGCTCCCCTTGTACCCACGGACTGTACGTGATTCAGTGGCTCATCCACTGAGTCACTGAGAGGGTGAGGCCGACGTGGAGACTCTGCCCCGCGAGACGATCGTCGACGTACTGGAGAACAAGCTGCGCGAGGAGATCCTGGCCGGGAACCATCCCGCCGGCAGCTACCTCCCGCCGGAGCGCGAGCTGGCCGACGGCTACGGCGTCACCCGCACCACGCTGAAGCACGCCTTCGGCAGGCTCGTCCAGTCCGGACTGCTGGAGACACGTCACGGAGTGGGCACCCGCGTACGGGACTTCGTGCGCTTCGGCGGCGCCGACCTGCTGCCCATGCTGGTGCGGCACAGCCCGGACTGGCTCGGGGAGATCTTCGAAGTCCGGCGCGGCATCGGGGCGTTGATCGCAGAGCGGGCCGCGATGAAGGCCACGCCGGCGCAGCGCGGAGAGCTCCGGTCGCTGCTGGCCGCCGTCGGCGAGGCGGAGGACGGCGGCGCCGCCCAGCTGGCGGACATCGAGGTGCACCGCGCCCTCGCCCGCGCGACCGGCAACCGCGTCTACACGCTGCTGACCAACACCCTCTTCAACGCCTACGTGCCGATGCGCGCCCACCTCGTGGCCCCCTTCGAGGACCCCCGGGTGGCGCACGCCCGTCTGGAACCGGTCGTCTCCGCGGTGGACGCGGGCGACGCGAAGGCCGCGAAGGAAGCGGCCGACGCGTATCTGGCCGCGACCGAGCGCATCATGCTCGACGCCCTCGGGATCGCCTGATGGGCGCCCGGGGAACGACGTTCTCGGAGGTCATGGCCGGCTCCGTGCGGCTCGCCGGAGAGAGGGAACCGCGTCCCGTCCGGCTGGATCTGGCCGTACGGGCCGACGAGGTGCTGCGGCCGCTGGGGACGACCGAAGGCGAGCTGACGGGACGGGTGCGGGTCGCCGGCTGGGCCGACGACACCGGCATGCGGGGCGAGTTGGAGATCTCGCCGCTCGCCCGGCGCCGCATCCGCTACCGCATCCACTTCACCGCCGGCGGCCGCCGCTGCACCCTCGACGGCTGGAAGTCGATATCGCCCGCCCGTCCGGTCAAGTCGATGACGGTGCTGCCGTTCGTGCTGCTGGAGGACGGCGAGCAGACGGGCGAGGGCACGCTGCGCTTCCCCCTGGCGACTCAACTGCTCCCGTTCCTCCGCAGTTTCCGCTTCCCCCGCCGCACCGCTCCCCCGTCCGGCGCGGCCGACCCCGGCGCTCTCCTGCCGCCCCGCTGGGACGGCGCCGCCGGACGTACGGAGGTCTGGTACACGACGGTCACCGACCCGCAGAGCGGTACGGGACTGTGGCTCCACCACGAACTGGTCGCGCCCGCGGACGGGTCCGGGGCGTACGCGCACGGCTGGGTCGCGCAGTTCCCCGGCGACGGCCAGGAGCCCGTGCGGCACGCGCGGTTCGGACCCGAGCCGTGGAAACCGGCGGGCGGGCAGAGCCGGGGGGACGAGGAGGCGGAAGGGGCGCAGGGCAGCGGCTTCACCGCCGGCGGCATCGAGGCGGTGCCCGGCCGGCTGCGCGGCTCGGCGGGCCCGTTCAGCTGGGATCTGACCGAACAGCCGGACGGCGAACCGCTGTTCACCTTCCCGCGCTGGTCGTGGCGGCGCCCCCTGCTGCCGGCCGCGCAGATCGTCCCCGCTCCCCAGGCCACGTACAGCGGCAGCTTCACGCACGACGGCGGCGAGCTGCGGCTCGACGACGCTCCGGGCGCGACGGCCAGGATCTACGGGCACGGCAACGCGCGCCGCTGGGCCTGGCTCCACGCGCACCTGGGCGGCGGCGACGTGCTGGAGATCGTCGCGGCCGTCTCGATGCGTCCCGTCTTGCGCAGGCTGCCGCCTCTGGTCTTCCTGCGGCTGCGGAAGGACGGCCGCACGTGGCCGCGGCGCGTGGAGCGCGCCGCCGTCGGGTGGGCGGGCGTGGGGCGCTTCCGCGCCGACATCGGCCTGCCCGTGTGGACCGTCACCGGCCACTCCGGGATGCGCCGCGTCAAGGTCGTCGTCACCCAGCCCGAGGAGCGCACCCTCGCCCTGGACTACACCGACCCCGACGGCAGCGGCGCCGTGTGCCGCAACAGCGAGACGGCCGACGCGCACATCCTGCTGGAGCGGTGGTGGGGCCGGTGGCGCAAGGAGGCCGAGTGGCTTCTGGACGGTACGGCACACGCGGAGGTGGGCGGCCGATGAGCTACCGACTCGACGGCCTGGTGGGCGCGTTGCTCGCTGACGACGGCAGCGAGGCATGGCCCGGCGCCGTACCGGCGCGCGTGGAGAACGTGCTCGGCTCGATGCCGCGCGCCGCCCGCGCCGGAGTGCGGGCGGCGGCCGCGGCCGTCGACGCCTACGCGCTGCTGCGCGCCGGACGCGGCATGGGCAGGCTCACCCCCCAGGAGCGGGAGACCGTCCTGTCCTCGCTCGCCGCACGCCCCGCGCTGCTGCCGGTGCTGGATGCCCTGAAGGTGCCGGTGATGCTCGCGGCGGGCACCGAGCGGATGCTCCACAAGGAACCCGCCGCCCGTCCCGCACTCCCCCCGCCCGCCGATCCCCCGCTGGACTGCGTCCCGTCCACGGAGTGGCCGGCACGCGCCACCGCCGACGCGGTCGTCATCGGGTCCGGAGCGGGCGGAGCCGTCGCGGCGCGCACGCTGGCCCGGGCGGGCATGCGCGTCCTCGTCCTGGAGGAGGGACGCCACCACACCACCGAGGATTTCGGGCGCCGCGCCCCTCTCGACAGGTTCACGGAGCTCTACCGGGACGGCGGCGGCACCATCGCCCTCGGCAACCCGCCGGTGGTGCTGCCGGTGGGCCGCGCCGTCGGCGGCACCACGGTCGTCAACTCCGGTACGTGCTACCGCACTCCGGACCACGTGCTGGAGCGGTGGCGCGACACGTTCGGGCTGCCGCTCGCGGACGCGGACGCCTTCGGCGCGTGCCTCGACGAGGCCGAGCGCACCCTCCAGGTCGCCACGCAGCCCATGGACGTCCTCGGGCGCAACGGCCGTACGGCACTGCTCGGTGCGGAGCGGCTGGGCTGGGAGGCCGGGCCGCTGCGCCGCAACGCCCCCGGCTGCAAGGGCTCCTGCCAGTGCGTGGTCGGATGCCCCACCGGGGCCAAGCAGAGCGTCCAGCTGTCGGTGCTGCCCGACGCGTGCGGCGCGGGCGCACGCATCGTCACCGGGGCGTACGTGCGGCGCGTCCTCGTCGAGCGGGACCGGCCGGGCGGGCCGCGGGCGTGCGGTGTGGCCGTACGGCGGCCGGACGGCAGCGAGCTCGAGATCCTCAGCCCGCTGGTCGTCGTGGCGGCCGGGGCTCTCAACTCCCCTCCTCTGTTGCGGCGTTCGGGGCTCGGGGGCCACCCCCGGCTGGGCCGCAACCTGGCCGTCCACCCCGCGGCGAGCGTCGCGGGCCGGTTCGCGGAGCCGGTGACGGCGTGGCAGGGCGTGCTGCAGAGCGTCGGCGTGGAGGAGCTGCACGGCGACGGCATACTCATCGAGGCGACGGCGGGCCCGCCGGGGATGGGCTCGTTCGTGCTGCCCGGCGTGGGCCGCGGCCTGCGGGCCGAACTCGACGGCGCGAACTCCCTCGCGACGGTCGGCGCGATGATCGCCGACCTGCCCTCGGGCAGGGTGCTGGGCGCCCGCCACCCGCTGCTGCGCTACGATCTCGCTCCGCGCGACGGACGCAGGCTCATGCGCGCGGTGACGGCGATGGGCGAACTGCTCTTCGCGGCGGGGGCGGAGGAGGTCCTGACCGGCATCGCCGCCGCACCCAGTGCGCGTACGCAAGCCGAACTGGAGGAGAAGCTGAGCCGCCTGAGCGCCCGTCAGCTCCATCTGTCGGCCTTCCACCCGACGGGGACCGTCGCGCTCGGCGCCGATCCGCAGACCGCGCCCGCGGACGAGCACGGCAGGCTGCGGGGCGTACGGGGGGTGCTCGTGGCAGACGGTTCCGCGCTGCCGAGCTGCCCGGAGGTCAACCCCCAACTGACCATCATGGCCACCGCGTTGGCGGTCTCAAATGGATCACTCTAAGCCGAAAGAGCGGCACCCGGTGCCGTTTTGACCCCGAACATGCATGACCTGCCCGGAGGTTGGCAGTATGGAATTGTGCGCCGTGCCGTGACGATACGGGGAGAATGATGAAGAAGAAGAGACTGGCGGTGCGTCTCGCCGCGCCCGCCGCCATAGCCGTCGCCGCGATAGCGATACCGTCGCTGAGCGGGACGGCCCAGGCGGGGGCGATCTGCGCCGTGGTGAGCGACGGCACCCCGCTGTACGCCGAGGACAGCGTGGAGGCCAGGGTGCTCGGCACGATGGACTCCGGCGAGGAGGTGGCCGCCACCGGCCCGTTCGACCTGTGGCAGGTCTCCCGCGCCGACAACGGCGAGTTCCTCGGCTACATGCGCCAGGCGGACGTCAGCTGCAGCGGCGGCTGAGGCAGCGGCCGCTCGCATCACCCCGCCCGCCCAGGTCCCGGGCCCGTTCCGGCCCCCGCGAGCCGACGCTCCCGGGCGGGATCCGCGAGCCTCGGCCAGAGGAGAGCGCCGGGGAGGAGACCGGCCTACCCGCCCCGGAGATGCGCCAGTTGGGCCGCACCGCTGCGGGGCGAGGTGAGTACCGGGACGCCCAGCTCCCCCTCGGGGAGCTTCCCGACAGCGCCCGCCATCGATGCCTGGGCCAGCACCAGCACGTCGTGCTCCGCGGCCAGCCGCTTCGCCTCCGCGGCGATCAGCCGGTCGTGCTCCTCCCCCTCCCCCGCCTGCCGTGCCTCGTACGCGCCCGGGCATGCCGAGGTGGTGACGGTGATCCGCACGCCCTCCTCGGCCGCCCGGCGGCGGACGAGTTCCTCCGTGGGGACGAGGGTCGACTCCAGGGTCGCCAGCACGCCGATGCGCGGCCCGCGGCACACGGCTTCGGAGGCCATCGGGTCGTCCACCCGCAGTACGGGGATCCCGGCGAGCGCGCGTACCTCCTCAGCGGCGGGGCCGATGGACGAGCAGGTGACGAGCACGGCGGCCGCGCCCGCCGCCTCGGCGTGGCTCACGTACGCGGCGAGCCTGGCCGTGGTGCGGGGCAGCGGGCCGTGCTCGACGGTGTCCGCCAGCAGGCTCTCGTCCACCACGTTGTAGGCGCGCACGTGCGGGGCCGACTCCCGCAGCAGGGGCTCGAACACGGCGGGGAGCGCGGCGACCGTGTGCAGGACGCACACTCTCGGGCGGGGACCGCTGCCCGCCTCCGTGCCGGGCTCAGCCGTGTTCCGGGGGTCGGTCTCCGCGTCCGTCATGCCGCTCCCTCCTCGCCTGCCGCGTCCGCCGCGTCCCGTCCTTCCGGGGACGGTCCCGCGCCGGCGCCCGCTGCGGGCGCGTCCCACCAGGGCCTTCCGTAGGCGTCGACGGTCTCCCCCAGGCGCCGCAGCCGCTCAAGGCACGGTCCGCCGAGCCGGGCGTCCCGGTCGTGGGCGTCGAGCGCGTCGGTCCACAGGGCACGTCCGGCGAGGAATCCGGAGGCCCCCGCCCGGCACGCGGCCTCGACCGCGCGCGGGAAGGCGGACGGCTCGACGCCCTGCGAGAGCACGACCCAGGGCACCTCCACGGCCCGGTCGATCCGCTCCGCCTGGGCGGCCGTCCCGGCCACGGTGCCCGTCCCGCCGTCGGGGACCTGGCACTTGTACAACGACGGCCGCAGCGGGGCCAGTTCGCGCGCCGCCTCCACGATGGCGTCGTTCAGCCGGAAGGTGTTCGCGCTCTCCTCCTCGCGGGTGGGACGTGCCACGGGTTCGAGGACGGAGGCGAGTCCCGCGGCGCGGCACAACTCGACGAACCGGGCGGCGAGTTCGACGCGCCTCTCGCGATGGGCGTCCCTGCGCCAGACGACCAGCAGCTTCAGGCCCCGGGTTCCCTCGGCAGCGGCGGCGGCCGGATCGGCGCGCTCGTCGAGACCCGTGTCCTCGACCGGCCCGCCGGGCCGCTGATCGAGGGTGTCGACGGCGAGGATCGGTGCGCACGTCCCGGGGAGCACGGCCTCGTCCATCAGCGCGCGGTAGCCGTAGTCCCTGTCGATGAGCAGCGCGGAGGCGGCGGGGCCGAGACTGCGGGCGACCGCGAGCTTGAACTCGGTGAGCGCGGAGTCGGGCACCGCCGCCCCCGCCTCCCCGCGCCCGTCCGTCCCGGGGAGGCGCGCCGCCATCATCGTGCGAAGGGAGTCGCGCTGGTCCATGGCGACCATGGCGAAGGTGCCGGACGGCCGGGCGAGCGCGGCCGGGGCCCTCGAACCGCCTTCCAGAAGTCCTGAGGCGGGCGAGGCCCCGGCAGGGGCCGGAGCGGGGGGCGTGGTACGGGCGGGCGGCATGGCCTTCTCCTTCGTCGGTGCGGCTTGTCCGGAGGACGGTCAGCTGTCGGGGGGCGGCGGGAGGACGTGCGGCAGGAAGCGCTCCCGGTAGGCGGTCTTGTGCGCGGCGGCGCTGGAGTCGTCGACGTGGAGGGTCCGGCTGGGCGGCGTGATGCCGGCGGGGTCGAGGCCGATGGCGGCGCCGCCCCATGCGGCCGCGCCGAGGCAGGGCGCTTCCGCCTCGGTGCACACCTCGGTGGTCCAGGGGCTCACGGCGGCCTTGAGCGCCGTCCATGTGCGCTGCCGCGTCGACCCTCCGAGGAGGGTCACCGTCCGCGGGACGGCACCCGCCAACTCGGCCTGCACCTCGGCCATCCAGCGTGCGTGGTAGGAGGCGCCCTCCAGCAGCGCCAGCGCCAGGTCCGCGGGCCCGTGCCGCGAGGCCATGCCGTGCACGGCGAGCCGGGCGGCGGGGTCGGGACGGGGAGCGCTGCGTCCCTGCAGGTAGGGCTCGACGGTGATGCCGGTGGGAGGGGCGGGCAACTGCCCCTCCGCCACCGCGCTCTGCTCGACGAGACGCGCGAAGTCCCGGTAGCGGGCGGTCCGTTCGTCCGGTGAGGGAGCGCCGCCGGCAGGCCCGGCGGCGCCGCCCCCGGAGTGTGCCCGGCCGTTGTCGGCCGCCGGGGCCGCGCCCGCGGGGTGGAGGAAGCGGTCGCAGAACCATTCGACCAGCGCCCCCGAGGCCGACATGCCGGCGAGCGTCACCCAGTGGGTTCCGTCGACGTGACGGCCCCACGACATGCCCTCCGCCGCGGCACGGGCCGGATCCGGCGGCACGTCCGAGACGGTGAGGACGGCCTCGGCCGTACCCATCGAGTCGGCCGCACGGCCCGCCCCGCGCGCCCCGCTGATCCAGGCGCCGACGAGATGGTCGTGCCCGGCGACCACCACGTGCGCGCCCGCCCGCAGGCCGAGGCGGCGGGCGACGGCCCTGGTGACGGCGCCCACCGGGCGTCCCGGACCGTGGACGTGCGGCATCTGCGCGGGCGTCAGCCCGGCTTCCGCGAGAAGCTCGGCGTTCCAGCGGCCGGATGCCGTGCCCGACCCGTGCTCCCAGGCCATCGTCCGCTGCGCGAAGGTGACTTCGGTGCCGACGCGGCCCGTCAGCGACCGGGCGACGAGCTCCGCGGCCCCCGCCCACTGCCGCATGCGGCTCAGGCGCTCCGGGTGGTGCTCCCTCAGCCAGCACCAGCGCGCCAGCGGGACCTTGGCGCTGGGAAGCACGCCCGTCCGGGCGTGCAGCTCCGCCGCGCCATGGGTACGCGCGAGGCGTTCGGCATGCGGCGCGGGCGCCGGGTCGGACCACGCGAGCACGGGGCCTATCGGTGCTCCGTGCCTGTCGAGCGGCACGCCCGTCTCGGCCATGCCGGTCAGCCCTATGGTGTCGGGGGCACGTCCTGCCGCGCGTACGCAGTCCGTGAGCGCACCGATCGCGGCACTGGTCAACTCAGCGGCGTCGTAGGAGAGTCCGTCGGCGTTCCTGGGGGTCGGACGCTGGGCCCGGGCGACGACCGAGCCGGTGGGCGTGCACAGCAGGGCCTTGCAGTGGGTGCTGCCGATGTCTATGCCCGCGAGCAGCGGCTGACGGGATCTTCCGGCCGGGCGGGCGGTTCCCGACCGGGTCTCCCTGGCTCCGTCTCTTCCCCCGCCCCGTCCCGTCCCCGTGGTGTTCGCTCCGCCCGCCGTCGTTCCACCGGTGGCCGCGTTCGTCTTGCTGGTCATGGCACCTCCTCCCCGTCCTTACCCGTGCGGCGGGCCGCTGTTACCGCGACTTCCGCCACTGCGGCCCGGGCCCCGGGGCCCCACACCGGCACCCACCGGGACGTCCTACGGCATTGCGGGCACCTCACCGCTCCGGGCCACGCGGGCGTACCAGAGGCCGCTGTCCTTCACCGTCCGGCGCCGGCTGTCGCGGTCGAGATGGACGAGCCCGAAGCGCGGCCGGTAGCCCATCGCCCATTCGAAGTTGTCGATGAGCGACCAGTGGTAGTACCCCTCCACGGGTGCTCCGGCCTCCAACGCCCGGTGCACGGCGAGCAGATGGCCGTGGAGGAAGCGGACCCGGCGCTCGTCGTGCACGGCGCCGTCCGGTCCGGGGACGTCGTCGAAGACGCCGCCGTTCTCCGTGACCATCAGCGGGACTCCCGGGTAGTCCTCGTGCAACCGCAGCAGCAGCGCGGTGAGTTCGCCGGGAACGATCTCCCAGCCGAGGTCGGTGCGGGGCACTCCCGCCCTGCCCGGCTCCACCTTCCAGGGCCACGGGCCGTCCCCCGGCCCGCCGGCGGCGCTGACGACGCGGCGCGTGTAGTAGTTGACGCCGATGAAGTCGCTTCCCGCGGCGATCCTCTCCTGATCGCCGTCCCGTACGAAGTCCAGCGGCCCCGCCGCGGCCTCCCAGTGCCGCCGCATGTCCGCCGGGTAGCCGCGGCCGTGGACGGGGTCGAGGAACCAGCGGTTGACGTATCCGTCGGAGGCGTGGGCCGCCTCGCGGTCGGCGGCGCTGGCGGGGTCGGCGGGCTGATGGGGGAAGAGGCTGTAGGCGATGCCCGCACGCGCCGTGCCGCCGTGGCGGGAGGCGCGCAGCGCGGTGGCGGCGAGCCCGTGCGCGAGCAGCAGGTGGTGCATCGCCTCCACCGAGCCCCGCAGGTCCTTCTCCCCCGGTGCGTGGAGGCCGAGTTGGTGGCCGAGCAGGCCCGCGATCCAGGGCTCGTTGACGGTCACCCAGTCCTCGACGCGGTCGCCGAACGCCTCGAAGCAGACAGCTGCGTACTCGGCGAAGGCCTCCGCGGTCTCCCGTGCGCGCCAGCCGCCCCGGTCCTGGAGCGGCTGCGGCAGATCCCAGTGGTAGAGCGTGACCAGCGGTTTGATTCCCCGCTCCAGAAGTCCGTCGACGAAGCGGTCGTAGTGGGCGATGCCGCGCGGTTCCACGCGGCCCGTGCCCTCGGGGACGATGCGGGGCCACGCGAGGGAGAAGCGGTGGGCGCCGGTGCCCAGCCGGGCCATCAGGTCCAGATCGGCGGCGCCGTGCTGGAGGCGCGCGTAGAAGTCGCATGCCTCGTCGCCCGTGTCGCCGTTCTCGACGGCGCCCGGAACGCGGCAGAAGCGGTCCCAGATCGACTCCCCGCGTCCGTCGGCGGCGGTCGAGCCCTCGACCTGGAAGGCCGAAGTGGCCGTGCCCCAGCGGAATCCGGGAGGGAAGCGCACGTCGCCGGACGCCGCTCCCGCCGTCGTGCGGGCGTCGCGCTCGTTCACATCTCCTCCTGGAATTCGGGGAGTTCGCGGGCCGTCTCGCACGCGTACAGCAGCACCCCGGCCGACCAGGCGTGGGACAGGGTGAGCAGCATGCCCTTCGCCTGGAAGCACTCGGTCTGGTAGAAGCGTTCGCTGACCATGCCCCGGTAGGCGTTGAAGTCGCCGTCCGCGCGGGCGACGAACTGCCGGAAGCAGTCGAGGTTCTCGCGGGCGGAGCGCAGGTAGTACGGATCGCCGAGGTGGCGTGCCAGCCGTACGGTCTCGGGCAGGCAGATCAGCCCGAAGGCGTGCAGGTGCTGGTTGGAGGGGGACGCCTGGTCGGCTCCGCGGGTGCGGAACCCGTACTGCCCGAGGAGCGTGTGCGGGCCGAAGTGGACGTCGTACGTGTAGCGGAAGGTGAGGGTCCAGTCGGCGGCGCGACGGGCGAGGTCCAGCCAGCGGGGGTCGCCGGGGTCGGCCTCGTGGAGAAGCGTGTAGGCGATGAGGGCGTTGTAGCCGTCCTCGGAGGTGGGGGCGAGGGAGACGTCCTCCGGGGCGCCGCACAGGAACTCGGCCCGTACGTCGGCGGCGTAGTGCGCCGCGGCCCGCCGGGCGGCGTCGAGCAGGGCGGGCTCCCGGAAGACCCCGGCGGCTTCGACGAGGGCGGGTATCCAGGACAGCCCGGCTCCGCCCTCGTGGCCGAGGGGGGCGGCGGTCTCGCTGTCGTGCGCGGCGGGCAGCCGTCCGGTCTCCGGGTCCTGGCCCGCGGTCGCGGCGGCGAGATTCGAGCGCACCGCGTGCTCCCAGTCGGGGTGCTCGGCTCCACGGGCCCGTTCGGCGGTGAGCGCGCGGAGCAGGAAGAGAGTGGCGTCGCCGAGCGTGCGGGCGTGCAGCCGGCGCCTGTCCGGGTGCCAGCCCACGTTCCAGCCGCCGCGGCGGGTCCACTGGCCCCAGAACGTGCCGCCGGGTGTGAGGTTGCGCGCGATGTGGTCGAGGACGCCGGTCGCCGCGGCGGCCCGGTCCGCGTTCCCGGTGCGGCGGGCGTGCAGCAGCAGCGCGTGCGCGTAGGGGACGCCGCTGATCCACGACACGTGCATGGCCTGCCGGTCGCCTGCCTCTCCGAGCGCTTCGCGGTCGAACGCCGCGGTCTCCAGCAGGACGGGCGGGTCCGGCCGGTAGTGCCACTCGTGCAGCCCGTGGGCGGACAGCTCCGCGGCCTCGTCCAGGCCGACCCAGGCCGCGGGCCCGCGGTCGCCGGGCGCCGCCTCGTGCAGGGTGCGCAGGACCGGGGCGTACGCGTGCGGGTCCCCGTCGAGAAGGTGCAGGGTGAAGGGGAGGGTGTGCGTCTCGTCCCGCTGCCACACGTGGGCGGGTGTCTCGGCGGGACGGGGGACGTCGCTCCCGTAGTAGCTGAGCGGCTCCTCGCGGTACGGGGCGTGGAGCCGCAGCGCGGGCCGCCCGCCGGGCAGGAGCGCGAAGCCCACGCCGCTCTCGCCGAGCGCCGTACGTTCGCCGGTGAGGGCGAGGGCGGCGCCGCCCCGGCCGTCGCGAGCGAAGACGGCGGGGGTGGCGCACCGGTCCGCGCGGAACGACCAGGCGTCGGACGTCATGCTCGCCACGTCGCGGGTGCCGGGCTGGTAACGGGGGTAGGGGCGGGTGCAGTCGGGGAGCCGGTTCTCCCCGTAGAACAGGCCGGGTATCAGCCAGCCCGGTGCCTGGCCCTCGTCCAGGGGGCCGAGTCGCAGTTCGACGCGTATCCCGGCGCTCGCGGGTCCGGGCGCGACGCGGCGGACCGTCACCGATCCGTCCCACGCGGCGTGTGCGGTGGCGGTGGCGGTGGCGGTGGCGGTGGCGGTGGCGGTGGAAGAGTCCCCTTCCGGCGGCCCCGGCGCGGTGAGCCGCAGTGCCGCTTCGAAGCCGTGGGCCGTGCCGTGGGCGCACACGCCGCCGTCGGCGTGCCGTTCGACGGTGCGGGCGGGGACGGGCAGGTGCTCGCCGTCCTCCGTCAGCAGCGTGACGACGGCGGTCAGTTCGGCGGCACCCTCGGCAGGACCGCGCAGCAGCAGGCTCCCCCGCGCGCCCCGCACGAGCAGCGGACCCTCTCCGGGCGGCGTGCCGTCGGGGGGAGGCGCGAACTCGCCGTGGGTATCAGACGAGTTGTCGGTCACGGACGTTCCAGCCTTCCAGTCGTACGGTCCGGTCCTCCGGGGGCGCCGCCCGCCAGGCCACCTCCACCTCGGCGCACTCCCCAGGCGCCAGATCGAGCATGTTGTCCGAGAAGACGGCCCAGCCCTCGGACTCGTACGGCCGGGCATCGGCCAGATACAGCCCCAGAGCGGCCGGACCGCCCATGTGCCGGAACCGCACCAGCCCGGCGCGCTCGCGGGCGACGGTCTCCAGCCGGGCCTCCACGTGTGCTTCGGGCAGATCGATCAGCGGGGAGAGGTCGGCGGTGCGGCTGTGCAGCCAGCGTGAGCGGGCGAGCACGCGGTCTCCGCGTCCCCGCAGCTCCAGGTCCAGCAGGAAGAGCGGGCCCGGCAGGGCGGCGAGCGAGGCGGTGAAGTCGCCTGCCCGCGCGGCCGGTACGGAGGTGGGAGGACCGTCCCCGGCGGGTTCGCCCGCGGGCAGCACCTCCTCGGCGTGGACCGTGCCGCCGGTGTCCAGCAGGCGGACGGTGACGGTGCTGCCCTCCTGGCTCGGCGCCTCCTGCTGCCAGGACCACACCTCGGCCTCGAACCGCTCCCGCCCCTGCCAGACCTGCGTGTCGAACCGGGCGCAGACGTGGGCGGGCCTGTAGGCGCGGCGCACCGCGTGGTACCCGGACTTGGGGTCGCCGCGGTGGTCGACGGCCGCCGTGCACCAGGCGTTGGGGAAGGGCTCGTTGAACTGCCACGGGATGCTCCCGGCAGCGCGCGGCGCCCGGCGCAGCGTGGCCTCGACGGCGTACCGCAGCCCGTCGTACTGGAGTTGCCGGCTCGCCCGTCTCATCGTGGCGACGTCCGCGGGCCGTTCGCCGAAGGCGGCGCGCACGAGCGGGGTGTTGTTCCACCACGCGCCGAGGTGTTCCATGACGAAGTTGTCGCGGCCCGTGGGCCATTGCGCGTCCGGCGGTACGACGTGCTCCCAGGTGCGGGCGTTCGCCATGCCCTCCACGCCGAACTCGCTGTGGAGCAGGCAGGTCTGGGCGTCGTAGAGCTCCTGCTGGGCGCCGGGCCCCTGGTGCTCCCAGGGGCCGTGCACGTCGTGCTGCGCGTCGGGGCCGCCAGGGCCGCGCTCGCCCCGCGCGGGCCGGTACAGGAAGTCGCGTCCGGAGGGCGATCCCGGCAACCAGGCGCGGGACGGGTCGACTTCGGCCACCGCTGCCGCCAGTGCCGCGATGGCGGGGCTGTCGCGTTCCGCCAGCGGACGGGCCGTGGCCGTCTCGTGGAGCTCGTTGCCCGGCCCCCACACCGCGAGTGCAGGGTGGTGCCGCAGCGGCGGCAGCAGGGCGCGCGCCTCACGCTCCAGCAGCCGCACGTAGGACGCGTCGTCGCCGGGGACGCTGTCGATGCCGGAGCTGGAGAGGCTGAACTCCTGCCACACCAGGATGCCGAGGCGGTCGCAGAGCCGGTAGAAGTCCTCGCTCTCGACGAGCCCGCCGCCCCAGACGCGCAGCAGCGTCACGTGGGCGTCGGCGGCGAGGCGGAGCAGATGCCCGAGGCGCTGCGGGCGCGGCACCCCGTACTGGGCGTCCACCGGAACCCAGTTCCATCCCTTGGTGTGGATGCGGCGGCCGTTGACCTCCAGGGTGTAGGGCAGCGCGCCGGCGGGACCGCCCGGGTTGGGCACGAGCCGCAGCCGCCGGAAGCCCGTCGCGGCGCGGTGCGTCCCGGCGACACCGCCCTCCTCGTCGAGAAGCGTCAACTCAACGCTGTACAGGGGCTGTTCACCGTGCCCGTTCGGCCACCACAGGGCCGGTCCCGGGACGCTCAGCTCCACGCCGGTGCGGGCGCTCCCCCCGTCCGTCGTCCGCCGTCCCTGCGCGACGACCGCTCCCGACGGGTCCCGCACGGTCGCCGTCAGCGTGCCGGGGCCCCCGTCGGTGACGGCGTCGGCTCGTACGAGACCGGCCCCGCCCTCGTCGACGCTCGCGCCGACGGCGGCGGAGACGAGCCGCAGCGGGCCGGCGACCTCGAGGGTGACGGGACGCCAGATCCCCTGGTGGACCATCCGGGGGCAGAAGTCCCAGCCGTAGCCCATGCGGGCCTTGTGCTCGCGGACGCGGTCCGTGCGCCCCACCTGCGGCTCGGACGGCGGAGCCGGGTGGACGGCGACGGCGAGCAAGTGTGTGCCGGCGTCCGCGAGTTGCTCCGTCACGTCCACGTCGAAGGCGAGGAACATGCCTTTGTGCACGGCGACTTCACGTCCGTCGAGCAGGACGGTGCACTCGTGGTCGACGCCGCCGAAGCGCAGCAGGGCACGCTCGCCGTCTTCGAGCGGGGCCGGCAGCCGCAGCTCGCGGCGGTAGAGCCAGGTGCGCTGCGGAACCCATTCGCAGGCGAGGCTCTGCGTGCCCCGGTACGGGTCGGGCACCTGCCCCGCCCGGTGCAGGTCGTCCAGCACCGAGCCGGGAACACGGGCCTCGAACCAGCCTGGTTCGCCCGGCGGGCGGCCTGGGCCGCACTGCCAGCGCCATACGTCGCCGAGGCAGCCGCGCAGCTGCCAGCCGTCCGTGAGCGGCACGGTGTGCCTCATCCGCCTGCCGCTCCGCCGTCCCGTTCCTTGCCGGAGGCGCTGTCCTGGCCCGCGCCGGAGGCACCGTCCTGGTCCGGCCCGCCCGCGGGCGGGCCGGCCGGGGGCTCCGGGTCCTCCTGCGTGTCCTCTTCGAGCGGCAGCTCCAGCAAGTCCGTCTCGGTGACCGGCAGTCGCGGATCCCGGGGGACGCGGAACGTCTTGATCTCGCAGGGCCCGAAGGCGGCTTCGAAGGACCGCTCCCCGAGCATGGGCAGCGCGATGCGCGCGGTCGCGGCCCGTCCCGCAGACTCGCAGGCGCGCACGACGACGTCGCCGGTTCCGTCCTCGTCCCCCTTGACCACGGTGACGAGCACGCTGCCGCCGCCGTCGTCGGCGTACGCCGCACGCTGCGGCAGCGGCCCCTCGTGGAAGGTCTCCAGCAGGGCGAACGCGGGCTGGTTGAGCTCCGCCGCCCGGCGTACGGGGTCGGCCGCCCGCCAGTCCTCACCGTGCGGGATCAGCAGCATGCGGAACTCCTGCCGCCCCTGGTCGAGATACTCGTAGACGCCGTCGGGGTCGAGCTGCTGCGGCTCGTGCCAGGCGTAGACGGGGCTGCGCAGCGCGGTCATGCCGATCTCGCCGCCGTGCACGTCGTGCCCGTACTTGCCGTCGTTGGCGACGGCGAGTCCCGCCCGGCGCCCGTCGGGCAGGGTGCCGGTCACGTCCACCCAGGCCTGCGCCGGCTCCTCCGTGCCGTCCGGAGTGCGCTCCAGATGCCCGTAGGGGATCTCGTGGGTGGCGGTGACGTCCGAAAGGGCCGTCGGGAAGCGGAGCTTGAGCAGCTTGAGCTTCTCCTGCCAGTCGACCGTGGTCCGCACCTCCACGTGCCGGGAACCGGCGGAGAGGACGAACTCCTCGGCCAGCAGCGAACGCCGGTAGCTGCTCTCCACCCGCAGCACGGCCCGCACCGGCCCGCTCTCGACGAGCCGCACGCGCGTGCAGCCGAAGGCGCCTTCGGCCTTGTCGTACGCGCGCACCCGGTGCCCCCAGGTGTCGGAGGGGTCGTCGACGACGACGGCGTGCGGTCCGGGACGTTCGGGCAGCAGCTCCGTCCCCGCGTCCTTGTCGTACAGCGAGCTGAGCCACCCCGTCGACGGGTCGATCTCCAGCCGCAGATGCGCGTTCTCCAGTCCCGTACCGGTGGCGTGCACCGGAGCGCACCCGGCCGCGGGGTCCTGCCGGCTGCCGGGCAGCAGGTGGTACACGCGGTGGCCCAGCGGAGGGACGGTCGCCGGGAAGGTGATGCGGGCGCGGCTGCCGGCCATGGCGACCTCGGAGCGCGTGTGCTGCACGGGTACGGGGGTGCCCTCGTCGTCGGTGAGGGCGGCGCCGGCGGCGTGCAGGTACTCCGCCTCGATGTCGGCGCGCAGCTCCCACGGGTGGGGGTTGAAGACCACCAGCGGCTGCGTCCGCTCGCGGAGCGGGATGTCGATACGGCGGGCGACGGCCTGGACGGAGCGGTTGAAGACCTCGGCGGCGATGGAGCGGGCACGGCCGTAGTCGTCGCGGGCGTCCTCGTAGGCGGAGCGGATCGAGGTGCCGGCCAGGATGTCGTGGAACTGGTTGAAGAGCACCAGCTTCCAGGCTTCCGCGAACTTCTCCAGGGGATACGCCTCGCCCGTCACGGTTCCCGCCACGGCCGCCCACTTCTCGGCGCGCTGCAGCTCGTTCTCGGCGCGGCGGTTCCACTGCTTGACGCCCGAGTGCGAGGAGTAGCAGCCGGGACCGTGGTGCTGGAGCTCTCCCGCGTGCACGGGTACGTCCTCCCGGCCGCGGATGCGCTCGAAGTACGCCTCGGGGTGGCTGAGCCGCAGAGCGGGGAGCCCGCCGAGCGCGTCCAGCCTGCGGATGCTCTCGATGTTGGCCTTCGTCGGGCCTCCGCCGTGGTTGCCGACGCCGTAGAAGACCATCAGCTCCGGCTCGTCGGGCGGCATCAGGGCCAGCGACTTGTCGAGGTGGCCGCCGATGTCCTGCCCGGGGCTGCAGTACTCGTTCGGCAGGCGGTAGGCCAGCACGCGGGAGCCGTCCGGGGCCTCCCAGTGGAAGAACTGCCCCGGCAGCACCTGCTCGTGAGGTCCGGGACGCAGGAACATGTAGCCGTCCATGCCGGCTTTCCGCAGGAGCTGGGGCAGCATCGCGTTGTGACCGAAGGGGTCGAGGTTGCAGCCCACGGTCGAGGCGGTGCCGAACTTCTCCAGCAGGTACCGCTGCCCGTACAGCGCCTGCCGCACGAACGACTCGCCCGACGGGATGTTGCAGTCCGGCTCGATCCACCAGCCGCCGACGACCTGCCAGCGCCCCTCCGCGACGCGCTTCCTGATGGTGGAGAACAGCTGCGGGTCGTGGCGCTCGATCCACTCCAGGTACATCACGGAGTCGCAGGTGAAGACGAAGTCGGGGTACTCGTCCATGCGGTCGGCTGCGGACTGGAAGGTGGCGCGGATCTCCTGAAGCCCCTCCGGCCAGCGCCACAGCCACACGGGGTCGATGTGGGCGTTGCCCACCATGTGCAGGGTCCGGGAGCGGGAGGCGGGACGGGACGCGGTCATGCTGAGGTCTCCAGCCGGTCGGTGTCGTCGGCCGCGGCGTCCGCGGCCCGGTCCGCGCGGGGGGTGGCGGCTGCGCCGGCGCCGGCCGCCCAGGCGTCCACCTGCTCGCTGAGCAGGTGGAGCAGCGTCAGATGCATCTCCTGGATGCGGGCGGTGGCCGTCGCCGGTACGACGAGGCTGTGGTCGGCGTGTTCGGCGGCGGGCATGCCGTGCTGCTCTCCCCCGCAGAACAGCACGGTCGCGGCTCCCGCCGTCCGCGCCTCGGCCAGGCCGCGCACCACGTTGGGCGAGCGTCCGGAGGTGGTGAAGCCGATCACCATGTCGCCCGGACGTGCCAGGGCCCGCACCTGCCGGGCGAACAGCTCCTCGAAGGAGTAGTCGTTGGCGATGCAGGAGACCACGGAGGAGTCGGTCGTCAGGGCCACCGCGGGCAGCGGCCGGCGTTCGCGGAGGTAGCGGCCGATGAGTTCGGCCGCCAAGTGCTGGGCGTCCGCGGCGCTTCCGCCGTTGCCGAACGTCCAGAGGCGGCCGCCCGAGCGGAACACCTCGATCAACTCGCCGGCGACGGCGTGCAGTCGAGGCATCAGTTCGCGGGTGCGTTGGGCCACGGCGAGGTGGTCGTCGAGCTGCTGGGCCGGCGTTTCTGGCATCTTGCGGTATCGCTCCAGGTCAGGGCGTGCACGGGTCTGCTCGTACGCGTCGCGGGTCATGCGGGTGCCTTCGAGGACGGGGCGAGCGTGCCGTCCTCCGGGCGGGCCCCGGGCGCCGGCAGCCGCTCGAAGCCGATGGCGGCGGCGCCCAGAACGCCCGCCCGCTCCTCCCCCGCAGCGGTGACGACGCGCGCGGCGCCGGCCGCGGGCCCCATCGCGAGGCGGGCGACGTTCTCACGGACGGGAGGCAGCAGCAGATCGGCGGAGCGCGTCACGCCGCCTCCCAGCACGACCAACTCGGGTTCGTAGAGGTTGACGATGGTGGTGAGGCCGCTGCTCAGGGCGTCGGTCGTCTCGTCCCAGACCCTGCGGGCGAGCGGGTCGCCCTCGCGGGCCGCGGCGGCGACGTCCTCGGCGGTCAGTGGATCGGCTTCCCCGAGCAGCGTCGGCTCGCCCTCCCGGTGCGCGCGCGCCACCGCTTCGCGGGCCCGCTCGGCGATGGACGTGCCCGAGGCGTACGCCTCCAGGCAGCCCGCACGCCCGCATCCCGCGCAGCGGCGTCCGTCCGGGCGGACGGTGACGTGGCCGGGCTCCCCGCCGTTGCCGGCGGCGCCCCGGTACGTGCGGCCGTCGATGACCATGCCGCCCCCGATGCCGGTGGAGACCGTCAGGTACAGCAGGTGGCGGGTGCCGCGTCCGGCGCCGAAGCGCCACTGCCCGGCCGCGCCGGCTGTGCCGTCGTTGTCCAGGACGGCGGGCAGCCCGTACGCCTCCTCGGCCAGCCGCGTGACGGGCACGTCGCGCCAGCCGGGCAGGTGGGGCGGTGCGATCAGCGTGCCCTCGGACGAGTCGAGCGGGCCGCCGCAGCCGATGCCGGTGCCCAGCAGCCGCACGGACTCGCTCTCCGCCGCGGCCAGGACGCCCCGGCCCAGCTCCAGCAGCCGCTCCAGCCCGGCCCAGGCGCCGTCCGCCACGCCGGTGGGGCACGTGTCGTAGGAGAGCACGGTCCCGTCGGCGCGTACGACGCCGGCGGCGAGTTTGGTGCCGCCGATGTCCAGGGCGAGTACGGCATCGTCCGTGCCCTGCCCGTCGGTTCCGGCGTGGTCGTCCGGTCTCATCAGCCTTTCCGTCCTTGGGTCGCGATGCCTTCCACGAAGTGCTTCTGGCAGAGGAAGAACGCGATGATCATGGGAACGGTGACGATGACGCTCGCGGCCGCGACGATCTCCCAGCGCATCTCGCCGCCCTCGCCGAACTGGTCCAGCACCGCCTTCAGCCCGCGGGGGACGGTGTAGAGCTCCGGATCGCGCAGGTACACCAGCGGCCGCACCAGGTCCGTCCACGAGGCGTGCACCTCGAAGATGAAGGTCACCACGAGCGCCGGCCGGCACAGGGGTACGGCGATCCTCCAGAACATTCCCCAGTAGCTGGCCCCGTCGATGCGCGCCGCCTCGAAGAGTTCACGCGGCAGCCCGAGGAAGAACTGGCGCAGCAGGAAGATGTAGAAGGCGCTGCCGAACAGGTTCGGCGCCCACAGCGGTATCTGGCTGCTGGCCAGGTGGAGTTCGTTCCACACCAGGTACTGCGGGATCATCAGGACCACCGCGGGCAGCATCATCGTGGAGATGACGAGGGCGAACAGCGCGTTCCTGCCGGGGAACCGGAAGTAGGCGAAGCCGAAGGCCACGATCGCGCTGCTGACCGTGACGGCCACAGCGGCGGCCAGGGTGACCACGGCGCTGTTCCACACCCAGGTCAGCAGCGGGACCTCGCCCCAGATGTCGGCGTAGTTCCCCCACTGGACGGCCTTCGGGATCAGCGCGTTGTCGAAGACGTCCTCCGACGGCTTCAGGGAGGCGCTGACCAGCCACAGGAACGGATAGATGAAGATGACGGAGGTCGCGGTGAGCGCGGCGATCCGCAGCGCCCTGCCCAGCGGTCCGGCCTTCTCCCGCGGGTGCCGCAGCTGCTTGGTCCGTACGGGCGCCCCTCCGGGCTGACGGGCGGGCGTGGGCTCCGGTGCCGGCGGACCGGCGGGCGGCGTCGTCAGCTGAGTCATGGCTGGTCACCCTCGTAGTAGACGAACCGCTTGCTGAACTTCGCCTGGAGCAGGGTGATCACGAGGATCACGAGGAAGAGCAGCCAGGCGAGTGCGGAGGCGTATCCGAGGTGCATGTACTGGAACGCCTGCTGGAAGAGGTGGACGACGTAGAACAGCGCGGCGTCGTTGCTGTAGGTCTGGGAGTTGGCCGACCCGAAGAAGGCCGTGTACGCCTCGGTGAAGGTCTGGAGCGAGGCGATGGTGTTGACGATGAGGGTGAAGAAGAGCGCTCCGGAGATCTGCGGCAGCGTCACGTGGACGAACGCCTGCCAGCGGCCCACGCCGTCGATCTCCGCCGCCTCGTACAGGTCCTGCGGGACGTTCTTCAGCGCGGCCAGGTAGATGATGACCGTCGAGCCCACCGACCAGAGCTGGGTGAGGACGAGTCCCGGTTTGATCCAGTCCCCGTCGGTCGTCCAGCTCGGACCGTCGATGCCGACGGAGCCCAGGACGGTGTTGATCAGACCGACGTTGCCGTTGAACAGCAGCAGGAACAGGATGCCGACGGCGACCGACGGCGTCATCACCGGCAGGTAGAAGAGGGTGCGGAAGAGGCCCGTCGCCCGCCCCACCCTCACCAGCAGCACGGCGAGGGCCAGCGCGATCGCCATGGAGAGCGGCACCCTCAGCACCGTGAACAGCAGCGTGTTCATCAGGGACTTGGCGACGGCCGGGTCCTCGAAGAGCTGCTGGTAGTTCGCGGTGCCCACGCCCTGCGGGGCGGTGATGCCGTCGTAGTTGGTGAAGGAGAGGTAGAGGGTGGCGAGCATCGGCCCCGCGGTGAGCACGACGAAGCCGAAGATCCACGGCGAGAGGAAACCGTAGGCGGCGCGCGTCTCGCGGCGGCGCCAGGACGCGCGCCAGCGGCGGGCGCGCTCGCGCCGGCCGGCGGCCCGGTCCGCAGCCGGGCGGGCGTGCGGCGTGCGCTCCGTTCCGGGGGCCTTCGCCGTGCCGTGGCCGGCTGCGGCCGGCTCCGCGCCTGAGGGCGGGCTCGCGGTCTTGTCGGGCACAGCCATCACTTCCGCCCCTGGTTGGCGATGTCGAGGGCGCTCTGCGCCTCCCGCTGGGCCTGTTCGAGCGCCTGCCCGGGCGTCTGCTCGCCCGAGAGGACCCGGTTGCAGGCGTCCTGCCACGCCTGCTTGAACTCGGTGCCGGCGGCGTTGGCGGGGACGGCGAAGCCGGACTCCTGGATGTCGTAGAGGCGGCGGGTCGCCTCGTCGAAGGACTTCTCACCCGTCGGCTTCCACACCTCGGACTCGATGATCCTGTCCGCCTCGCGGTTCCCGCTGAAGTCGCCCGTGTAGTAGGCGTCGCGGCCGCGGGTCTCCTTCGCCTTGGCCTTCGCCGCCTTCACCCAGGAACGCGTCGACGTCATCGACTTGATGAAGGTGCAGGCCTCCTCCACGTGCCTGCTGCCCTTGGGGATGGCCCAGCCCGTTCCGGAGACGTAGTTGACGGGTTCGCCGTCGCGGTCCTTGAAGTAGCCGCTGCCCAGGTCGACTTCGGGCGAGGTGTCGCCGAGGACGGAGAGGTACCAGTCCTCCATGGGGTAGGCGCCCACCTGGTGCTCGGCGATCTGGTTGGCCCGGCCGAACTGGTCGAAGGAGTCGCGCAGCGCCTTGAACTTCCCCCAGCCGCCCTGCACGTCGATCAGCCCGGACGTGTAGGTCAGGGCTTCGACGACGCGGGGGCTGTCGAGACGAGCCGTCCGCCCGTCGTCGCTGATGAGGGAGCCGCCGTTGGCCTTCACCCACAGCGGGAAGAACTCGGGGATCTTCGGGTCGAAGCCGATCCGGGTGAGCTTCCGCCCCTGGCGCTCCTGGAGTTCGGCGGTGAGGCGGCGCAGCCCCTTCCAGTCGGAGGTGTCCACGTCGGACGGGCTGTGGCCGGCCTTCTTCAGCACCGAGGCGTCCATGAGCAGGATGCGGTTGTCGAAGCTGTCGGGCATGGCGTAGACGGCGCCGTCCAGCGTCGCCTCCTCGATCGCGGAGGGCTGGTACTTGTCCAGGTCGATGTCCTCCCGGCGCAGGCAGTCGGTCAGCGGCAGCAGCGCCCCGCGTGCCGCGTAGCCGCCGATGAGCGTGCGGTCCATGTTGACCACGTCGGGAGGGTCCCCGGCGGCGACCGCGGAGAGGAACTGCTGCTCGTCGAAGGCGCCCTCGTTGACCTGGAGTTCGACTCCGCCGAGCGCCTTGCGCGCATCGTCGACGCGGGACGTGGCGATGGCGTCGCCGAGTCCGAAGCCCATGGTGATGAAGGTGTCGGAGGAGCCGCCGGCGACGCTCACACCGCCGCACGCGCTGACCGGCAGCAGCCCGAGGACGGCGGCGAGTGTGCACGCGGCGCGGCGTGTTCGCCCTGGTGGTGCCGCCATATCTCTCTCCTTCGGGCAACTGGCCGACACGGCACGGTGGTTGGGGAGGCGGAGCGGCACGGACGCGCTGCGGATGGCCCGGGGGACCCCGTCCAGGCATGTGGCATCGATGCCATGTGAGAACGTAACCACACGGGGTGGAGGCGTCAATGCATCGGACGCACTCCCTTGACCGGCTCCCCGGCCCGGCCCTCGCGGCCGCTTCCCGGCGCGGGACGTGCCCGCCCGCACACACGTCGGGGGCGGCCGGACGGCCGCCCCCAGTGACCCCCGCGCTCAGCCTCGGTCGCCGCTCCCGCCGGCGAGAAGCCGCCAGGTCACGTCGATTCCCGTCTCGGCGGGGGCCGTCGGCCCTCCCTGGACCGGCGCCCGTCCCGCCTCGGTGAAGCCCAGACGGCGCGGGACGGCCGCGCTGGCGGTGTTCGCGGCGTCGTGGTGGATCTCCACACGGTCGATGCCGGGCAGTTCGAACGCCCAGCGGACGAGGGCCGCCGCGGACGTCGTGGCCAGGCCGCGTCCCGTCCAGGCGGGGTGGAGCCAGTAGCCGATGTCCAGTCCGCCGGGACCGATGCGGCGCATCAGCCCGCAGCTGCCGGCCAGTTCACCGTCGCGGAGGATGGCGTACTCGTACGCCTCGCCGCTCCGCCAGCTCTCCTCGCTCGCGGCCAGGAAGGCGGCCGTTCCCGCCAGGTCCTGCCCGGAGGCCCACGGCATCCAGGGCGCGAGATGCTCGCGCGCATCGTCGACGACCGCGTACAGGACGGCGGCGTCGTCCACGCGGAGGCGACGCAGTTCTACCTGTCCGGAAATCCCGCTCTCAGGTGGCTGCTCCATGCACAGATGCTGGCGCGGGCCCTGCGGGAGCGCCACGCAATTTCGGTCCGGACGGGCCGTGGCGGGGCGTCAACCGCGCCCTGCGGGCCGGGACGTCGACCCCCGTACGACGAGTTCCGGCTGGAGGATCAGCGTCTCGGCCCTGCCACTGCCCCGCCGCAGGCGGTCCAGCAGCAGCGCCGCCGCCCTGCTGCCCATCTCGAAGACGGGCTGGCGTACCGCGGTCAGCTGGGGCTCGACCATCCGCATCCACGTCTCGTCGTCGAAGGAGACCACCGAGCAGTCGCCCGGCACCGTCAGGCCCCGCCGGCTCAGTTCCTGCCAGACGAGTTCTGCGACGACGTTGTTGGCGGCGAAGACCGCTGTCGTCCCGGGGTTGGCGTCCAGCAGCGCGGGCAGCGCACCCCCCGCAGCGCTGTCCCGGCCGCGCAGCCCCAGGTCCAGCACCCGGCGGCGCGCGTACGGGACGCCCGCGTGCCGCAGCGCCGCGCGGTAGCCCTTCACCCGGTCCTTGCCCGTCGCCCACTCCGTCTCGTCGACGACCACGGCGATCTCCCGGTGGCCCAGGCCGAGCAGGTGCTCGACGGCGTCGCGTGCGCCGCTCCCGCTGTCGATCGCCACGGCGTCGCAGCCGCGCACACCGGAGCGCCGGTCGACCTCGACGACGGGAGTCCCGTGCTCGGCGAGGAGTTCGGTCGCCGTACGCCCCACCGGCGCCAGGAGCACCCCGTCCGCGCGCATCGCCACGAACGCCCGCGCCCCGTCGGCCGCCCGCTCCTCGCTGCCGTGGTCGTCGACGAGGACGACCTGGTAGCCGGCGTCGGAGAGGGTCTGCTCCACGCCGGCGGCGAGCTGTGCGTAGAACTGGTTGCGCAGGTCGGAGACGAGCAGCCCGATCACCTTGCTGGAGCGGCCCTTGAGCGTGCGGGCGGAGACGTCCGGCACGTATCCGAGCCGGTCGGCGGCCTGGCGCACGCGCTCCTTGATGTGGCCGGCCACGTAGCCGTGGCCGCCGAGCGCGCGCGAAGCCGTCGAACGCGACGTGCCCGCCTCCTGGGCGACCTCGTGCAGCGTGACGCGGGCACGCCTGCCCCTGGACGCACCGCCGCCGCTCCCGGCGGCCCCCTGCTTGGCCATGTGCTCTTCTCTCGTCAGGCGTCGTGCGCCGCTCCGTGGCGGGCGTCCGGCCGGTCAGCCGCGCGGGCCGCCCCGGCCTCCCGGGAGGTCGCCGCCCCCGCACGCCTCCCGCCAGCGGGCCCAGGACGCGCCCACCGCCGCGTAGTCGGCCTCCTCCAGGGGCTCGCCCGTACGGTCCAGGTGCGTCGCCACGTACAGGGCCGGAACTCCCAGCTCGTGCTTCACGGCGCAGTATTCCCGCCACTGCTCGCGGTCCGGTGCGCACCAGTCGTCGGTGTCGAGCAGCAGCCCGGGGCAGGACGCCCTTGCGACGGCGGCTCGTTGACGCATCTGGGGCACGACGGGGGCGTACGGATCCGGGTCGTCGAGGCGCAGCATGTCGTTCAGCCGGATCATATCGGTCACGTCCGCGAACGCCGGATGGGGCGTGTGGGTGATGACCAGGGCGTCCGGCTTCGCTTCCTTGGCCGCGGCGTGAATGATCGCCAACTGCCGGTGCAGGAGGGCGATTCCCCAGTGGGGGCCGTGCGAGGTGAGGCAGGCGCCCGACGGGGTGTCGGCGGTGAAGTCGATCTTCAGGCCGTCCGCGTCGAGACCTTTCGGGCCGAGCATGCGGGCGATGTTGTCCGCCAGCAGGGCCTGCGCTCCGGGGTGGTCGGGGTCGAGGGCCACGGGCCTTCCGTCCGGGGTCCGCACGCACATCTCGTCCGGCACGCCCTCGGTGGCCCAGGCACGCCACCACAGCAGCACCTTCCGGCCGTCGGCGTGACGCTCGTCGATCCAGCCCCGCAGATCGGGCCACTTGACGGTGTCCGGTTCCCAACTGCCGTAGGCGCGCTGCCACTTGTCGTCGATGACGACCGTGCCCGGCCTGAGTCCGTACTCCGCGAGACGGGCGAGGTAGGCGTCGTAGTTCGCGGCGGTGCTCAGCTCCGGCGCGGAGGCCGCCGTCCCGGCCGCGTCGGCGCTCTGCGCGCCCCAGCCGCAGAACATCGGCTCGGACCACCAGCCGGGCCGGGAGGGGTGAGCGTCGGACGGGCCCGACCGGCCAGGTCGGCCAGGCTGATCTGGCCGACCGGACACACCCTCTCCGGCGCTCCAGCCGCGTGCCGTGAGCCAGCGGCGGTGTGCCCGCAGCCCCTCGTACGGGTCCGGGTGGCCGGGCGAGACGAGCAGCGCCGGAGTGGTGAAGGAGCCCTCCACACGGGTGTGGCCCTCGTAGTCCAGCCGCAGGTGGAAGCCGCCTTCGGACGGCACGTACGCCATCTCGGCGAAGCTCATCTCGCGTACGGGCGCGCCCGCTCCGAGCGTCCACCAGCCGTGCTGCGCGTGCCCGGCTGCGGGGTCGGCGCCGTCCGGCAGCCCGTCCTGGGTGAGTGCGAGGCACAGGGGCGCGGGCGTGAAGAACCAGTGCCCGCGGCCCGGACGGGCGTCCCCCGAAGCGCCGATGACGGCACTCTCCCCCGCGCCGCGGGAAAGCCTGCGCGGGGGCCCGGGGTTGGGCGTGAAGAGCGTCCGCCAGGCGTGGCCGCTGGGGCGCAGCCCGCCGCCCCTTCCGCCGAGGGCGGCGCGCGCCGCGAACGGCAGGACGGCCGTCAACGCACCGCTGCCGGCGGCCTCCCAGTGGAACTGCGGCCCCTCGGGCGTGCACTCGATGCGCGTACGGGCCTGCTCCCACGCGGTGCTGCGGCGCTCGACGGTCACGAGGGGACGGCCCTCGGGGCCGGTGCCCAGTCGTGGCACCGAGACCGAGAGCGTCTCGTCGGGGACTTCCGAGCGGTCCAGGGCGCCGGGAAGCTGGAGCAGCACGGGATGGTGGACGGCGCCGTGCGGCGTATCGGGGCGGGCACCGCCGGAGCCGGATTCATGGTGGCGCAGTACCGCGGTGAGCCCGTCGGCGCCGACCGTCATCCGGTAGCGCGCCGCGGTGACTTCGATCGCGCCGTCCGGCGTCCGGCGGGCCTCCGGTGCTCCCGCCGCTGCCGCCCCGGTGTCGCTCGTCGGATCGCTCGTCGGATCGCTCATCGGACGCTCACCAGCGCCTCGGCCTGCTGCCCGAACCGCATCCGGCCCACCGTCACGTCGACGGCCAGGCGCAGCCGTTCGGCCGGGGCCGTGCCGGGCGGCACATGCAGCTCGAACGCCGCGGTCCCCTCACCGTGCCCGGCGATGTCCACGCGCCGCAGGGCGGGTTCGGCGATCCAGCCCCGCGGCGCGCACAGGGTGACCTCGGCCGTCTCCCGCGACGGGAACGGGTTGAGGACGGCCGCCTCGATCCGCAGCCGTCCGCCCGGGCGGACGGCGCTGCGGTACGGGTCGATGCGCGCGGCGAAGCCCTCGGCGCCGAAGTCCACCTCGCGCGGCAGCAGTTCGCGGTGGAGCCGGGCCAGCCTCCGGCCCTCCTCCAGGAGCATGTCCAGGTAGGCGTCCGTGACGTCGAAGGGCTGCCAGTGCCCGCTGATCATCAACTCCGGCCGCACCGCCCGGTACAGCTCGGCGCTCGCGGTGAAGTCGTCGACGCGGAATCGGTTGCGGTACTGGTAGTTGAGCAGCTCCGGGGTGATGCCCGGTTCCCACGCGGTGTCCTGCTGGTCCCCGGTGGCCATGACGGCCCGGCCGTCCACGGTGAAGGAGTAGGCGGCGGCGTAGAGCGTGTGGCCCGGAAGTTCGTGGACCCCGATCTCGTACTCGCGCCACCGCACCGGTTCTCCGGCCGGCAGCTCCCGGTCGACGGGGATCGGGTCGTACCACAGGCACGGCAGGTCCCAGCGTTCGGGCGAGTGCAGCACCGGTGCGATGTGGGAGGGCGACCACACCTCGGTGCCGTACACCTCGCGCAGCAGGTTGAACCCCGCCACGTGATCGTCGTGGTAGTGGGTGGGCAGGGCCACCTCGACGCGGTCCACGCCGTGCTCGCGGCGCAGCGCCTCGACGGAGGCGAGCAGCGGCCTGCGGGAGGAGCGGTCGTGTCCGCCGGGCAGGCCGGTGGACAGGTCGTAGCCGAAGTCGAGGAGCAGCGCCGTGCCGTGGTCGGAGAGCAGGGCGTAGGTGTTGGCCATGCTGGTGGTGTTGCGCAGCAGGTGCGGAGTGATCTCGCGCCACGGCCGGTAGAGCTTCTCCTCGGGCTCCCACGGCGTGCGGCGGCGCATGTCCAGCAGCTCCTGGAGGGCGGAGCGTACGCGCGCGACCGCGGCCGGCGGGTCGGTGACGATCTCCCCGTGCGAGGGAAGCAGCAGGTCGGGGCCGCGGTCGAGGACCTGCATGCAGGACAGGACGGTCGCGGCGACGCCCTCCATACCGGCCGTCTCGTGGAATCCGGTGTAGGCCCACTGGGTGGCGGCGAGCGACCACACGCGGCCTTCGCCGTGCACGAGGTCGCCGGTGAAGGCGAGGCGGCGCCCCGAGACGTCGGCGAAATAGCCGACGGAGCCCACGGTGTGGCCGGGGAGAGGGTGCGTGTAGACGTCGTACGCGCCGTAGCGGCGTGTGCGGTACTCCTCGACGGTGCCGGCCACGGGCACCTGCTCCAGCAGCGAGTAGCGGTCCTGGCGCACGTCGTAGTCGTTGTCGAGGGGACGGGTGCGCCAGTGCTCGTCGACGCGGGCGATCAGGTCGTGCTCGACCGGCGGCACCCAGATCCGGGCCCCCGCGGCCGCGGCACGGGCGAGACCCTGGACCTGGTCGCGGTGGTGGTGGGTCACCAGCACGTCGGTGACCTCGTCGACGCCGTACTCCTCCAGGTGGTCGAGAACGTCGCCGCTGCCGAAGTCGACGAGGACGGCGGCTCTGCGCCCGGGGTCCCTCAGGACGTAGACGTGGCAGGTGTCGGCGTGCAGGAAGACGTCGTCACAGATGCGCACCGGGTGTCCCCTTCCGGGCCTGCGTCGTCATGGCATCGATCCCATGTGGGAACGATGCCACCCGCCGCGAAACAGCGTCAACAGGCCCGGCGCGGAGGCCGGGGACCGACGGCCGGGCTCCGGGTCCGGCCGGTCGGCCGGGCCCCCGGGCGCCGGTACGGCCGGGGCGCCGGTCAGATCACGCGGGGGTCCAGTCGGGCCGCCGGCCGCCCAGGCCCACCGCACGGTCGAGCAGCGGCGCGTCCGGCGGAACCTCCACGACGGGGCCGAAGATCGAGTCGCGCTGCTCCAGCGCGGCCGGGTCCGAGAGCATCTCCACCGAGACCCGCAGGCTGCCGGGGTCGCCGGAGTAGGGCTGCCCCGTCGCCCGCGCCAAGTCCCAGCCGTGCAGCACCAGTTCGTTCAGGGCGACCGTCCCCGCGACGGCGCCGGGCAGCGTGATGCCCCCTGCCTGCGTCTCCCCCTCCCACGCGTCCTCGCTGCGCCACGCGGCGGCGAGCTCGTCCAGCTGCCGTGCGAGCCGGTTGCGCCAGTCGGCGGGCAGCCGCGGGGTGCCTTCCTGCGGGGGCGTGCCGGTCGCGGGGCCCGGCTCCTTGCGCGCGGCGTCCCGGAAGGCCGCGGTCAGGCCCAGCATGTGGACCAGCAGGTCGGCCACCGCGTAGGACTCGCACGGTGTCGGGAGGCCGAGCTGCCCGTCCGAGACTCCGTCCAGCAGAGCCCTCACGTGGCGGGCCTGCGGTTCGAGATCGATCATGGTCGTCACTGCATACACCTCGTCCTTCTGGGTCCTCGGTCCTTCCACGGGCGGCGGCGGCCGGTTCCGGTCCTCCGCGGCCGTCCGCCCACCTGTAGGGACTGCCGGGGCGCGGGGAAGTCATCGCGGGACCGGGCGGAACAACAGCCGGTCAGGGTGCGTTGTGGTGACATCGGCTGACGAAGAACGGGAGATTTCGCATGAGCGGCCTTCTCAGAGGATTGAGACCCCTGGCCTTCGGCGCCGAGCCGGCGGGCGAAAGGCTCGCACGCATCGAGCGCTCGCCGCACTACGACAAGGAGGCCGGCCAGTTCCGCAATCCGGTGGCGGCCTCGATCCGCCCCCGGCCCACCCACGGCCGGAGCGCCCTGATGCGCGCCCTGCTGCGCAGCGAGGGCCGCAAGCCCGCCGGTGCCGTCCCGCTGGCGCGCCCCGATCTCGGCTCGCCGCCAGCGTCCGGGCTGCGCCTGACCTGGCTGGGGCACTCCACGGTGCTGGCCGAAGTGGACGGCAGGCGCGTGCTGTTCGACCCGGTGTGGGGCATGCGCTGCTCGCCCTTCTCCTTCGCCGGGCCGCGACGGCTGCATCCGGCTCCCGTCCCGCTGGAGGCGCTGGGCAGGCTCGACGCGGTGGTCGTCTCGCACGACCACTACGACCACCTCGACATGCCCACCATCCGCGAACTGGCCGCGAGCGACGCGCACTTCGCGGTGCCCCTTGGGGTCGGCGCGCATCTGGAGCGGTGGGGCGTCGAGCCGGCGCGCTTCAGCGAGCTGGACTGGCACGAGACGGCCGAGGTCGCGGGTCTGCGCCTCACGGCGACGCCCGCACGCCACTTCTGCGGCCGCGGCCTGCGCAACAAGCAGCGCACCCTGTGGGCCTCCTGGGTGGTGGCAGGCCCCGAGCACCGGGTCTTCCACAGCGGCGACACGGGGTACTTCCCCGGCTTCGCCGAAATCGGCGCGCAGCACGGACCGTTCGACGCGACGATGATCCAGATCGGCGCCTACAGCGAGTTCTGGCCGGACATCCACATGACGCCGGAGGAGGGCCTGCGGGCGCATCTGGATCTCACGGGCACCTCGGGGGCGCTCCTGCCGATCCACTGGGGGACCTTCAACCTCGCGCCGCATCCGTGGGCGGAGCCGGGCGAGCGCACCCTCACGGCCGCGAAGGAGGCAGGCGTACGGGCGGCGGTCCCGGTTCCGGGCGGCTCCTTCGAGCCGTCCGCGGAGGACCTCCCCGGCCACCCCTGGTGGCGCGAGCCGGGCACGCGGCCGCCTGAGGCGGACACCCCGCCCGAGGCCGCGCCGGGGCCCCTGAAGCTGGACAGGGCCTGACGGCCGGACGCCGGGAACGTCGCCGCCGCGGCGGTTCCGGCGTACCGCCGGAGCGGGTCAGGAGTACTGCATCTCCTCGAGCATGCCGAGCAGGAGGGAGCGCGTCTGCCGCGCCGGCGCGGCGTCCGTCACGAGACGGTCGACGACGTGCCGGTAGTGGTCGACCTCCTCCCGCTCGGCGGGGTAGGTGGCGCCGATCAGCTGCTCCAGGTAGATCAGGTCTGGCAGCTCGCGCTCGGGCATCCGGATGAGCGTGACCGGGCCTCCGGCGGCGGCGTGACCGCCGGCTTCGAACGGCATCAAGTGCACGGTGACGTGCGGGAGATCGCACATCGCGACGAGGTGCTGGATCTGGCCGCGCATCGTCTCGGGGCCCCCGACGGGCCGCCGCAGCGCCGCCTCGTCGATCACGGCCCACAGGTGCGGCGGCTGCTTGCTGTGCAGCACGCGCTGCCGCTGCATGCGCAGTTCGACGCGGCGGCTGATCCGCGCGCCGGGAGCGCCGGGGTGGCCGAGAGCGATCACCGCGCGGGCGTACTGCGGGGTCTGGAGCAGCCCGGGGACGAACTGCACCTCGTAGGTGCGGATGACGTCGGCGGCCTGTTCCAGCCCCAGGTACGTGCGGAACCAGTCGGGCACCGCGTCGCTGTAGGCGTTCCACCAGCCGGGCTGGTTGCTCTGCGCGGCCAGAACCTGCATGGTGGCGCGTTCCGCCTCGTCGGAGACGCCGTAGATGGTGAGCAGGTCGGCGACGTCCCGCTCCGTGAACCCCCTGTGGCCGCCCTCGAGTTGGGCGATGTTCTCGTCGGAGACGCGTATGGCGTCCCCCGCCTCGCGCCTGGAGATGTACTGCGCCTCGCGCAGCTTTCGCAACCGCTCGCCCAGCACGAGCCTGGGCACTGCGGGTCCGCTGGGACGGTCCGGGATTCTGCGGTCGGGCGGCCCGCCCGACACCTCAGTGATGCGCATGATGAAGCTCCCCGTGCAGTGACCGGGTCGGTCTCGCCACAGTGAATACGTCTCCGCTCAGGTCCACCCCGCCTCGCCCGCAGCGAGGCGCGAAATGCCACGACACTGCTCGTCCTCATTCCCGCACATGCCCCTGTCCAGTCTCCGCCACCATGACCATCGGGCCGGGACTGTTGCGCAAGTTGCACAAGGGACGGAATGTACGGCCTGTGGCGCCAATCGGCCAATGCCAGGGGCCGAAAATACTCCCTCACAACGGAGGGTGGCGCAACCTGCGGGTTTCCAGGCGCATATTAGGCTCGTACGCGTCCCCCCGAAGGTCCTGATCCCCACGTTCCCGCAGGCACCGCAAGCCTCCACCTCTCAGGAGCGCCCATGACCACCTCCGGCGCACCGGCGAAGAACTGGGCGGGCAACACCGTCTTCCACGCCCGCCGCACCCACCGTCCCTCCTCCGTCGAGGAGTTGCGGGACATCGTCGCCTCGGCGGACCGGATACGGGCGCTGGGCAGCGGCCACTCCTTCAACCGGATCGCCGACACCGACGGCGACCTGGTGCGGCTCGACGGACTCCCCCCTCTCGTGGAGCCCGGGACCACGGCCGGAGAGGGGCGCACGGTCACCGTGGGCGCCGGAATGCGGTACGGCGAGGTGGCCGGCGTGCTGCACGAGGCGGGACTCGCTCTGGCCAACCTCGCGTCCCTGCCGCACATTTCGGTCGCCGGCTGCTGCGCGACCGCGACGCACGGATCGGGTGACTCCGAGAAGTGCCTCGCCGCGGCGGTGACAGCGCTGGAGTACGTCGGCCCGGGAGGCGAGTTGGTCGAGGTCCGCCGCGGCAGCGACCCGGAGACCTTCCCCGGCATGGTCGTCTCCCTCGGCGCCCTCGGCATCGTCACCCGGCTGACCCTGTCGGTGGAGCCCTCCTTCGAGGTCTCCCAGCACGTCTTCACGGGCGTTCCGCTAGCGCGGCTCGCCTCGGACTTCGACGAGATCTTCGGATGCGCCTACAGCGTCAGCGCGTTCACCGGCTACGCCGACGGCCTGGCGCGAGTGTGGGTCAAGCGCCGCGTCACGGAACGGGACGCCGGTACGCGCCGCTCCGGCTGGGAGGGCACGACCCCCGCGGACTGCGCCCACCATCCGATTCCGGGTATCGAACCCACGCACTGCACCGAGCAGTTGGGCGTCCCCGGGCCGTGGCACGAGCGGCTGCCGCACTTCAGGCCCGACTTCACCCCGAGCAACGGTGAGGAACTCCAGTCGGAGCTGCTGCTGCCCCGCTCGGCCGCGCCCGCTGCGCTCGCCGCGCTGCGGGAACTCGGCGGCCGCGTCGCGCCCGTGCTCCAGATCTCCGAGGTCCGCACCGTCGCGGCGGACGACCTGTGGCTGAGCCCCGCCCACCGGCAGGACTGCGTCGCCTTCCACTTCACCTGGGTCAAGGACGCCGACGCCGTGCTGCCCGTCATCGAGGCCGTCGAGGAGCGGCTGCTGCCCCTCGGCGCCCGCCCCCACTGGGGGAAGCTCACCGCCCTGCCGCACGAGGAGATCGCGGGCCTGTACGAACAGGCAGGCGCGTTCCGGCAGTTGCTGTCCGAGCGGGACCCGCACGGCAAGTTCCGCAACCCCTTCGTCGACGAGGTCTTCGCCCCGGCGTACAGCGGCTGAGACGCGGCGGACGAGGAGCCCGGCCGGGGCCGGCCCGCCTTCCCGCCGCCCTTGGACGGCGCCTGCCGGGGAACCCGGAGCTGTGTCGTGCAGTCCGCCGATGCATCCGAGGGGACGGGAAGAATGTCTTCGAAGCAGTCCGCCGTCGTCGTCAACGCCCGCAAGCGTCCGCCCTGGTGGGTCGCCCTTCCCGCCACGCTGGCCGTGCTGCTGCTCCTGCTGCTGCTCGCGCGGACGCTCAACGTCCTGCCGCAGCTGAGCAACCCCTTCGGCACGGAGACCAAGGACCGCACCGGGCCCGTGCTGCTGAAGTCCATCCAGGACATGAGCCGTTACGAGGCGGCCTCGGGCAGCTTCCAGGTCGTCGTCGACCTGGACAAGGACGCCGAGTTCCTGCCGGACGCGGTGCGGGGCAACCGCACGCTCTTCGTCGGGAAGGGAAGCGTCGGCGCGTACGTGGACCTCGGCGATGTGGGCGAGGACGCCGTGAAGGTCGGCAAGGACCGCAAGTCGGCGTCGGTGACGCTGCCGCCCGCCGCGCTGGAGAAGCCCGCCCTGGACGCCGACCGCTCCTACGCGGTGACGAAGGAGCGCGGCATCCTCGACCGGCTCGGGGACGTCTTCTCCGACAACCCGGGCGACGAGCGCGAGGTGCACAAGCTCGCCGTCCGGCACATCGGGGACGCGGCCCGGCAGAGCGACCTGGAGGACCGGGCGGAGAAGAACACCAGGAACATGCTGCGCGAGCTGCTGCGTTCACTCGGCTACGAGAAGGTGACGGTGCGCTTCACCGACGGCGGCGGGAAGAGCTGACGCGGAAGCGGTGCCACCAGTGGCGGCGGCGCGGGTGCACGGCCAGGCCCAGCCGCCGCCCGATGATCAGGTAACCCAGCATGGCGCCCGTGGTGTTGAGGATGACGTCGTCGATGTCGAAGGCGCGGCCCGTGACCAGCGCCCCCTGCACCAGCTCGACGAGCAGCATGACCACGGCCGTCGCCGTCATCACCCGCAGCAGGCCACGGGTGCGGGGCACCAGCGCGGGCAGCAGCGCGCCGAAGGGCATGCCGAGCACCACGTTGCCGCCCAACTGCTTGAGCGTGTCGCGCATCTGGGGCTGCGAGAGGTAGTCGCGGATGGAGTCGCCGGGCCGCAGGTTGCTGTGCGTGAGGGACTCCGATGCGGCGGAGGGCCCCAGCGTCAGCTTGGAGAGGACCACCGCGAAGCCCACCATCGCGGCGAACGCCACGACGAGGATCACGATGCGGGCCGCCAGGGGCAGCTGCTTGCGGGTCAGCGCGTCGGCCTGACGGGCGCCCGCCGAACCCCCCTTGCGGCTCTTGCCGGTACGGGCCGGGCGCTTGGCGGAGCCGCCCGCACCGCCCTTGGCGGCTGCTTTCCCGCCCGTGGCAGCTGCTTTCCCGCCCGTGGCAGCTGCTTTCCCGCCCTTGGCAGCTGCTTTCCCGCCCTTGGCGGGCTTCGCCGCTCCCGTCTTCGCCGGTTGCGCCGCCTTCCCCGTTGCGGCTGATTTCGCCGACTTCGACTGCTTCGCGGTTCCCTGCCCGCTCTTCCCCTTCGTCGCCGTGGTCGTCTTCGTGTTCGCCTCGTTGCCGAACATGCGCACGCGCAAGCACCTCCAGAGCACCCGGGCACTGTCTGGCCAGCAGTTACCCCCGGTGTGTCCAAGCATGCGCCGGCTGCGGCGTGCGGCCCGGGCGCGCCCGCCCGTCAGGGCTTGCGCGCGACACCGCCGTAGACGGGGAACTCCGCGTCGGTGATGTCCGGTTGGGGCTCGCCGCCCTCGGGCCGCCAGCGGTGGGCGACGACGACTCCGGGATCGAGGAGTTCGAGTCCGTCGAAGAAGCGGCTCACCTCGGAACTGGACCGGATCTGCCCCTCCGCCACGGACGACTGGTACGCCTCGGCGACCCGCGTCAGCAGGTCCGGGTCGAAGTCGGCCGTGGCGTGCGAGACGACGAGGTAACTCCCCGAGGGCAGCGCGTTCATGAGCTTGCCGACGATCTCGTACGCGCCGCGCTCGTCCGTGATGAAGTGCAGGAGCGCGATGAGGGAGAGCGCGACGGGCTGCTGGAGGTCGAGGGTCTCGCGCAGCTCGGGCGAGTTGAGGATGCCGTCCGGGTCGGTGAAGTCGGCGTGCACGTACGCCGTACGGCCTTCGGGCGTGCCGCTGAGCAGTCCCTGCGCATGGTGCAGGACTATCGGGTCGTTGTCGGCGTAGAGGACGCGGGTCTCCGGCGCGATCGCCTGCGCGACCTGGTGCAGGTTCGGTTCGGTGGGGATGCCCGCACCGATGTCCAGGAACTGCCGCACCCCCGCCTCACGGACGAGCCAGCGCGTCGCCCTGTGCATGAACGCCCGGTTGAGCTGGGCGCCGAGGACCACGCCGGGCCACACCCGGACGACCTGCTCGGCAGCCGCGGCGTCGGCCTCGTAGTGGTTGTCGCCGTCCAGCCAGTAGTCGTAGACGCGAGCCGGATGCGGTCTGCTGCTGTCGATGTCGTCTCTCGCGGTCACTGTTCTCTCCCAGGCTCACGGTCTGTGGCGACACACTGTCTCACCGGACCGGGCACCGACAGCCCAGAACCGGCCAGCCGTCATGTCATCGCGTCGACACCCGTCAGGGCGTGCCCGATGATCAGCTTCTGCACCTGGCTCGTGCCCTCGTAAAGGGTGAGCACCCGCGCGTCCCGCAGGTACTTGCCCACGGGGTACTCGTCGATGAAGCCGTAACCGCCGAAGGTCTGAAGGCAGTTGTTGCTGACGCGTACGGCGGTCTCGCTCGCGTGGTACTTGGCGACGGAGGCGTCCGTGGCGTACTCCTTCGGCGTGGCGCCCGCGTCGGCCATCCTGGCCACCTGGTGGGTGAGCAGCCGGGACGCACGGATGTCCACCTCGGAGTCGGCCAGCAGCTCCTGGACCAGCTGGAAGGACGCGATCGGCCTGCCGAACTGCTCACGCTCCCCCGCGTACCCCAGGGCCGCGTCCAGTGCCGCCTGCGCCACCCCCACCGCGCCCGCGGCCACGGAGATGCGCCCCCGCGAGAGCGCACCGAGCGCGATGCCCAGCCCCCGGTCCCGCTCGCCCAGACGTGCCGAGTCCGGCACCCGTACGCCGTCGAAGGCGAGTTCCGCGGTGGCCTGGCCCCGCAGGCCCAGCTTGCCCTTGATCTCGGTGGCGGTCAGACCGGGGCTGTCGGTGGGCACCAGGAAGGCCGTGACGCCGGACTCGCTCGTGCGGGCGAAGGTGAGCGCGACCTTCGCGACAGTGCCGTTCGTGATGAACATCTTGCCGCCGTCGATGATCCAGTCGTCGCCGTCGCGCCGGGCCCGCGTCGTCAGGGACCCGGCGTCGGAGCCGGTGCCGGGCTCGGTCAGCGCGAAGCAGCCCAGCGCCTCCCCGCTGGTCAACCGCGGTACCCACTCCTCGCGTTGGGCGTCGGTCCCGTGCGCGACGATGGTCTTGGTCACCAGGCCGAGGGAGACGGAGACGATGCCCCTGACCGCCGAGTCGCCGCGTCCGAGCTCCTCGGTGGCCAGCACGTAGGAGAGGAGGTCGCACTCCACTCCCCCGTACCTCTCGGGAACGGTCAGCCCCAGGAAGCCCAGGTCGCCGAGGCGCTTCGCGACGGCGGGGTCGACCTGTTCCGCGCGGTCCCACTCGCGGGCGTGCGGCGCGATCTCCGCGTCCGCGAAACCGGCCGCCATCGCGCGGATGTCGCGCTGCGTCTCGGTGAGTCCGAAATCGCGTGAACTCATGGGCTGCTCTCCTGGTCGGTCGCGCGGTCGAGCCCCTGCGAAGGCCCGCACCGCGGGGCGTGTTCGGCTTACGGGAGGGGGGCGTCCGGCGCGGTGAGGGGCAGGCCGAGCTGGGCGCGCTCGGTGACCCAGCGGGTGGGCCGGTAGCGCGGGTCTCCGGTCGAGGCGTGCAGGGCGCGCTGCAGGCCGAGCATCCGGCTCGCGCCGATCCGTTCACCCCAGGCCAGCGGGCCGTGCGGGTAGCCCAGGCCGGCCGTGACCGCGAGGTCGATGTCGGCGGGGGCGGCGATGTGGCGCTCCGCGATGGACGCGGCCACGGAGACGATGGACGCGAGCAGCCGCTGCGCGACCGAACCGGGCGTGTCGCGTACGACGGTCACTGCCGTGCCGGATGAGGCGAGGACGGCGGCGGCGTCCCGTACGGCGTCCGGCGCGGTCGCCGGGGTCACGGCGAGGACGCGGCGGGAGGCGGCGAGCGAGAGCGGGTCGACGCCGACGGTCTCTGCTGCGGGAAGGCCCTGGTCGGCGACTGCCGCGGCCACCGTTCCGCCCCAGGTGACCACGAGGTTGAGCGCGCCGTCCCCGGCGGGGCGGTCGCCGTCGGCGCCGAGCGCGCGTTGCAGCTCCCGCGCCTCGGGGCTCTGCCCCACCACGCGCACCGGCCGGGCGGCGTCGCCCCCGGACGGCGGGGCGGCCGGTGCGGCGGCGTCGGCGGGCGCGTCGGGCCCGTACGGGTAGAAGCCGCGTCCGGTCTTGCGTCCGTGCAGCCCGGCGGTGACGCGGTTGGCGGTCAGATACGACGGGCGGAGGCGGTCGGAGTGGCGGAAGCCCCGCCAGATGGTGTCGATGACGGAGGCGGTGACGTCGAGCCCCGTGAGGTCCATCAGCTCGAAGGGGCCCATGCGCAGGCCCAGCACGTCGCGGGCGACGGCGTCGAGGTCGGCGGGGGCGGCGACGGCCTCCTCCAGCAGCGCCAGCGCCTCGGTGGCCAGACCGCGCCCGGCGTGGTTCACGAGGAAGCCGGGTGTGTCGGCGACAGTGACCGCCCGGTGCCCGCACCCCTCGACGAAGGCGGTGAGCGCGGCGGGGATGTCCTCGCGGGTCGACGCGCCGGGCACGACCTCGGCGATCTTCATCAGCGGCACCGGGTTGAAGAAGTGCAGACCGGCCAGGCGGCTCGGATCGGGCAGACGCGACGCGATCTCGGTCACCGAGAGGGAGGAGGTGTTGGTGGCGAGGACTGTCCGCTCGGGCAGCACCGCCGCCAGCTCCGTGAAGAGGGCGGCCTTGGTCTCCAGGTCCTCACGTACCGCCTCGATGACGAGTTCCGGCGCGCTGCCCTCGCCCTCCGGGGCCGCGCAGGGAGAAGGCAGCGGTACGAGCCGCTCCGCCGCGGCGTCGGCGTCGGCCCGGCTCATCCGGCCCTTCTCCACTGCCCGTTCCAGCATGCCGCGCACGAACTCGACGGCTTCCGTCACCGACTCGGGCCGTGCGTCGGCGAGTTCGACCGTGTGACCTGCCGTCGCCGCCAGCTGCGCGATGCCGCGTCCCATGACTCCGGTACCGACGATTCTCGTGCGCATCTCTTCTCCACCCTCGGCTCGGCGGGCCCGACCGGGCCCGCACCGTTCACTCCGCGTTCCGGCGACGTCCACCGCTGACGGCCGGGAGCGACGTCCCGGCCCCTCACCGTCAGCGCAGGTAGACGCGCTCAGGGTCGACATCCTCGCGCAGCAGGGCGAGTTCGGCCTCCGTGGGTGGCTCGACGACGGTCAGGTCGCCGGCGGTCTCCAGCTCCCAGCCGGTGGCGGCCCGCACGTCGTCGGCGCTGACACCCGGGTGCACGGCGGCCAGCCGCAGCTCCTCGCCGGCGCCTTCACGCGCCAGGATGCCCAACTCGGTGATGACACGCGTCACTCCGGCGCCCAGGGGACGGATGCCGTCGGCCAGCGCGCGGTCCGGGCCGGGCGAGGTGCAGAAGTCGAGCCGCTCCGTGAAGGACCGCGGGTCGTGCCGGCGCATCACGACGAACACCTCGCGGGCGTTGGCCATCACCTCGTTGGCGCCGCCCGACCCGGGGAGCCGCGCCTTGGGATGGTGCCAGTCGCCGATGACGGAGGAGTTGAGGTTGCCCCACTTGTCGATCTGCGCCGCTCCGAGGAAGCCCACGTCGATGTGGCCGCCCTGCAGCACGGAGCCGAACAGGGTGGGCATCGGCAGCACCGCCTCGGCGCCGGTGATGAGCACGGCGTCGGCGATCGTCTCGGGCAGGTGGGAGGGGTGCGCCCCGCACACCCCCGACTCGTAGACGATCTCCAGCTCCGGCGCGACGGTCAGATGGGCCAGCGACGCGGCCAGCGTGGGCAGGCCGATACCGGCGAAGACCGTGCGCCTGGCGGCCAGTTCGCGGGCGGCGACGACGGAGAGCAGTTCGGAGGAGCTGGCGGCGGCAGTCATGCGCGGCTCACTTTCGGGTCGCGGGGCGGCGGGCGGCTGAGCGGCGGGAGCCGGCCTCACAGCCGCCGCCCGTAGTTGACGGGCAGGCTCATCGCCTCGCCGACGGCGAGCCCGTCCCAGAACTCCTCGCCGAGCTTGTCCACGTATTCGGCGTGGTCGCGGGTTCCGTGCACCCACTCCGCGAGCCAGGCCGTCAGCCGCTCCTTGTCCTTGCTGATGGCGGACCACGAGCGGTAGAAGGCGTTGTCGCGGTCGTAGTAGCCCTGGGCGAAGGAGGGGTGGGCGCCGCGCGGGCACTCGACAACGGCGTCCACGGCGTGCGCGGGGACGACCGTGCGGTTGGGGTCGGAGCGTACGACTTCGCCGTCGACGACCTCCTCCACGACGACGACGGCCTTGCGCGCGGCGTAGACGGCCTCGGCCTGCACTCCGGTGAGTCCCCAGATCTGGGTGTTGCCGCTGCGGTCGGCGCGCTGGGCGTGCACGATCGTCACGTCCGGGTTGACGGGCGGCACGACGTAGATCTGCTCGGTCTCGCCGTCCGGACCGGGGTAGGGCGAAGTCACCTTGCGCAGCGAGGAGTTCACCTCGGGGAGGTCGCTGCCGCCGTAGCTGCGCAGCGGGTAGAACGGCAGCCGCTGCGCGCCTGCCAGGTAGCGGCAGATCATGCCGTAGTGGCTGTACTCCTCGAACTCCAGGGGCTCGGGCTGTGCGCTCTCCACTCGTCGGCGCAGCTCTCCGAGCGACCCCGCCGAGGAGTTGCCGACGAAGGAGGAGACGAGCTTCGAGACGCATCCGGCGGCGAGCATCTGGTCCACGACGATGTCGGCCGTCATGCGGATCACGGTCAGATCGCGGCGTCCCTGCCGGATGATCTCGTGCCCGGCGGCGGTGGGTATCAGGTGCGTGAAGCCTTCGAGGGAGACGGTGTCGCCGTCGTGCACGTGGGCGGCTACGGCCTCCCGCATCGTCATCGTCTTGTCCACTGCGCTCATAGCGGCGTCTCCACGGCGTCTCGGTGCATCCTTCGGGCCCTGGGCGTCCGTGCCCCGGACCCGGGCATCGGCTCGCACTACGTTCCCACCCCATATTGATTGGCGTCCAATACCGAATTAAGGTCAGTTTGAGACGGAAAACTGATAACCGGTGGCGGGCGGACGGCTCGCCGCCACTGACTCCGGGACCCCCGTGGAACTGCGCCACCTCTCCTCCTTCATCGCCGTCGCGGAAGAGCTGCACTTCGGCCGCGCCGCCAGGCGCCTGCAGATGGCGCAGCCCCCGCTCAGCCAGCAGATCCGGCAGCTGGAGAAGGAGCTCGGGGTGCAGCTCTTCGAGCGCAGCACCCGTTCCGTACGCCTCACCAGCGCCGGGGAGGCATTCCTCAAGCCCGTCCGCACCGTGCTGGAGGACCTCGACATCGCGCAGCGCGTCGCCAAGGCCGCGGGCCGCGGCGAGTACGGGCGGGTGACCGTCGGTTTCGCCGGCGCCTCCAGCCACGCGACACTGCCCCGGCTCACGCGGGCCGTGCGCGCCGCGCACCCCGGCATCGAGCTCGTCATGCGCGGCCAGACCTACGCCAACCGCGCCCTCGCCGGCGTCGCGGACGGCACCCTCGATCTGGGCTTCGTACGTCTCCCGATCACGCAGCACGGCGTGGAGCACCGCGTGATCGGCGAGGAGGAACTCGTCTGCGCGCTGCCCTCCGACCACCCGCTGGCGCGGCAGAGCAGCATCACCGTCGCGGACCTCGCCGACGAGCCGTTCGTCAGCTTTCCCGCGCGCACGGGCTCCAGCCTGCGGGACGTGACGCTCCAGACGTGCGAGGCGGCCGGCCACCACCCGCGGATCGTGCAGGAGGCCCCGGACTCGTACACGATCCTGGCGCTGGTGGCGATGGGGGTCGGCGTGACGCTGACCCTCACCTCGTGCATGCACATCCAGCAGACGGGCCTCGTCTACCGGCCGCTGAGCGGGACGCCGGTCGTGCTCCAGGCGGCGATCGCGTGGCGCGCGGACAACCCGTCGGCGGCGCTGCACAGCGTTCTGGACGTCGCGACCGAGGCTCTGCCCACGCCGGGGGACGAACCGCGCGGGGACGATTAGGTGGCAGGACGTCTCAGTCGCGGGCGGATCGGATATTGGACCGGGTCAGTACCGGATGGAAGGGTCGTCGGCGGCGTACGCCGTCCGCCCGGCCGGAAGGCCCGGACCGGCCGGCCCTGCGCATAGCCGAACCGCCTCAACCGCCTCAACCGCAACCAGCAAGTCGCCAGTCAACCCGCCAGCCAGGGAGGACCTCGCCCATGTCAGCCCAGTCCGATGTCGTCGTCTGCCAGCCGCTGCGCACCCCGATCGGACGCTTCGGCGGGGCCCTCGCCGGCCTGCGTCCCGCCGCGCTGGCCGCACGCGTCATCTCCGAGATCGTCGCGCGCAGCGGCATCGGGGGCGAGCAGATCGACGAGGTGATCCTCGGCCACGCCTACCCCAGCTCCGAGGCGCCGGCGATCGGCAGGGTCGCCGCGCTCGACGCCGGACTCCCCCAGTCGGTCACGGGCATCCAGATCGACCGGCGCTGCGGCTCCGGCCTTCAGGCGGTCCTCGACGCCGCGATGCAGATACGGGCGGGCTTCAGCGACGTCGTCGTCGCGGGCGGCGTGGACGTGATGAGCGCCGCTCCGTACTACACGCACGAGGGCAGGTGGGGCATCAAGGGCCCCGGCCTGCAACTGCACGACTCCCTGGCACGCGGCCGCGTGACCGCCGGCGGCGAGAACCACCCGGTGCCGGGCGGCATGATCGAGACGGCGGAGAACCTGCGCCGCGAGTACGGCATCGGCCGCGAGGAGCAGGACGCGCTCGCGCTGCGTTCGCAGCGGCGGGCGGCACGCGCGATGGAGGCGGGCTGGTTCGCGGAGGAGATCGTGCCGGTCACCGTCCGGGGACGTAAGGGCGACACGGTCGTCGAGGTGGACGAGCACCCGCGGCCCGACACCACCGCCGAGCAACTCGCGGGCCTGCGCCCGGTGATGGGCAAGAGCGACCCCGGGGCGACGGTGACCGCCGGCAACGCCAGCGGCCAGAACGACGCCGCTGCCGCCTGCCTGGTCACCACCGCCGGGACGGCGGAGCGTCTCGGGCTCACGCCGCTGGTGCGCCTGGTCTCCTTCGCGCGTACGGGCGTTCCGGCGCAGACGATGGGCATCGGGCCGGTGGCCGCGACGAACGCCGCCCTGGAGAGGGCCGGGCTCTCGCTCGCGGACCTGGACCTCATCGAGCTGAACGAGGCGTTCGCCGCCCAGGTCCTGGCCTGCACGCGGGAGTTGGGCCTGACGGAGACCGACCACGAGCAGCGGATCAACGTGTGCGGCTCGGGCATCTCGCTCGGGCATCCCGTCGGCGCGACCGGGGCGCGCATCCTCACCACGCTGACGCACCACATGCACCGCGCCGACGCCCGGTACGGCCTGGAGACCATGTGCATCGGCGGAGGGCAGGGCCTGGCCGCGGTCTTCGAACGCGTCGCCGCCTGACGCCGCCGTCGCGCACGGAGGACACCGAGGGGACCGTCCGCCCAGCTCACCGCTGGGGGCGGTCCCCTCGGCATGCCCCGCACGCGGGGTGGCGTACCCCGCCCCTCACCGCCCCGCGCCGCAGCGGCGAGACGCATTGAGAGCAGGACCGTCTCACTGTGCCAGTGATTCGGTATTGGACCTGTCTCGGTACCGGCTGGCAGCGTTACCGCCGTCCCGCCGTCCCCCGGCCCCGGAACGCGAGCGCACCCGGATACCCGCGCCCCGTTCCCCGTACGTCCAGCACACCCGGAGCCGCCGCATGAGTGCGCCCCTCGCGCAGGAGCACAGGAAGACCGCGAACCGCGCGGGAATCGGAGCCTTCATCGGCTCGACGATCGAGTGGTTCGACTTCTACATCTACGGGACCGCTTCGGCCCTGGTCTTCGACAAGGTCTTCTTCCCCGAACTCGAAGGCGCCGTCGGCACCCTCGTCGCCTTCGCCACGTTCTGGGTCGGCTTCCTCGCCCGCCCGCTGGGCGGCATCGTCTTCGGGCACTTCGGCGACCGCCTGGGCCGCAAGAAGACCCTGATCATCACCCTGCTGATGATGGGGATCTCCACCACGCTGATCGGCGTGCTCCCCGGCTACGACACCCTCGGCGTCGCGGCACCCGTCATCCTCGTCGCCATCCGGATGATCCAGGGAATCGGCCTGGGCGGCGAATGGGGCGGCTCGGTGCTCATCGCCTCCGAGCACGCGCCCAAGGGCAAGTCGATCCTCTACGGCGCGTTCGCGCAGCAGGGCTCCCCCGTCGGCAACACCCTCGCCACCGTCTCGTTCCTGGCCATCAGCCAGCTCCCCGACGACGACTTCATCGGCTGGGCCTGGCGGATCCCCTTCCTGGCCTCCGCCGCTCTCGTCGTCGTCGGGCTCTTCCTCCGCCTGAAGGTCACCGAATCGCCCGCGATGGCGCGGCTGATCGAGAAGAAGAAGGTCGCGAAGCTGCCGCTGACGGAGGTGCTGCGCTCGTACCCCGGGCTCATCGCCCTGGGGATCGGCGCCTGCACCATCGGACTGTCCGCCACGTACTTCAAGTCGACGTTCGCGCTCTCCTGGGCGACGTCCAGCCTCGACTTCGACCGGAGTTCGTTCCTGACGATCATCCTCGTCGCGAACATCACGCAGATCATCGTCCAGCCCTTCGGGGCCGTCCTCGCCACGAGGATGCGGAACTGGTCCAGGGCCGTGAGTGTGATGCTGCTGCCCGAACTGCTGCTGATGCCGCTGATGTTCGTGCTGATCAGCACCGAGAACTACGGCCTCGCGATGCTCGGCGTCTCCGTCGCCACCGTCCCGCACTGCCTCTACTACGCCGCACTCGCGGGGATCCTGGCGAGCCGCTTCCCGGCACACGTCCGCTACACGGGCATCTCCCTGTGCTACCAGCTGTGCGGCACCCTGCTCGGCGGTACGACACCGGTCATCGGGCAGTTCCTGCTGAACCGCACGGGATCGATCGCGGCGGTCATCTGCTACGCCGTCTTCCAGGTGGCACTCACCCTGGGCTGCATGCTGCTGCTGCTCAAGAGGCCCAACCACGACCGGCTCGCGCCGGGCGACGCGGGTGGGGTCGCGGAGGCCGGGGACGAGGAGGCCGCGGACGAGGAGGCAGCGCCCGTCAGGGCCGGGTAGTCCGCCGACGGCACGCGGGCCCGGCAGCCGGATCGTCGGCTGCCGGGCCCGCGTACGTAACGAGGGGTCCCGTGCGGTGCCCGGCCGGAGCCGGGCAGCGGCGGGATCAGCTCAGTTCTGCGCGCTGCGGCGCTTGCGCGAGACCATCACCAGGCCCGCACCCGCGACCAGGACGACACCGGCGGCGCCGGCGATCATCGGGGTGGCGCTGGAGGCACCGGTCTCGGCCAGGTCGTCGCCGCCGCCTTCGGGCTTGGGCGCGGAGCTGGGCTCCTCCGAGGGCGCCGGGGCCTCGCTGGTGGACTCGCTGGGCGAGGGGGTGGGCTCGGGCGAAGGCGTCTCCTCGCACACGGGAGACATCTTGCGCTCGTCGCGCGAGTGCTGGTCGCCGTCGCCGGCCTTGACGACCAGGTGGACCTCGAGCGGCTCGCTGTGCTTGGGCAGATCGAGCTTCTTGTTGAACTCGGAGGCGAACTTCTCCTGCTTGAGCAGTTCCTTGCCGCCGGCCTCGATCTTGATGGTGTTCTCGACACCCGGGTTGTAGTTGGTCAGATTGACCGACACCGAGTAGCAGTCGACCTCCCAGCCCGGCTTGTGGGCCTGGGCGGGGCCGGCGGCGAATATCCCGGCGCCGACGAAAGCGGCGACGCCGGTCGCGACGACTGCGGCGGAGCGGTGCCATCTCTGGCGAATAGCGGTCATGATCTCCCTCTGATGACGCAGAAGCTTTGCAGAGCGGATGTGTCGTGCGAGGACAGCACGGTACTCCCCGGTACACCATTCGTCGCGCCCGACCCCGGATTCACCAACTTGCGTCGTGAAAAGGGCAGTTCAGGCGTGTCCGCGTGATCTGAATCCCCCCGTGCGGTCCGGTGGCTGCCCGCCCGTTCACCGCTGGAACCCGCTGACTCTACCGCCCCAGTCGTAACCGCGGTGGAAACTCACGGAGATTGAGCGGTCCTAACACCGAATCGCAACAAGCGAGTACCAATTTCGTGGCGTGCCACTGCGCCGGGCCGGCATCAGGGGCCGGTCCACCACCCAGGGGAGGTCAGTGAGTTGAGCCATCGACGCAAGGACAAGAAGCGAGCGTATGTGATAGCCGGCGCAGGCGTTGCGGCACTGGCCACCGCGGCCGTCCTGCTCCCGTACGCGAGTGCGGGTGAGGACTCGCAGCCGGGGCCGCAGCTCCGCACTGCCAAGGCCGCGGCCCTGATGGGTTCGAAGCTGGCGGACGAGAACGGCGACCGCACGGCGGGCTGGTTCCTCGACGGCAAGTCGAAGAACCGACTTGTCATGAACGTGCTCGACCAGGAGACCGCCGAGCGCGTCGAGCAGAGCGGGGCGACGGCGAGAATCGTCCAGAACTCCAAGGCGGAGCTGAAGAAGGTCTCCGACACGCTCGCGGGCGGCGCCTCCGTGGCCGGTACGGCCTGGTCGGTCGACCCCCGCACCAACAAGGTCTCGGTGCTCGCCGACCGCACGGTCGACGCCGAGGGCTGGAGCAGCCTCAACCGGACCGCCGCCGGCATGGACGGCATGATGTCCGTGAAGCGCTCCAGCGGCGAGTTCAAGCCCTTCCACGGCGGTGACCAGTCCGGTGGCGGCGGCATGGACGACGACGGCGCCGGCATGGGCGACGACGGATCGGGCGCCGGAGACGGTGCCGGCGATGGTGCTGGTGACGGCGCGGGCGACGGTGCCGGCGACGGCGCGGGCGACGGTGCCGGCGACGACGGGTCGGGCGCCGGAGACGGTCAGGCGGCCGAGGGCGTCCTCGGCGGCGACGCCATCTTCGCGGCCGGCAGCCGCTGCTCCCTCGGCTTCAACGTCGAGGTGGACGGCGCCCCCGCCTTCCTGACCGCCGGCCACTGCGGCAACGCGGCGGAGCAGTGGACGTCCGACGAGGCCGGCGCCGAGGCGCTGGGCACGGTCGCCGACTCGCAGTTCCCCGAGTCCGACTTCGCGATCCTCAACTACGACGACGCGCAGGCCCAGCCCGTCAGCGCCGTCAACCTCGACCCGCTGGGTCAGGGCCAGGGCGGCACGCAGGAGATCACCGGCGCCGCAGAGGCCGCCGTGGGCATGCAGGTGCAGCGCAGCGGAAGCACCACCGGCGTGACCGACGGTGAGGTCACCGGCCTGGACGCCACCGTCAACTACGGCGGCGGCGACATCGTCAACGGCCTGATCCAGACGAACGTCTGCGCCGAGCCCGGCGACAGCGGCGGTGCCATGTTCTCCGAGGACAAGGCCGTGGGCCTCACCTCCGGCGGCAGCGGCGACTGCACGCAGGGCGGCGAGACCTTCTTCCAGCCCGTCACCGACGCGCTGGAGGCCACCGGCGCCGAGATCCCGGCCGCCGGCGGCGGCCAGGCCGAACAGCAGTAAGCCGCACGACCCGGCCGCCCGCGGGCGACCCGTCAGCCGCTCACGGTGAAACCAGGACTGGTACCGGAGATGGCTCGCGGGTCGCCCGCCAGCGGTTTGGCGTCGCCCTCGTACCTCAGCCGGTACTCGCCTGCTTCCGTCCCCTCGGGGATGTCCCAGGTGAGCGTCACCTTGGAGGCGGCGACGCCGTAGCGTTCCCAGCGGAAAGTGGTGGACCAGTCGCCGTCGTCGGCGACGGTCCGCCATTCGCCGTTCCGGTGGTGCTCCACCCGCAGGTACGTCCCGCCCCGGTGCAGCACATTGCCCGGGTGGGCGCCCGCGAAGACCACGCTCACCCGTTCCCCGGCGCGGTAGTTGGCGCGCGGCGCCGTCAGCACGTCGCCGAACTCCTTCTGCAGCGGCGGCGCGTCGACGACGATGGGCGGCTGAAGCGAGATCGTCTTGCCGGAGATGTCCGGCGCGACCGGCCCCAGGGGAAGGTCCTCGCCGTCCCGCATGGCGCTCGCGAGCCGTGCCGCCGTCTGCTGGAGCGCGGGGAGCTGCCAGCGCCCGAAGAGGGTGCTTCCGCCCTCGTACTGCTGGGAGTCGTACTCCTCGGGCGTGGTCAGGTAGTGGAAGTAGGAGTTGGCGTATCCCGCGACGAGGACGTCCTGCACGTCCGCTCCCACCACCTCGGCGACCGTCCGCCGCAGCCGCAGCCCGGCACCGATCGTCACCTCGCCCGGCACGCCGATCAGGTAGAGCTGGCCGATGCGCAGCAGCTGGACGGGCACCTGCTCCTGGACCCAGGGGTAGATCCCGTTCATCACGCCGACCGGGGCGAAGATGTCCTTCGGGGACTGCGCTTCACGCAGCTCGGGTGAGGCCTCGTAGATGATCGAGTCCGAGATGGCGTCCCAGAAGGGGTTCTCGCCCTCTTCGAACCCCGGGAACGCGGGGCCGTCCTCGACGCTTCCGGCCGCCATCGACGCGCCGATGGACGCCTTGGACGTCTTGTGGGACTTGCCGTCTCCGGTGTACTCGGCGTCGACAGTCGTGTCGGACAGGTCGATGTAGACCAGCCGCGAGTCCACGCCGCCGGTCATCTGCTTGCCGCGCGCGTCGAGTTGGCGTGCGGCGGCCTCGTACTGGCGAAGGCCGTTGGCCCGGGTGTTCTCGAAGTCGGCGGGCGTGGTCGGCGGTTCGAGGTCGAGGTTGGGGGACATGTCACCCGCGTTGGTCTGCGCGAAGGCGGCGACGAAGTCCGGGGCGGCGTCCGCGAGGTAGTCGGCGCCCTCCACCTCCCGCTCCCAGTGGTAGGCGGCGTAGCCCTTGTTGTCCGCGCTGATGAGCTTGTTCTCGCCGGACATGCTCGTGCCGTGCGTCGCGAACCAGTTGACCGCACCGGCGACGCTCCCGTCCCGCTCGATGCGCAGCAGGGACGTCTGCGTGTCCACCGCGTCGGGGAAGTGGCTGCGGATGTCGCCGGGGTTGCGCTCGAAGGCGTCCCGCGACCTGTTGGCGTTCGCCCCCTTCAACTCGCCGTGGGTGAGGGTGAGTTCAGCAGGCGAGGCGTCCTCGTGCGCACGTTCGGCCGCCTCCACGATGCCGTCCGTGAGCGCCTCGAAGGTCTTCTTGTGGAAGCCCAGCGTGGTGACGTTGTAGAGCAGATGGTGCGAGGACCCGCCAGGCCCGCAGTGGGTGTGCGTGGCGGTGAGCATGACGTTGCGGTGCGTGTAGAGGTCGCCGTACTTCTCGCCGAGCCTTTTCAGGACGGCCTGGTGGACGCTCTCGAAGATCATCGCCGTGTCGACGACGACGAGGAGCACGCGCTCCTTCGTCGCCTCGTCGGCGAAGACGAACGCCCGGGCGCGCAGCCGGGTGTGCAGGCCCTGGGCCTGCTGGTCGACGCGCCCGTAGCCCATCATGCCGACCTCGGCGATCTCGCCGGTGGCGTCGGAGAGGCCCCGGCCCACGACGTAGGTCGCGGCGGCCTCGGCGGCGGCCCGGGGCGCGAGAGCGCCCGTGCCGCGCTGCGCGGCTCCGGCGGTGGACCCGACGCCTGCCAGGCCGAGCCCCGCCGCCGCGGCACCGGCCCGCAGCACGGTGCGGCGAGTGCTGCGCAAGACGGACGGGCTTCCGCCGGAGTCGCCGGCCGCGGCGCTGTCGGACCCGCCGAAGGGAGGTTCGTGGGAGTGGGTGTGGGGGGTGCTGCTCACGGGCGCTCCTCGGTAAGGCTACTTCCCGGTAACGGTTCCGTGAGCATGTCACCCCGTACCACCGGCCACAATGCGCCGGAGAGTATTGCTCGGATTGCGCCAACGACCGCGCCAGGCGGGCGAGCGGACCCCGGGGCGGCCCAACCTCCCTGTGGCGCCGGGCACTTGGCGCGGACGCGCTCAGCCCCGCTCCCCCGGCCCCGCGGACGTCCCGCAGGTTCAGCCCGCTTCCGGTCCCGCCGCCCCCGAGGGGACCGCGTCCGCGGCGCCGCCGGCCGCGGCATCGCGCCGTCCGGCCAGGGAAGCGTGCGTCGGCGCGCCGGGAACCGTTTCCGGACGCCCCTTCGCGAACTCCCGCCGCAGCACCGGGACGACCTCCTCGCCGAGCATGTCCAGCTGCTCCAGCACCGTCTTCAGGGGCAGCCCCGCGTGGTCCATGAGGAACAGCTGGCGCTGGTAGTCGCCGAAGGCCTCGCGGAAGGTGAGCGTCTTCTCGACGACCTCCTGCGGGCTGCCCACCGTCAGCGGCGTCTGCTCGGTGAACTCCTCCAGCGACGGCCCGTGGCCGTAGACGGGGGCGACGTCGAAGTAGGGGCGGAACTCCCGCACCGCGTCCTGGGAGTTCCTGCGCATGAACGCCTGGCCGCCGAGGCCGACGATCGCCTGCTCCGGAGTGCCGTGCCCGTGGTGGGCGAAGCGCTCGCGGTACAGGTCGATGAGCCGCATGTAGTGCTCCTTCGGCCAGAAGATGTTGTTGGCGAAGAAGCCGTCCCCGTAGTACGCGGCCTGTTCGGCGATCTCCGGGCTGCGGATCGAGCCGTGCCACACGAAGGGCGGCACGCCGTCGAGCGGACGCGGTGTCGCGGTGAAGCCCTGAAGGGGCGTGCGGAAGCGGCCCTCCCAGTCCACGACGTCCTTGCGCCACAGTTCGTGCAGGAGGGCGTAGTTCTCGATGGCGAGCGGGATGCCCTGGCGGATGTCCTGCCCGAACCAGGGGTAGACGGGGGCCGTGTTGCCGCGGCCCAGCATCAAGTCGACGCGTCCGTCCGCGAGGTGCTGGAGCATCGCGTAGTCCTCGGCGATCTTCACCGGGTCGTTGGTGGTGATCAGCGTCGTCGAGGTCGACAGGACCAGCCGCTCCGTGCGGGCCGCGATGAAGCCGAGCATCGTCGTGGGCGAGGACGGCACGAACGGCGGGTTGTGGTGCTCGCCGGTGGCGAAGACGTCGAGGCCGACCTCCTCGGCCTTCTGCGCGATGGCCACCATCGCCTTGATCCGCTCGTGCTCGGTGGGCGTGCGGCCGGTCGTGGGATCGGTCGTGACGTCCCCGACGGTGAAGATCCCGAACTGCACCACTCTCACCCCTTCGAGGTTTAGTTGCCTCTTGAACTACCTAGGGCAACAGTCTCACACGCGCCTCTCTTCCATGGTGCGCGCGGGCGGGGGCGCCGCGGCAAGGCGGGGCACCTGCGGGGGAGGGTGGACGCGCGGACGCGGCAGCGCCGCCGGAGGCGTCTCCGGCGGCGCTGCGGCGGTGCGGGGTGCGGCACTCCCGCGGAAGGGCCGCAGGCGCGAAGGGGCCGGAGTCGCTCGGGCGAGCACCGCCCCTCGTCAGGGATCCGTGCGGGCCCGCGCGTCCACGGGCCCGCGGAGGTCCGGAAGGCAGGTCCTAACCGCCGATGTTGACGTCCACGCAGGCGTAGAAGGCGTTCGCGGTGTCGGCGATGTTCCACACGGCGAGCACCTTCTTCTGGCCGCTCAGCCCGCCGAAGTCGACCTGGTGCGTCACGGTCTCGCCCGGCTGGGCGCCCCCGTCGTCGAACTCCGCGATCTTCGAGCCGTCCACGAAGTACTGCCACGTGCTCGTCGAATGCCGTGCGGTCAGCTTCCACTCGAAGCTCTGGGAGCTTCCGACGGGCGTGACCGCCCACCCCTTGCTGTCGTCGTCGAGCTCGGCGAACTGCTCGTTGCCGCCGCTGCAGCTCGTGAGGCCCTTCGGGCCCTCGACGCTCTGCGGCTCCCACTTGATGGCCCCGCACTCGACCGTGCCGGCGGCGCACTGCGCCTGCCTGCTGGGCGGCGAGTTCACGTAGCCGTGCGCGCTGGCCGGGGACGCTGGCAGCGTGAGCACGAGCAGGGGCGCGATTCCGGCGCCGATACCGGCGGCGAGCTTCCTCTTGAAGTCCATGCCACTCCTTGACGGTCGGGGCCGTCGCGCGGCGGGGGCAGGGCGGGCACGTACGCACGCGCCGCACACCCTCGAGGACGGCCTCTTCGAACGCGGAGGCAGCGCGAAGACCCGCTCCACCAGCGGCGAGGCCAGCCGCCCGCGGACAGGCCGACGGCTGCGAGCTGGGGGACCCGGTATCACGCTCGCCATTAGTCTAGACCTTATAGATTGTCTGCCCTCGGTCAAGAGAGTGGGCGGAACGAACCGTCCCGCTCCAGGCCCGGCGAAACCCGGAAGGACCCGGCGAGACCGGGCGAGACCCCGCCGAAGCCGCAGAGAGCGGCCCGGCCCGGAGCCCGCACGGAGCCGGACGCGGGGCGCGAGGGCGCGGAACCGGCCCCGCCGGAACATCGGAGCGGCACAGGCGGTTTACGCCGTGCGGCACGGTGGGAACGCGGTCCCAGACCCCCGGTGCCCGCCGCCGGGAACGATGCGGACCGCTGGTCCCTGACTGCCGCCGACAGCAGGAGAAGAAATGAGCACGATGGAGCTCACCAAGGACAACTTCGACGAGATCGTCGCCGACGACGGCTTCGTGCTCATCGATTTCTGGGCGGACTGGTGCGGTCCCTGCCGGCAGTTCGCCCCCGTCTACGAGGCCGCCGCGGAGAGGCACTCCGATCTGACCTTCGCCAAGGTGGACACGGAGGCCCAGCAGGAGCTGGCCGCCGCGTTCGAGATCCAGTCCATCCCGACGCTGATGATCGTGCGCGAGCGCATCGTGGTGTTCGCGCAGCCGGGCGCGCTGCCCGAGGCGGCGCTGGAGGACCTCATCGGGCAGGCACGCCAGCTCGACATGCAGGAGGTGCGCGCGTCCGCCACCACGCCGGACGACGCGGCTCAGGCGGCGGAGCCCACCACGCCCTCCGATCCCCCGGCCTCCTCCGGACCGGCCTCCTCCGCCTGAGCCCGCAGCCGCCGCGAGATCACCGCGGACGCGGCGGCCGCCGCGACGGAGAAGGTCACCGCCACCATCCACGGGCGGTTGAGCCGGTGCCCGAGGAGGTGGTCGAGGGAGTACCGTCCCGGTCCCGCGGCCGCGAGCGCGGACCCGGCCAGGGCCAGGTAGGCGGGGAATTCGATACCGCCCTGCTCGTTGAAGAACCCGGCCGGCGCGTGTACGGAGGCGGCTCCCGCCATGGCCGCCGCCACCGCCGCACCCGCCCCGGGCGAGGCGAGGCCCAGCGCCAGCAGCGCCCCTCCCCCGGCCTCTCCCAGGCCGGAGGCCAGCGCGTGCCGGCGGCCGGGCCTGAAGCCGATCTGCGCCATCGACTGGCCGGTGGCCTCCAGGCCCCCGCCGCCGAACCAGCCGAACAGCTTCTGCGTCCCGTGGCTGATGAGCACGCCCCCGGTGCCCAGGCGCAGGGCGAGCAGACCGAGGTCGGTGCGGTGGCCGTGGCTGTGGCCGGAACCGTGCCGGTGGCTGTGGCTGTGCACGTGGCTGTGGCTGTGGCGTTTCGTGCGGCACATCGTGCGGCCCATGGAAGGTCCCTTCTCAAGTGGCGCTGGGGGTCGTCGAGTCGGGGCGGGGTCCTGCCGTCATGCTGTGTCGTCCGTACCGGTGAGCATCCGGCGCAGGTCGTAGCTCACGGGCTCCTCGAGCTGCGCGTACGTGCAGCTGCGGGGGTCGCGGTCGGGGCGCCATCTGCGGAACTGCGTGGTGTGGCGGAAGCGGTCTCCCTCCATGTGGTCGTACGCCACCTCGCACACGCGCTCGGGCCGCAGGGGCAGCCAGGAAAGGTCCTTGGTCCCGGTCCACCGGCTCGGTGCTCCCGGCATGCGGCTCTCCGCGTGTGCCTCCTCGCGCTGCCAGTGCGCCCACGGATGCCCTTCGGGCGTCTCCATGCGCAGCGGCTCCAGCTCGGACATCAGCTCGCGGCGCCGGCTCATCGTGAACGAGGCGCACACGCCCACGTGCTGGAGCGTGCCGGAGCCGTCGTAGAGGCCCAGCAGCAGCGAGCCGACACCCTCACCGCTCTTGTGCGGACGCAGCCCCGCCAGTACGCAGTCCGCCGTCCGCTCGTGCTTGACCTTCACCATGATCCGCTCGTCGGGCCGGTAGGGCGAGTCGAGCCGCTTGGCGACGACGCCGTCGAGACCCGCGCCTTCGAACTGGTCGAACCACTGGCTCGCCAGCTCCTCGTCCTGGGTGGCGGGGGCGACGAAGACCGGGTCCCGGGCGTGACGGAGCGCGTCCACCAGCGACCGCCGGCGTTCGGTCAGGGGCGTGTCCATCAGCGATTCGTCGCCCAGTGCCAGGACGTCGAAGGCGATGAAGCTCGCCGGCGTCCGCTCGGCCAGCAGGCGTACCCGGGACTCGGCGGGGTGGATGCGCTGCTGGAGCGCCTCGAACTGCAGCCGGCCGTCCTGGGCGATGACGATCTCCCCGTCCAGGACGCACCGCTCGGGCAGGTTCTCCCGCAGCGCGGCGTCCAGTTCGGGGAAGTAGCGCTTGAGCGACTTGCCGGTACGGCTGCCGATCTCGGTCTCGTCGCCGTCGCGGAAGACGATGGCGCGGAAGCCGTCCCACTTGGCCTCGTAGTGCATGCCGGCCGGGATCCTCGCCGCGAGCTTGGCGAGCATGGGTTTCACGGGCGGCATCACCGGCAGCTCCATGGCTGGAACTCTATTGCCGGGCGCCCGCTCCCGCCTGCCGAGGGCGCGACGCTCCCTCAGGAGCACGACGGCACGGCCGCCCATGCCGTCGTTCGCGAAGATTTCCGGTGTCCGCCGGGAGGCGCCGCGGCCCGCGCACGCATAGCGTGGCCGCATGGGAGAGGCAGTGGAGCTGACCGTCGGCGACCAGCGGGTGAGGCTCTCCAACCCGGACAAGGTCTACTTCCCGGAGAGCGGCTTCACCAAGCTCGACGTCGCCCGGTACTACATGTCGGTGGGTGAAGGGATCACCCGCGCTCTGTTCGAGCGGCCGACCACGCTGGAGCGCTATCCCGACGGAGTGAACGGCGAGTCCTTCTTCCAGAAGCGAGCGCCGAAGAACCTGCCCGGCTGGATCCCCACGGCCCGCATCAGCTTCCCCAGCGGTCGCCACGCGGACGAGATCTGCCCCACCACTCCCGCGGCCGTGGTGTGGGCGGCGAACCTCGGCTGCATCACGTTCCATCCGTGGCCGGTGCGCCGTGCCGACACGGACCGCCCCGACGAGCTGCGCATCGACCTCGACCCGCAGCCGGGCACGGACTTCGCGGACGCCGTCCGCGCCGCGGAGCAACTGCGGCCGCTGCTGGAGGAGTTGGGCCTGCACGGTTGGCCGAAGACCTCCGGCGGCCGGGGTCTGCACGTCTTCGTTCCGATCGCGCCCGAGTGGAACTTCGCGCAGGTGCGGCGCGCGGCCATCGCCGTGGGCCGGGAGCTGGAGCGCCGCGACCCCTCCCGCGTCACGACGAAGTGGTGGAAGGAGGAGCGCGGCGAGCGCATCTTCGTCGACTACAACCAGACGGCGCGCGACCGCACCATCGCCAGCGCCTACTCGGTCCGCCCCAACGCCCGCGCGACCGTCTCCGCTCCCCTGCGCTGGGAGGAGCTGGCCGACGTTCACCCGGACGACTTCACCGTCGGGACGATGCCCGCCCGTTACGCCGAAGTCGGCGACGTGCACGCGGAGATGGACGAGCACCCCTGCCGCCTGGACGCGGCCCTGGAACTCGCGGCACGCGACGAGAGCGAGCACGGACTCGGCGACCTTCCCTACCCGCCCGAACACCCGAAGGTGAAGGGCGAGCCCAAGCGCGTACAGCCCAGCAGGGCCAGGAAGACGGCGGACTAGAGGGTGCCCCGTGAACGGTCTGCGGAGTGCTCGCCGCCGGTGCCGTCAGTCCGGGTTCATTCCTCCCAGACCGGCACGGAGGGCAGGCCGCGGGCGGCACGTTCAGCGTCGACGACACGTTGGATCAGCTCGGTCTTGCGCTGGGTGTACGCGAGCCCGTCGTCTTCCTCGGCAGCGGCACACCGCTTCAACTCGGCGTACTCCGCTGCCACTTGGGGATGTGTCCGCAGGTGGTCACGGAAGAGCCGCTCGTTGCGCGTGTCCCAGGTGTCGGCCGTGACGACATGCAGGTGGTGGGTGCGCCGCCCGTCGTCGCTGCTTCGGAAGTAGAACAGCCGCCCGGGCATCCCCGTCTCCTGCAGCCGGTATCCCAGCAGTTTCAGCGAGGCTTCCCGGCCGGGGGTGACATCGTCCAGCGTGGCCACCGACGCCATCAGGTCGATCACCGGCTTGGCGGCCAGGCCCGGCACAGACGTGCTGCCCACGTGCTCGACGTCGAGAAACAGTCCGGGTATCGCATCGATCAGCTCCGTGCCGGCCTGTCTGCCCTGCGTGGGCCAGGACGGGTCGTACTCCACGATGTCAACGGTCATCCGCGCATTCTACGGACGGCCCGTAGCTGCTGTTCAGAAGCGTGTTGATCTCGCATGTGGCTGGTGCGGTCACGGCTCCGGAACCGTCCCTCTGGACAGCCCCGTACACCGGGTCGGGTCCTCGTTGCCTCGGCAGCCTTCAGCCGCCGTGGCCACCCGCGACGACCTCCAAGACCGTTCACGGGGCAAGCCTCAGCCTGCACGCGCGGCGATCGGTGTCCGGGTACGAGTACGGATGCGGGTACGGATGCGCCCGTCACAACCGGGCCGAGGGGGACTAGGGTTCGACTCCGAACGGGGTGCGTACCAGGGGGAGCGGAGAGACCGAGGTGACCGACCAGGACCGGCTGCTGGCCGGCAGATACAGGCTGGATGGGGAGCTCGGCCGGGGCGGCATGGGGACCGTCTGGCTCGCGCAGGACACGCTCCTGGACCGGCGCGTCGCCGTCAAGAAGCTGCACGTTCCGCCGCAGTTGGAGGACGACGAGCGGACGCGCCTGTACGAGCGGACACGCCGCGAGGCCAGAAGCGCGGCGCGTATCAGCCATCCCGGCGTGATCGTCGTGCATGACGTGGTGGAGGAGGACGGGCTCCCGTGCATCGTGATGGAGTACGTGCCCTCCCGCTCGCTGAGTGAACTCGTCCGCGAGGACGGGCCGTTGACGTCGGCGGAGGCCGCGCGCACCGGACTCGCGATGGCGTCCGCGCTGCAGGCCGCGCATTCCGCGGGTGTGCTCCACCGGGACGTGAAACCCGCCAACGTGCTGCTGCAAGAGGGGTCGGAGCGCGTCGTCCTCACCGACTTCGGCATCGCCGCCGCATCCGGTACGGAGACGCTGACGCGTACCGGGGAGTTCGTCGGCTCCATCGACTACGCCGCCCCGGAGCGCATGCTGGGCCGCGAGGCCGGGCCGGCCGCGGACGCATGGGCCCTGGGCGCGACGCTCTACGAGGCGGTGGAGGGCGTACCGCCCTTCCGCCGGGGCAGCTGGGTGGAGACGGCCTACGCGGCCTCCAGCGAACCGCCGCGCACGATGGAACGGGCCGGCGAGCTGGGCGAGTTGATCGAAGGGCTGCTGCACAAGGACGCCGACGGGCGGCTCACCCTCGAGCAGGCGGAGGCCTGGCTGCGGGGCGAGGCCGGTACGGTCCGGGTGCCCGCGCCACGCGAGGAGCCGCCCCCGGCCGCCGAGCCGCAGACGCGTGTGGAGCCGCCCCGGCAGCAGGGGCACAGCGAGCCGGGCGAGGCGACCGCGCGGGCCCCCGTACCGCCGCCGTCCGGCTCCGCTCCGCCGACGGCACGCTCGGCGCCCGGCAGGGGCCGCGGTGCCCGCGCGCTGGCCTGGGCCCTGTGCTCCGCGCTGGCCGCGGCGGCCGTCGCGGGCGGCCTCTGGTGGCAGTCGAGGAACGGCAGCGGGGATCCCGGCCCGCCCGGCCCGTCCGCTTCGCACTCCGGTCCCTCCCACTCCTCGCCGCCCAAGCTGCCGCCGGTGGCGGACGGATACGAACGGGTGCGGGACGAGCTGGGTTTCTCCGTGGACGTACCCGAAGGCTGGAAGCGCGCGGGTCGGCCCGGAGGGCAGCAGGTGGACTACCTCTCGCCCTCCCGCAGGACGGGGCTGAGGTTCAGCGTCGTGGACTTCGCGGGTGACAGCCCGATCCAGCACTGGCGCCAACTGGAGCCGGAGGTACGGGAGAAGTCGCCGGGATACGAGCGGCTGCGCATGAACGCCACCGCGTACCAGGGACGGGACGCCGCGATCTGGGAGTACAAGTGGCAGGGCAGAGCCCGTCCTTACCACGCCATCGACCTCGGCTTCGGCAGCGAGGGCCAGGCCCACTACGCCCTCTACCTCTCCGCCCCCGACGCCGAATGGGACACGGCCAAACCGTACTTCGACATGGCGGTCAAGACCTTCCGCATACGGGCCCGGGACTGAGCGGCCCAGGCCACGCCACTTGCCCAACACTCCGCCGCCCGGGGCGTGTTCGCGTGGGGCGCACGCCGCGCGCGCCGGAACTGTGGGGTCGCTGATTGCGGGTCCCCGTAGACACCTGGGATGCATCCTGGGTCGTCTACGGGGTTTCGTGTGTCGCGGACCTATCCGAGATACGGAGCCGTTCGCTGCTCAAGGAAGTGAGTCAGCCGGAGTCGCTGAGTGTGGTGCACGGGCAGCGCGTCGATGTCTTCCGGCGCGACGAACCGCAGTTCTTCGGACTCGTCAGAAATGGACAGCTCTCCGCCGACCACTCGCGCCGTGAAGCAGACGTTGAACTGCCGCCGCACTTCACCGTCGCTGTAGGCAATGACGTGTCGCGGGTCCGTGTACGTGCCGACAAGTCCCGTGATCTCTACATCAAGGCCGGTCTCTTCCTTCGTCTCCCGCACGGCCGCACCGGGCAACGAGTCGGTCATTTCCATTCCACCCCCGGGCAGCGCCCACAGGTCGTTGTCTGTCCGCCGCTGCAACAGAATGCGGCCCTCTTCGTCCGTCACGACAGCGGAAGCGGCGACGACCAAACTGTTCGGCTCCGGCGCGTCGGGGTCGTCGTAGAACTCTGCGCGAGTCACTGAGTGCCTTCCTGTACCGGCTGTGCTGTGTCCCAGACGGCTTCGAAGCTCTGCGCGTAGCTGTCGAACATGCTGCCTTCGCTGTGCCACCGAAGGTGCCAAACCGGCGCCCCATAGGCGTTCACGCCCCACACATGCGCGTTCACCAACATCTGATCGTCAGCGCGATAGATCGAGTTGTAGAGCGAGGTTCCGTGCGTGCGCAGTTCAACACCGGGGACGCTGAGCAACGTCCGGTAGTGCATGAGCGCGAGTCGGCAGCGAGATTCAATGCCGTGCCCGAACCGCTCTTCCTTCCCGCGTTGTTGCACGTTCTCACTGTCCGCGTCTCCTACGGCGATACGCACGGAACACCCTTCGGCAGCGCGCTCGCGGAGAAGGTCATTCAGTCGCGGATACGCCTCATGGATGAAGACCGCCGCGTACACGAGCACGTCAATGTGTTCCCGCGCTTGTGCGAACAGGTCAACGAAGGTGGAAACGGGAAGGTCTGCCCGCTGGTCGTACAGCGCGACCAGTTCCGGGCTCACTGCCCTTGCCGCCCTTGCCTGCCTGAGCGCTGGCCAGAGTGCGTGCACGTCTTCCCCTAGTGTTTCCGCTGCCTTGAAGGCAGTTACGCGTCTGGGCGTACGCCCCAGGTTGACCCACCGTTCAACGCTCTTGGGATCAACCCCTGTTGCGTTGGCTAGATCGGCGTGAGTCCATCCCCTTGCCGTCATGACGGCACGTAGGCGCTCGTTCTGCATGCAGTGTCACTCCGCACTCCCGGACGTTGCTAGGGACGTTCTACCCGACACGGGACGTCCCGAAGTGGGGAATGTACGCGGTTCCACCGTCCTGCTGACCTCGGCGACGCTCAGCGCCATGACGGAGCCAACGAGATACAGCACAGCGCCGGTTGAGCTGCCGTACAGCGCTGTCCAAGAGCCGAAGCCGGTAGCTGGCTGCCCCGGGTGCGCAGAGCTTGCGAAGGTGCGGGACCGGGCCCGTGCCGGCGGTGATCAGACGACGGTCAGCGATTGCAACGTCTTCCTGCGTCGGCACCCGGAAGGGCACTGACGATGACCGCCCCGCCTGCCGCACCGGTTCGGAGCTACTGCGGGTGCTGCGCCGGGTGGCGCGAAGTGTGGTGCCCGGACTGCTTCGGGTTCTTCGGCTGCCTCACGTGCCGCAACACGTTGAAGGTCCCTTGCCCCGCGTGTGCGGGCGGGAAGCGGGAGGTGATCCGGTGGTGAAACGGCTTGTGGGCCGGATCGCGTGGCCGACGTTCGTACTCGCCTCAGCGACGCCGTGCGGGCTCATCTTCGCTGCCGCGCCGACCGGGAACCGGCGGTGAGAAGCGTCCGAGTCGGCGAGGACGGCCCAGCCCGTCCCGTCGGGCCTCCGGAGATCGGCGGCGAATGTGGCTCCGACGGCCCGTCATCAAGCGCCGTCGCTCCCCCGCGCGCCCGCGATGCCGGAAGCGCCGGACGAACCGGCCGCGCCCGCAGCGGTGTCCGCCCAGTGGCGGCGGCCGGTGCTGATCAGGAGGAGCTGGCGGCGGGCGGTGCGGGCGACGGTCTCCTCGTCGGGCCCCTCACCCAGGGCCGCGTCCAGGAACGCGGACGCCGTCATCACGACGTGGTCCACGTACAGCTGCCCCAGCATCCGGACGTCCTCCGCGCTCCAGCCGGCCGACACCTCGTCGGTCGCGAGCACCTGGGAGACCTCGTCGGCGAACCGGTCCAGCTCGCGGCCTATGGCGGCCCGCACTGCCGGTACACCGCCGTGCCGTTCGCGGGCCACGAACCGTACGTGCGTGGGGTGTTCGCGCACGTAGCGGGCGATGGCGCCGACCGTCCGCTCGATGCGCTCGACGTCGTCCCGCGGGCCTTCGAGGATCTCGCGGACGACGGCGTGGAGGCTGCCGAGCGACTCGTCGACGAGGGCCACCCCCAGGTCGCTCATGTCGCGGAAGTGCCGGTAGAAGGCCGCAGGCGCCATGCCCACGACCCGTGTCACCTCGCGGAGGCCGAGGCTGCTGAGGCTCTTGTTCTCCAGCAGCCGCAGGCCCGCGTCCAGCAGGGCGCAGCGCGTTCGGGCCTTCTGTGTCTCCCGTGACGTCGAGGCGGAGGCGCTGGTGTGGCTCATGTCATTCAGTAAACAGGTGTTCGCGGGGTCGTGCCAAGGTACGCTCTACTCAGTGAACAGTTGTCATCCCAAGTGTTCACTGAGATTCCGATCATTGGCCCCACACGAGAAAGGCCAAGCATGATCTTCCTGGTTGCCGCGTTCCTCCTGCTGGGATTCCTGGTGGGCACCGCGGCACACATCCCGCTCCCGGCCACGTTCGCCGCAGCCGCGGCCATCGGCGCCTGGCTGCTGGTCTTCGCGGTCCGCGAGCGCAGGCACCACCGACAAGGGAGATGACTGAGACATGAACGCCAACGACACGCTCGTCCGCCCCACTCCTCCGGACTTCGAGAGCGACCGGCCCGCCCGGGACGGCCGCCGGGCCGGAGACGGCCGCGACGTCCTGGAGGGGGTCCGCGACAGCCGCGAGCAAGCCCTCGACGAGGGTGCCGGCGCGGCGACTTCGGACGAGGAGACACCTCCGGCGGACACCACGGGGCGCGCCGCGGCGCGTCTCCGCGACGCCGACGGCATGGCCGTGGCCTCCTTCGTGATGGGCCTGGCCGGGCTGCTCGTCTTCAACGTCGTGCTGGGTCCCTGCGCCCTCGTGCTCGGGTCCCTCGCGCTGCTGCGCGGCACGGCCCGGCGGGGCCGCGCCCTGCTGGGCATCTCCCTCGGCGTCGCCGACCTGGCCGTGCTCGCCGCGGTGACGGCGGCCGACCAGTCCTTCTCCTGGAGCCTGGGCGGTTGAGCCCGGCACCGGGCGGCGTGACGCGAGCGGACGGACAGGGGCGGCGGGCCTGAACCGAAGGCCCAGCCGCCCCTCCCGACGTCCGACGTCGCATCCCGTCCCGGGGACGGGCACAGGCACAGGCGAGCGCGGACAGGCCGCCCGCCCGACCCGGCCCGGCCCGGCCGCTCAGGGACTCACGGCCCGCCGGTTCCGGCGGGCTCGGCGAGAAGCAGCGCGAAGCGCCCTTCGCGGTCCGTCCACCAGTGGCTCAACTCGAAGCCCGCGCGGGCGAGTTCGGCACCGAGCGACTCCCGCCGGAACTTGACCGCGATCTCCGTCAGCATCTCCTCCCCCTCCTCGAACTCCGCGCTCATCTCCAGCGCGGGCAGGGGAACCGTCTGGGTGCGGAGGGAGACCAACCTCATCTCGATGCGCTCCTCCGCCGGGTTCCACAGCGCGCGGTGCCGGAAGGCGTCCGGATCGAAGCCCGCCCCGAGCTCACGGTTGAGGACCCGCAGCACGTTCTTGTCGAACTCGGCCGTCACGCCCTGCGCGTCGTCGTAGGCGGGCACCAGCACGGCCGGGTCCTTGACCAGGTCCACGCCCATCAACAGGCGGTCCTCCGGGGCGAGTTCGGCACGCAGCCGCGCGTAGAAGGCGGGCCGCGCCTCGCCGTCGAGGTTCCCGAGCGTCCCGCCGAGGAAGGCCACCAGGCGCGGGCCGCGTGCGTCCGCGGGCATCCCCAGGTCCGTCTCCAGGTCGGTGACGCATCCGGTGACCTCCAGGCCCGGGTAGTCCCGGCAGAGGGACTCCCCCGCCGCGACGAGGGCGTCCGCGCTGACGTCGAGCGCCGCGTAGTGCTCCAGGGTGCCGTGCCGCAGCAGGCTGTCCAGCAGCAGACGTGTCTTGCGCGAGGAGCCCGACCCCAGCTCGACGAGCGTGCGCGCACCGGTGGCCGCGGCGATCTCGCCGGCGCGCTCGCGGAGGATTCCGTGCTCCGCCCTCGTCGGGTAGTACTCGGGCAACCGGGTGATCTCCTCGAAGAGTTCACTGCCGCGGGCGTCGTAGAACCACTTCGGCGGCAGGGTCTTGGGGCGCCCCGTGAGGCCCTTGAGGACGTCGGTGTGGAGTGCGTCGTCGAAGTATCCGTCGGGGAGTCTGCGGGTGAGTGCGAAGCGGCCCGTCATGCGATGGGGATCCTCTCGGAGGCGTGAACCAGCGGGACGGTACGGACGGTTGTGGCCGTGGCGACGAGCAGCGACTCCTCCGGGACCTCCTGCCACCCGGCCTCGGAGCCGGGCCCCAGGTGGAGTTCGGAGTCCGAGCCGGAGCCGGGGCCCGGGCCGGGCTCGGCACCGCCCTGCCGCGCGTCCTCGGCGCGGTCCCGGCCGTCGCCGGTTCCCTGGCCGGCGTCCGGTTCGGAGGCGACCCACACGCTCCGCGGCCCCGTGCGGTACCAGAGGGTGTCGCCGCGGCGGGTGGCGAGGATCGTGCTGCCGTCCGTGAGCAGGAAGTTGAGCCGCGCGGCCGGACGTATTCGGGCCACGCGGACCGTCAGCGAGGCGAGAGCCTCCTCCACCGGTTCGCCCGCGTCCAGGTGCCGGGTGAGCAGCGTCCACAGCAGCGCCGAGTCGCACCGTGACTCCAGCCCGAGCAGCCGGCTCGGGGCGACCTGCTCCCCCAGGTCGTCGAGCAGGTCCTCCCAGCCCCCGACCGCGCCGTTGTGGCTGAAGAGCCAGCGGCCGTGCGCGTAGGGGGCCGCCGCCGTCTCGTCCTGCGCCGTGCCCTCCGTGGCGTCCCGCACGGCGGCGAGTACGGCCCCGCTGCGCACCGCCCGGGTGAGGTCCGGCAGGTTCGTGTCGGCCCATACGGGGACGGCGCGGCGGTACCGGGCGGGCCTTCCGCCGTCCTCGAAGGACGCGGCCGCCGGCTCGTCGGAGCGGCCCGGGTGCGGGCCGGCCGCACCGGACGTGTGCGGGTACCAGCCGATCCCGAAACCGTCGGCGTTGACCGTCCCGTAGCGCTGGAGGCGCGGTGCCCACGACTGCTCGTAGAGCCCCTTCGGAGGCCGGACGACGACGTCCGCGAGTGTCAACGGCGGCCCCAGATAAGCGAGATGACGGCACATCAGAGACCGCCTCCGCTGGAGCGCGCCGTCCGGAAGCCCGCGAAGATCTGCCGGCGGACGGGCAGGTCCCAGTTGCGGAACGTCCCCCGGCAGGCCACCGCGTCGGTGCCGAAGGACCCGCCGCGCAGCACCTTGTGGTCGCTGCCGAAGAAGACCTCGGAGTACTCGCGGTAGGGGAAGGCCCGGAAGCCGGGATAGCCGGTGAAGTCCGAGGAGGTCCACTCCCAGACGTCCCCGATGAGCTGCCGCGCACCGCACGGGGCGGCCCCAGCCGGGTAGGCGCCCGCGGGTGCCGGACGCAGGTGCCGCTGCCCCAGGTTGGCGTGGCCTTCGCCGGGCGGCTCGTCGCCCCAGGGGTAGCGGCGGGAGACGCCGGTCTCCGGGTCCCAGCGGGCGGCCTTCTCCCATTCGGCCTCCGTCGGCAGCCGCCGCCCGGCCCAGCGGGCGTACGCGTCGGCCTCGTACCAGCTGACGTGCATCACGGGCTCGGCGGACGGCACCCGTTCGGTGTAGCCGAAGCGGCGGCGCATCCACATCCCGCCGTCCCGGCGCCAGAACAGCGGTGCGGAGAGGTCCGCCTTGCGCACGTACGCCCATCCCTCGGGGTGCCACCAGCGTGCGTCGCGGTAGCCGCCGTCCTCGATGAAGCGCTGGTACGCCCCGTTGGTGACGGGCACGGCGTCCAGGTCGAACGGCGGGACGTCCACGGTGTGTGCGGGCCGCTCGTTGTCCAGCGCCCACGGCTCCGTGCTGGTGCCCATGGTGAACGGCCCGCCCGGAACGTGCACTTCGCCGTGGTCCTCGTCCCAGGCGCGGGACATCGGGGCGGGCGGGTCGGGGGCGTCGAGCACGGCGTGGCCGCGACGGAGCTGGTGCGTGGCGAGCATGGTCTCGTCGTGCTGCTGCTCGTGCTGCGCGACCATGCCGAAGACGAAGCCCTCCTCGAGGAGCGGGTCCGCGCCGGCGTCCCACGGCGCGGCGGCCAGGGAGTCGAAGGCGCGGCGGCGGACCTCGGCGATGTAGGCGCGGGCCTCGTCGGGGCTGAGCATGGGCAGTCCGGGCCGGTCCGCCCTCGGGGTCTGGAACGCGTCGTAGACGGAGTCCAGGTCGGGGCGGACACCGGGGCCGCCGCCGGCCGCCCGTACGAGCCAGATGTCCTCCTGGTTGCCGACGTGCGCCAGGTCCCAGGCGAGCGGGGACATCAACTTCGAGTGCTGTGCCGTCAGTTCGCTCTCGTCGAGGCAGTCGGTGAGCGCCAGGGTCCGGCGCCTCGCCCGTTCGAGGGCCTCGACGGCGCGTTCCCGCGCGTCCCCCTGCGGCGTTCCCGCGGAGTCCGCCGGGGCGTTGCCGGCGGGCGGCTGCGCGTTGGCGGGCGCCGCTGCGTGCTCGGACATCTTCCTTCTCCTTGTCGTCGGACGGCACGGACAGCGGTCCGCCGCGCGAGGCCGTCAGCCGCGCAGCTTCTCCAGCTGGTCGTGCGCCGGGCAGCGGCCGCGCTCGGAGTAGCGCTCGGCGAACTCGATCACCGAGTGGTGCACCAGGCTGCCGGGTTCGGTTCGGGCCAGAGCGGACTCGGCAGCGGCCACGCACGCGCGCACGGCCGGACCGAGCAGGGGGTCGGCGGGCCCGTCGCGTGCCGCCCGCTCCCACACCGCGTCGTCGCCCTCCAGTGCCTCGGTGGCCTCCCAGGCGGCCTCGGCCGCCCGCACGTCGTCCAGCAGCGTCGCGGCCACGGCTGTGGCCGCGATCCAGCCGTCGCTGCACTGGGCGTCGATCATCCGCAGCTCCAGCCAGCCGCGCGGGCGAACGGGCGGAAAGAGGGTGCCGAGGTGGTAGTCGAGGTCGGCGCGGGTGGGGCGCCGTTCGCGGTGTACGCCGCGCAGCCAGGAGCGGAAGGAGAGCCGGGGCGGCGCCGTCCAGTCGGCGGGCGGCTCCCTGCGCAGGCAGAGCAGGTGGGCGTCGAGGGCGTAGCGGGCCCACCCCTCGCGGGGGTCGGCGTGCGCCTGTGGCGGGCTGGTGCGCCCGGGGTCGGCCCGCGCCCAGACGCTCTGGCGCGTGGAGAGCCAGCCCGTGGGACGGGAGCGCCACAGCGGGGAGTTGGCGAAGGCGGCGACCAGCACGGGGCCGAGCCGGTGGGCGAGGCGCCAGCGGTGGCGGTAGCCGGTCGGCCCGTCGCCGTCGTCGCCGGCGTCGAGGCTGACCTGCACGGCGGCGGTGGCCCGCATCATCATGCGGCCCCACGGGCCGGTGCGGTCGAAGTGCGCCTCCATGGCGCGGTAGCGGGGGTCCTCCACGACGCGCGGCGGGCTCAGGTACGGGTCGAGGCCGCGGCCGTACAGGATGGCGCCGGTCTCCCCGACGCGCTTGCGCAGCATCGTCAGGTCGGCGGCCGTGGTCGCGATGCATTCGGAGAGGGTCTCGCCGGGAGGCGAGCTGATCTCCAGCTGTCCGCCGGGCTCCCGGGTGAGCCGGCTTCCGCCGGGGAGGCCGCCGGTCCACAGCGGCGCGAGCGCCTCCTCCATCCGTTCGGGCGGCACGCCGCGCCCCGGGGCGGAACGGTCCCGGACGAGCCATTCCAGTTCCACCCCGACCCGCCGGGGCGGCCCCGTCTTGAAGCAGATGCCGCCCACGTACGCGGCTGCCTCGTCCTCGTTCAGCACGGCATCCATGGCTTGCGCCGCCTCCCGTCCACGTCCGGAGGGCCTCCGGGACCGCCCGGCCCTGAGAATTCCGAGACTGCTGCCCTCCGCGGCGGTCCGCAAGACGGCGGCGTCGGCCAGGGTGAAGGTGCTCCCCGTACCGGCCCCGGAGGCGGCGGCCGTCCTCGTCCGGCACCGCCCGACCACTCCTGTGCCCGTAAGTCCGCGGTGCATGCCCGCCCGTTTCCGTTTGCACCGCCCGTACCGGTCAACTCGTCGCAGGGTGAGGGACATCGAGATCAGCAGACCCGGGAAGGTGCTCTTCCCGGACGACGGAATCACCAAGAGCGACCTGGCGCGCTACTACCGCCGCGTGGCCACCCGGGCCGTCCCGCGCCTACGGGGGCGCCCGCTGATGATGGAGCGTCACCCGGACGGCATCGGCGGCAAGCCGCTCATGCAGAAGAACGCCCCCGACTACTTCCCCGACTGGGTGCACACCGCCGAAATGTCCAAGGAGGGCGGGACGGTCCGGCACGTCGTCTGCGACAACGCCGACACCCTCGTCTACCTCGCCGGGCAGGCGTCCGTCACGCAGCACCGCTGGCTCTCCAAGGCGGACCGGCCCCACGATCCCGACCTGCTCGTCTTCGACCTGGACCCCAGCGGCGGCGCGGATTTCGAGGACGTGCGGTGGGCCGCGTCCTGCGTGGGCGGCCTGCTGGAGGAGGTCGACCTGCCCACCCGGCTGATGACGACGGGCTCGCGCGGCCTGCACGTGATCGCGGCTCTCGACCGCCGCGCGGACTTCGACACGGTGCGCGACTTCGCGCGCCGGGTCTCCCGGGTCCTCGTCTCCCGCCATCCGGACCGCCTCACGGACGAGCCCCGCAAGGCCGCCCGCGGCGACCGCATCTACCTCGACATCCAGCGCAACGCCTACGCCCAGACGGCCGTCGCCCCGTACGCGGTGCGCGCCCGCCCGGGCGGCCCGGTCGCCATGCCGATCAGCTGGTCGGAGCTGAACGAGTCGGACCTCGCGCCGGACCGGTGGAAGCTCGCCGACATGGAGGCGCTCGAGAAGCGGCTTCGCGGCGAGGATCCGTGGTCGGAGGGGACCGTACGCGGCAGGTCCGTGCGGGCGGCGGACCGCAGGCTCTCCGTCCGGGCCCCCGAACCGCGGGACGAGCGGGGCCGGTAGCCCGCTGGGGGCGGCCCGGCGCTCGGCCCCACTCCCGCCGTCCGCCCGCCGCGGCTCAGCCCCGGTACTCCTCCAGGAGCCGCAGCCACACCTCGCTCATGGTCGGGTAGGACGGGACCGCGTGCCACAGGCGCTCCAGCGGAACCTCGCCCGCCACGGCGATCGTCGCCGAGTGCAGCAGCTCGCCGACTCCGGGGCCCACGAACGTGACGCCGGCGACGACCTCCCGGTCGAGGTCGACGACCATCCGGGCCCGCCCCCGGTAGCCGTCCGCGTAGAGCGACGCCCCGGCCACCTCTCCCAGCTCCACGTCGACAGCCCTCACCCGCAGTCCGCGCCGCCCGGCCTCATCCACCGTCAGCCCGACGGAGGTGGCCTCCGGATCGCAGAAGACGACCTGCGGAACCGCGTCGTGGTCCGCCGTGGCGGAGTGCGCGCCCCACCGGTCCGTCTCCAGCAGCGGCACGCCCGCCGCGCGCGCCGCGATGGCGGCACCGGCCACCCGGGCCTGGTACTTGCCCTGATGCGTCAGCAGGGCACGCCCGTTGACGTCGCCCACGGCGTAGAGCCAGCCGCCGTGCACGCCGGTGACCCGGAGGGTGTCGTCGACGCTCAGCCAGCTCCCCGGCTCGCAGCCGACGGTCTCCAGGCCGATGTCGTCCGTGCGGGGCGCCCGTCCCGTCGCGAAGAGCACCTCGTCGCACTCCAGCCGCTCTCCGCCGGAGAGCGAGAGCGTCACGGGCCCGTCGGTGCCCGGCCGGCTCAGCTCCTCCACCGAGACGCCGGTACGCACGGTGACGCCCGCAGCCGTGAGCCCCTCGGCGATCAGCTCGCCCGCGAACGGCTCCATCCTGGGCAGCAGCCGCTCCCCCCGCACCAGCAGCGTCACCTCGGAGCCGAGGGCCTGCCAGGCGGTCGCCATCTCCACGCCGACCACTCCCCCGCCGACGACGGCCAGCCGTCCCGGTACCTCCTTGGCGGAGGTCGCCTCCCGGCTCGTCCAGGGCCTCGCCTCCTCGATGCCCGGGATGCCGGGGAGGGCGGCGCGGCTGCCCGTGCAGACGGCTACGGCGTGCCGCGCGGTGAGCGTCCGCACGGTGCCGTCGTGGGTCTCGACGGCCACGCGCCGGGGGCCGTCCAGCCGGGCCCGCCCGCGCAGCAGTTCCAGCCCCGTGGACTCCAGCCAGGCGACCTGCCCCTTGTCCTGCCAGTTGCTGGTGAACCCGTCGCGCCGCTCCAGGACGGCCGAGGCGTCGAGCCCCCCGTCGACGGCCTGGACGGCGCCCGCGACCCGGCGGGCGTCGGACAGCGCCGCGACGGGCCGGAGCAGCGCCTTGCTGGGCATGCACGCCCAGTACGAGCATTCGCCGCCGACCAGCTCGTGCTCCACGACGAGAGCGCCGAGCCCGCCGGCGTGCGCACGGTCGGCGACGTTCTCCCCCACCGGGCCCGCCCCGATCACGATGACGTCGTACTCGTCGGCTTCGGGGCCCCCGGAGGGCTCTTCGGAACGGCTCATGACGGCCTCCACTGGCTGGGTCCTGTGCTGTGCCGGGTGCGCTGGGGAGGTGGACGTAAACGGCGGAAGGCACCGATGGAGGCCGTCCGGGAGCGGCCCCGCGACGGGGCCGCTCCCGGCCCGTCAGCCCGTCGGAGTCGGCACGATCACGACCGGGCAGTGCGCGTGGTGCAGGACGGCGTGGGCGACCGGCCCGAGCTGCAGTCCGAGGCGGCGGCGCGCGCTGCGGTGCACCGCGACGATCATCACGTCCGCCGTGCGGCTCGCCTCGATCAGGGTGGCCGGCGGACTGCCGCCCTTCTCGTCCGCGCTCACCGAGACGCCGGGGTGCTCGCCGCTGAGCCGGTGCACCGCTCCCCGCACCAGCTCCGAGGCGGCCTCGCGCGCCTGCTCGGCCTCCCGCGGAGGCAGTTGGAGCCTGCCGGGCATACGGGGCAGGCTCCAGGCGTGCAGGACGCGCAGCGACGCCCCGCGGCGTGCCGCCTCCTCGAATCCGAAGCGCACCGCGGCCTCGTCCGCCTCCGAATTCAGCCCGACGAGCACGCTGCCCCGCTCCGCGGCCTCCTTCTCGCGGCTGTCGCCGACGACCAGCAGCGGCCCCTGGGCGTGCACGGCCACCCGCAGGCTCACCGAGCCGACGAGCAGCCCGGAGAAGCCGCCGTGCCCGCGGGTGCCGACGACGGTCAGCGCCGCCGTGCGGCTCGCCGCCACCAGGGCGTCGGCGGGAAGCGACTCCGTGTGGATCCTCGGGACCGTGCGCAGTCCCGGTACGCGCTGCTGGGCCCGCTGGCCCGCGTCGTCCAGCACGACGGCGGCGGCCACGCGGATGCTGTCGAGGTCGCTCTCCGTCACCGGGACGCGGGAGCGCCTGGGCCACGACGCCGAATAGAGCATCTCCAGGGCGGCGCCGCGCCTGTCCGCCTCCTCCGCCGCCATGTCGAGTGCACGAAGGGAAGATTCTGATCCGTCGACGCCGACGACCACGCGGGCCTCGTCGGCTGGGGCTGTGGAGCGGTCACTCATCTGGCGGTTCTCCCTCGGCTCGCTCGTCCGTACGTCCCAGTGTGCGCGATATGCCGGTGACTCAGGTCCTCAACGGGCAAACGCGGGAACGCGGTTGAATTCGGCCCTCCTCACGGCCGCCGCACGGGACGCCGCGGCGGCCGTTTCCGTGACCGTGCGGCTGGGGCGCGAGCTGCGGGCGCCTGCCTCGTGCGGCGACCCCGACCCGGCTGCTACCCGGCTAATTCTCTGCCTCGGCTGCACGATCTCGGCATGCTCCCGTCATGGCCGAAGCACAGGGCCTGGGCGCCCGCGAGAAGCAGCGCACGCTCCGGACGCTCTCCGACACCGCCGTCGCGCTCTTCCGCGATCGCGGCTTCGAGAAGGTCTCCGTCTCGGAGATCTCGGAGCGGCAGAGGTGTCCGAGCCCACGCTCTTCCGCTGCTTGCCCTCCAAGGAGCACATGGCGCTCCACCGCTTCGGCGGCCACGAGGAGGAGGCCGCCCGCGTCGTACGGGACCGCGGCGCCGGTGAGCCGCCGCTCGGCGCGCTGCGCCGGAACTTCACGCGCGGCCCGGACGCCCGCGACCCCGTGACGGGCCTCTGCGACTACGAGCAGGTCCTCGCCTTCCACCGGCTGCCGTACGGGACACCGAGCCTCGTGGCGCGGACGCACGCCTACCGGGACGCTCCGAGGACGCGCTGGCCCAGGCGCCCTCGAAGCACATCCGGCGGACGGCGAACTGTCCGCCGTCGCGGCGCGGCTGGCCGCCGGTCGGATCGTGACGGTGCGGAGCGTCCTCGCCCTGGACAACTGGCAGCGCGTCGACGGCGGAGCGCGTCGGCGGACACCCGGCGGCGCCTCCTGGTCGTCGACCGGCGCGTTCGCGGGAGCCCGGGGCCGGGTTCAGCCGGCGCGGCGCTGGGCGGCGGCTCCGCGGTGCGAGTTGCGCGCGACCTCCCGCAGCCATGCGGGCCGGTCGGCGATCTCCAGCAGCAACAGCAGACGGGTCAACGGGTCGTCCCAGTCGCACTGTTCGAGTTCGGCGATCGCTGCGTCTTCGTCAACCGGCGTGGCAGTAGCGGGTCGTTCGAATCCGTATGAGGTCACCGGCACTCCAGGGTGAGGGACAGATGAGCCGAACTCGCTTGTCACCACGGCACGTTCGGGGCTCAGGACCGCTGTGACGGCCATTCTCGTCCATCTGTACTTACCCCTGCAAGTACATCTGCAATTACAGATGCAAGAACGTCCTGCTGTGAGACAGTGCTGCCCGGCACCCCGGAACAGGCGCGTGACGCCGCGCGACAGAGAGGTACTCATGCACACGGACAACGGCATCCAGGCCAGTCGGCTGGACGTCACCTGGCGAAAGAGCGGCCGCAGCAACCCGAACGGCAACTGCGTCGAGGTCGCGAACCTTCCCGACGGCGGCGTGGCCGTACGCAACTCCCGCCATCCGTCCGGCCCTGCGCTGATCTACACGCAGGCCGAGATGGCCGCGTTCGTACAGGGAGCCAAGGACGGCGACTTCGACGATCTGCTGCCCGGGGCGTAACGACGCCACGGGCGCCGCAAGCCGCGGCACCCGCCGCCTGTGGGAGCGGGAGGCGTCCGGCACCGGAACGGGCCGATACGGGGGGCCGGCCGGCCTGTGGCACATGGCAGGGGTATGTGCAACGAGCATGACTGTACGGCCAGTTCACAGAGTGGGACACTGGGCGCCCGACTCGTCACTCACGGGAGCAAGGACAGACCTGATGCCAGCTCAGCAGGAAGACGATTCGTCAGTGAGGCGGATCCTCGACCACCCCCGCGGTGGACCGACGATTCTGCGCATCGTGCTCGGAACGCAGCTCCGCCGGCTGCGTGAGCAGCGTGGCATCACCCGTGAGGCGGCCGGGGAGGCCATCCGCGGCTCGCACGCGAAGATCAGCCGGCTCGAGCTGGGCCGGGTCGGATGCAAGGAGCGGGACGTCGCCGACCTGCTGTCGCTGTACGGGGTCACCGGCGAGCAGGAGCGCGAGGAGTACCTGGCGCTGGCGCGCCAGGCCGGCACCCCGGGCTGGTGGCAGAAGTACAGCGACGTGATGTCGCCGTGGTTCGACAGGCTGATCGGCCTGGAAGAAGCGGCATCCGTGATCCGCATGTACGAAGTGCAGTTCATTCCGGGCCTGCTCCAGACGGAGGACTACGCCCGCGCCGTGATGCGCCTGGGCCATCCGCGGGCTTCGACGGAGGAGATCGAACGCCGCGTGAGGCTGCGGTCCGCCCGGCAGGCGATCCTCACCAAGCCGCACCGCCCCAAGTTGTGGGCGGTCGTGGACGAGGCTGCGCTGCAACGCCCGCTGGGAGGTCCCGCGGTGATGCGGGAGCAGATCGAGCGGCTCCTCTGGGCGGCCGAGCAGCCCGACATCACTCTGCAGATCGCGCCGTTCGCCATCGGGGGTCTCGCCGCCGCCGGCGGGCCGGTGACGATACTCCGCTTCCAGGAGCCGGATCTGCCCGACATCGTCTACCTGGAACAGCTCACCTCTTCCCTGTACTTGGAGAAGCGCGAAGAGGTCGAGAACTACATGGTGGTCATGGACCGCCTCTGCGCGACGGCCGAACCGCCCGCCATGACGGTCGAGTTCCTCGAGCGCCTGCTGAGCAAGCACAAGAGGGAGAGCCGCTGACGCCGCGCCGCCACCCGGGGCCGCCGCACGCGTGCGGCGGCCCCGGCATGCGCGCCGCGGTCAGGGCTTGCGGGCGACGCCCCCGAACTCGTACCACTCGTCTGTCGCCTGCTTCGGCCCGAGGTCGGAGTCCGGCCGCCAGTCGTTGATCTCGCCCAGGCCCGGCTCCAGTACCTCCAGCCCGTCGAAGTAGCGCTCGACCTCGTGCGCCTGGCGCACCCGGCCCCACCGGTCGCCGGTGGTCTCCGCCATGAAGTCGGTGACGAAGTCCCGGGTGGCCTTGTCCTCGCTCACGAGCTGGTTGATCACGAGGAAGCTGCCGGAGGGCAGCTTGTCGATGACGCGGCGCAGCACGCCGGCCGGGTCGGAGGAGTCGGGGATGCAGTGCATGACCGAGACGAAGAGGGCTCCCACCGGCTGCGAGAGGTCGATGAGGCGTTTCACGTCGGGGTGGTCGAAGACGGCGTCCGTGTCCCGCAGGTCCGCCTGGATGACCGTGGTCCTCTCGTCCTCCTGGAGCAGCGCACGGCCGTGGGCGAGCACGATCGGGTCGTTGTCGACGTACACCGCGTGGGCTGTGGGGTCGACGCGCTGGGCGACCTGGTGGACGTTGTCCTGCGTCGGCAGTCCTGAGCCGTGGTCGAGGAACTGCCGCACGCCGTACTCCTGGGCCAGCACGCGGACGGCCCGCTGCAGGAACCTGCGGTTGTTGACGGCCAGCGGCCTCGTGCTCGGCACGACCTTGTCGAGTTCGGCCACGGCCTGCCGGTCGACCTCGTAGTTGTCCTTGCCGCCGAGGTAGTAGTCGTACATCCGCGCCACACTGGGGGTGTTGACGTCCACTCCCCGCCCCGCTGCGGCTTCCTCTTCGCGCATGCGTGCCTCACCGTTTCCGCTGCGCACGCGTCCCGTAGCGTGCACGTCTCGTTACGGCGAAGCATCGCACGGTGACGAAGCACGGATTGCCCCAACTTCCCAGTAGGGAAAGGAAATTCGCAAGAACAGCGCCGTCTCTGCACAGGGGCGCCTCTGCACCGCGCCGCGAAGGAGCACGCCGCGTCAGCGTACGGTGAGGCTCAACTCCGCCCAGACCACGCGCCCTTGCTCGTGCGCGCCGGGACGCACTCCCCACCGCTCGGCGACGGCGCCGACGAGTTGCAGGCCCCGGCCGTTGACGTCCTCAGCGGCGGCCTGGCGGGGTACGACCTCCGCGCAGTCCCCGCCCTCGTCGCAGACCTCTATGCGCAGCAGCTCGGAGCACACCTGGAGCCGGCAGCGGATGAGGCAACTGTCGGTGTGGACCACGGCGTTGGTGAAGAACTCGGAGACCACCAGCTGCGCCGTGCGCCCCAGGTCCTCCGGGACGCCCCAGCTGCACAGCTGGCCCCACACCCTCTCGCGTGCCTCGGCCACAGCGGTCGCGTGCGCCGGCAGCTCGAAGCCCTCCCTGCGCACGTCGACGACGCCTCCGCCCCGTGCGTGTGGCGGCAGGGGTATGGCGGGACGGGAGAGAGCCACGGTGCGAGCCTTCCGTCAGCCTCTGGAGGTGGGGGGGCGCAGAGGCAGCACGCCGTACGTCATGAGCTGGGTCACGTCCTCACTATGCTCCCCGCCGGTAACACTTGGCAAGGGGCGGTCTGCGAATTGCAGAATAGGCCGCGCAGTGTGGCCGCTACACCGAGTGCATGGCACACTTCTAGCGCGACAAGTCCGGTGGAGGGGAGGCTTCGTGGCCGACGGCCGCACCGCACCGACAGTGGGTCAGATGGTTCTCGGCCTGCGCCTGAGAGACCTGCGGGAGAGAGCCGACTGCTCCTTCGCGGAAGCCGCCGCCGCCCTGAGTGTCAACTCGACCACGGTCCGTCGCATGGAGAAGGCCGAGGTCGGCCTCAAGCCGCCCTACGTGGAGAAACTGCTCAAGACCTACGGCGTCCCCGAGGCGGAGATCACCTCGTTCCTCTCGCTGGTGGACGAGGCGAACAGGCCCGGCTGGTGGCAGGGCTTCCGCGATGTCCTCCCCTCCTGGTTCAGCCTCTACGTCAGCCTGGAGGGCGAGGCGAGCCTCATCCGCTCCTACGAGCCCCACTGCGTGCCCGGGCTGCTCCAGACGCCGGAGTACGCGCGGGCCCTGCTGAGCACCGGCTTCCCCAACGCGAGCGAGGAGGAGCTGAGCCGCCGCGTCGCACTGCGCATGCAGCGGCAGGAGCTGCTCCAGCGGCCGGACGGGCCTCGCCTGTGGGTCGTCCTGGAGGAGCAGGTGGTGCGCCGCCACGTCGGCGAACCCGGCGTCATGCGCGGCCAGATCGACCGGCTCATCGAGGCGACGGCCATGCCGAACGTGACGGTGCAGGTCCTCCCCTTCACCTCCGGGCCGCACCCGGCCATGTTCGGGCCGTTCCAGCTCTTCCGCTTCGACATCCCCGAACTGCCCGACATCGTCTACATCGAGAGCCTGAGCGGCGCCGTCTACCACGACCAGCGCCCGGACACCGCCGCCTACCTGGAGGCACTGGACCGTATGGGCGCGCAGGCCGCCCCCGCGACGCGCACCGAGACTCTTCTCGGTGAGATCCGCAAGGAGTTCTGACACATGGGCCGCAACCGATGAGCCGCATCTACAACGGCATGCCCGCCAGCGAACTCGGCAGCGAGGGCTGGCACAAGCCCTGGAGCGGCCCGAACGGGGGCAACTGCCTGGAGGTGATGAAGCTGGCAGACGGCCGGGTCGCCCTGCGGCAGTCCACGGACCCGGACGGGCCGGCGCTCATCTACGCCCCTGACGAGATCGACACGTTCATACGGGGAGCGAAGCGCGGCGAGGCCGACTTTCTGCTCATGTGATCCCGGGAGGGCCGGGATAGCGATGGGAACCGGAACGGAGACACCGTTGGCTGGACAGGGTCAGGCACCCCAGATCGAGACCGACAGAGCGCACCCCGCCCGGATGTACGACTACTACCTGGGCGGCCACCACCACTCCGAGGCCGACGCCAGGGCCGCGGAGAAGGTCGCCGCCGCGATGCCCGTCGTCTGGCCCGCCGCGCGTGCGAACCGCGACTTCATGACGCGCGCCACGCGCTGGCTGGCGGGCCCCTGCGGCGTGCGGCAGTTCCTCGACATCGGCTCCGGCATCCCCACCGAGCCCAATCTGCACCAGGTCGCCCAGTCGGTGGCTCCCGAAGCGAAGGTCCTCTACAGCGACAGCGACCCGCAGGTCCTCCGGCACGGCCGCGAGCTGCTGCGCGGGGCGCCCGAGAGCGGCACGGCGTACATCCACGCCGACGTGACGGACCCGGTGAGCATCCTGGACGCGCCCGAGCTGAGCGACACCATCGATCTGGGACGGCCTGTCGCGCTCTCGGTCAACGCCGTCTTCCACTTCATCGGCGACGAGCACCGTCCGCACGAGATCGTCCGTACCCTGCTGGGCGCCCTGCCCGCGGGCAGCTACCTCGTCCTCACCCACACGACCGCGGACTTCGTCGACGCCGCACGGGTCGAGGGCGCCACGAACGCGCTGCAGGCGTACGCGGACAGCGGCTCGCCGCTGCGGCCCCGTACGCGCAGCGAGGTGGCCCGCTTCTTCGACGGCCTGGAGCTGCTGGAGCCCGGCCTGGTCGTACCGCACCGCTGGCGGCCCGGCCCGGAGACCCCGCGGTTCGGCGACACGGAGATCCCCGGTTACGTCGGCGTCGCCAGGAAGCCCTGAGCGCACGGGAGTCCGGGCCGGCCGCCTCCTCCGAGGAGCCCCAGGGCCGGGCCGGCAACGGGTGCGTCGTTGACAGGCACGGGCGCGCGGACGCACGATAAGCAAGCGCTTAGACAGACAGCCGTCACGCCGCCGACCGGGATCGGACCTCGCCATGGCCACACCCTCGCTCCTCCTCTCCCGCCGCGATCTGGACTTCCTCCTCTACGAGTGGCTCGACGCGGAGGAGCTGACCCGCAGGCCGCGCTTCGCCGAGCACTCCCGCGAGACCTTCGACGCCGTGCTCGACCTCAGCGAGCAGATCGCCACGCGCCACTTCGCCCCGCACAACAAGAAGAACGACCAGGAGGAGCCGCGCTTCGACGGCGAGAGGGTCCACACCGTCCCCGAGGCCAAGGAGGCGCTGGACGCCTTCACAAGGGCCGATCTGCTGGCCGCGCCCATGGACGAGGAGCTGGGCGGCATGCAGCTGCCGCAGCTGCTCGCCACCGCGTGCTTCAGCTGGTTCCAGGCCGCCAACGTCGGCACGTCCTCCTACGTCTTCCTCACCCTCGGGAACGCCCGGCTGCTGTGCGAGCACGGCACGCAGGAGCAGATCGACACCTACGTGCGCCCGATGCTCGCGGGACGCTTCTTCGGCACCATGTGCCTCTCGGAGCCGCAGGCGGGCTCGTCCCTCGCGGACGTCGCGACACGCGCAGAGGAGCAGGCCGACGGCACCTACCGGCTGTTCGGCAGCAAGATGTGGATCTCGGCGGGCGACCACGAACTCGCGGAGAACATCGTCCACTTGGTGCTCGCCCGCATTCCCGGCGGCCCGCCCGGCGTCAAGGGCCTGTCGCTGTTCGTCGTGCCCAAACGCCTGGTGGGCGCGGACGGTTCCGTCGGCGAACGCAACGACGTCGTCACCGCGGGGCTCAACCACAAGATGGGCTACCGCGGTACGACCAACGCCCTGCTCAACTTCGGGGAGGGGGCGCACAGTCCGGGCGGGAGCGCGGGCGCGGTGGGTCACCTCGTGGGCGAACCGCACCGCGGCCTGGCGTACATGTTCCACATGATGAACGGGGCGCGCATCGGCGTCGGCGCGGGAGCCATGGCCCTCGGCTACACCGGGTACCTCAAGTCCTTGCAGTACGCGCGCGAGCGGCCCCAGGGACGCCCCGTCGCGGCCAAGGACGCCGCCGCGCCGCAGGTCCCCATCATCGAACACGCCGACGTGCGGCGGATGTTGCTCGCGCAGAAGTCGTACGTCGAAGGGGCGCTCGGCCTGCTGCTGTACTGCTCGCGGCTCGTCGACGAGCAGCAGACGGCGGAGCGGGAGGAGGAGCGGGCGCACGCGCGGCTGCTGCTGGACGTCCTGACCCCCGTCGCCAAGAGCTGGCCCTCGCAGTGGTGCCTGGAGGCCAACAGCCTCGCCATCCAGGTGCACGGCGGCTACGGGTACACCCGCGAGTACGACGTCGAGCAGCACTACCGCGACAACCGCCTCAACCCGATCCACGAGGGCACACACGGCATCCAGGCGCTGGACCTGCTGGGCCGGAAGGCCGTCATGGACGGCGGGGCGGGGCTCGTCGCGCTCGGTGAGACCATCGGCGCGACCGTCGAGCGCGCGCTGGCCGCGGGCGGTGAGGCGGCCGAACTCGCCACCGCGCTACGGGAGTCGTGGGAGCGGGCGGAGAAGGTGACGGCACGGCTGTGGGGCACCGGCGACCCGTCCGTCGCTCTGGCCAACGCCACCGTCTACCTGGAGGCGGTCGGCCACACCGTCGTCGCGTGGATATGGCTCGGGCAGTACCTCGCCGCCCAGGGCGGCGACGAAGCGTTCCTCCAGGGCAAGCGCCAGGCGGCACGCTTCTTCTTCCGGCACGAACTGCCGCGCACCGGGCCCCAGTTCGACCTGCTCGAAGCGCTCGACACCACCACGCTGGAGACCGACCCGGGCTGGTTCTGACCGCTGCCCGGCACGGCCGGCGGCCCGGTGCCCGTCGCGCGTACGGCGGCCCCGGCGCGCCCCTGAAGCGGGGGTGCCGGGGCCGCCGTGCCGCCGTGCGGATGGTGCGGGCGGGGTCTTGGCGGGCGCGGTTCAGTCGTCCTCGTCGCAGTCCAGCTCCTCGCCGTTCACCGGCCCGCCCTCGACATGGCTGCGGTCGAAGTCGACGTCGGCGACGGTCGCGCCCTCCGTTCCCGGACGCACGGTGAACACCTCGTCGTGCTTGTCCCCGCGCACCGGTACCGGCCGCAGCACGGCCCCGGGCAGGGCCGCCGCGACCGTGCTCGCCTTGCGCTGCCAGTACGGGTCGTAGGTGATCTCGGTGCGGCCCTTGCGGGGGCCGCCCTTCCCACCGTCGGCCACCTGCACGGCGAAGCCGTTGTCCCGCAGGTCCTGCGCCATGCGCGCGGCGGCCTTACCGCTCCCCTCGACCCGGACCTTCACCGTCTCCGGCGCGTACGGGACGGGGGTGCTGCCCGGCTTCGGGCCGGTCGCCGGGTTCCCCGTGATCGGCCGGTCCGCGGCCAGGTCGGCGAAGAGCGCCCGGGCACGCGGGCCGTCCCAGCGGAGCGTGGAGCCCCAGACGGGCGACTTGTGGTCGAAATCGCCGATGGGGACGGTCGCGAACTCTGTCTGATCGGCCTCCAGTCCGCGGATGCCGCGGGCGATGCCGACGATCCGTCGCATGGTGAGGGTGCTGTCGGTGCGGACCGCCTTCCGCAGCGAGTGGGCGGCGCGGACCAGCTCCACGGGGTCGCCGGCGAAGCGCTCGCCGGCCAGCGTGCGCAGCAGCTCGCCCAGCACATGCTGCTGACGGCGCACGCGGGCCACGTCGCCGGGCGGGTCGAGGTGGCGGGCCCGCACGTACCGCAGCGTCCGGTTGCCGTCCAGGACATGCGTGCCCTCACCGAGCTTCAGACCGGAGTTTTTGTCCTGCAGCGGCTTGTCCGTGCAGACCTTCGCACCGTCGAGCCGGTCGACCGCCTTCTCGAAGCCCACGAAGTCGGTCTCCGCGTAGTGGTCGACGCGGACTCCCGTCGCGGCCTCCACCGTGCGGACGGCCAGGGCCGGACCGCCGTGCGCGAAGGCGCTGTTGATCTTGCCGAGGTGGCGGGTCGCACCTCCCTTGACCTTCCCGAAGCCCTTGCCGGTGTCGCGGTGCGCGGCGAAGCGCACGTAGGAGTCGCGGGGGATGCTCACCACGCTGACGCGCTCCCTGTCCGCGGAGATGTGCACCAGCATCATCACGTCGGTGCAGTCGCACTGCTCGCCGTTGACGTGCAGGCGGTCCCGGGTCGCCTTGTCGATGCCGTCCCGCCGGTCGAGGCCGACGAGCAGGATGTTGGTCCCGGGACGGTCTGCGGGCCGCCCCGCCTTCGGCAGTCCGGAGACGGCGTCACGCACCTTCTCCTCGGCGCCGTCCGCGGGGGCACGGCCGCCGGCCGGGTCCGGGGCCAGGGCCGCGCCGCAGGTGAGGGCGGCGCAGAGGACGCCGGTGAGGGCGACGGCGCGACGGGAGTTCGCCGGAAGGCGCCCGGCGCCGGCAGGGGCCGGGCGGGCGCCGGGTCTCGGACGAGCCCTTCGGTACGGGCGGGACGGACGGGGGCGGGGGTTGCGGGAGAGGGAAGACATCGGGCCTGTACACCTCCGCGGAATGAGGGATTCCGCATGCTAGGCACGGGGCTCGCGACTGCCCGGCCCATCCGTCCTGCCAGAGGCCGGGCTCACTCAGTCAGATGAACGCCGCGTTCGCGCCGCGGTCCCGCCGCCCCCTGCCGCCCGCTGCCGCCCTCATCGGGCGGCCGTCCGGTCACCGCCGGAGCACCCGGGAGAACCGTCACTCCACATCGTCACGCGGCTCCAGCGGCCGGGTCGCCGGGCCCTGGATGACGCGGCCCTCAGTGTCGAACCGCGAACCGTGGCACGGGCACTCCCAGGCACCCTCGGCGTCGTTGAAGCGCACCAGGCATCCCAGGTGCGTGCACCGCGGCGAGAGGGCCCGGATCTCGCCCTCCGGCGTGCGGTGCACCGCGCAGCGCCGCCCGCGGATCCGCACGATCGCCCCCGCGCCCGGGGCGATCTCGTCGACGGAGTCGACGTAGGAGGAGCGCAGCCGGTCGCCGACGAAACGGCCCGCGACCGTCGACTGGAAGCGCAGCATCGCCGGTGCCTCACGAGGGCTGAGCCTGCGCGGGTCGTACAGCTTCGCCCAGGGCGGCAGCGGTTCCCCGTTGATGTACGCGGCGAGCAGCTGCCCCGACAGGACACCGCCGGACATGCCCCAGCCGCCGAACCCGGTCGCCACCCACGTGTGCTGGGCGGCGGGGTGGAACGGTCCGATGTACGGCACCCGGTCGGTGGTGTCGTTGTCCTGCGTCGCCCAGCGGTGCACGAGCCGCGCGTCCGGGAAGCGCTCGTACGTCCACGCGGCGAGCCGCTCGTAGCCCGCGCCGACCGAGCCCTGGCCGCTCGTGCCCGGCGTGAACTTCTCGCCCGTGACGATCAGCAGGCGCTTCCCGCTGCCGAAGGGGTAGGGGGCGGTGCGCACGGAGCGGGTGCCGCGCTCCGGGGTGAGGTAGCTGCCGCCGGGGTCCTGCTCCGCGGGGAGCACGGCCGAGACGACCAGCTCGCGGCGCGGCTCCAGCCGGGAGAACATCAACGCCCTGTCGAACACGGGGTAATGGGTGGCCACGACGACGTCCCGGGCACGGACCTCCGCCCCGTTCTCGGTGAACAGACGGCACGGCTCACCCGCGTCCAGGCCCATGACGCGGGTGCGCTCGTAGACGCGTCCGCCGTACCGCTGCAGGTCCGCGGCCAGGGCGAGGAGGTACTTGCGCGGATGGAACTGCGCCTGGTCCTCCACGCGTACGGCCGCGCACACCGGGAAGGGCAGTCCCGTCCGCGTGACGAAGGTGGCGGGAAGGCCGGCCTCACGCGCCGCCTCTGCCTCGGCCCGCACTTCGTCCGCGTGGTGTTCGGACTCCACGAAGGTGTGCGCCGGACCGCGCTCCAGCTCGCAGTCGATCCCCAACTCCTCGGCGACCGCGCTGAGATGCTCGATGGCCTGCTGCTGTGACTCGGCGTAGAGCCGCGCGCCCTCGGCGCCGCGGGTGTCGCGCAGGTACGCGTAGAGGAGGCCGTGCAGGGACGAGACCTTGCCCGTCGTGTGGCCGGTGACGCCCGCGGCGATACGGTCCGACTCCAGCACGGCGACACTGCGGCCGCTGCGCGCCAGCTCCCAGGCCGCCGAGAGCCCGGCGACTCCCCCGCCGACCACGGCGACGTCCACCTCGATCTCACTGCCGGCCGGGAGGGGTGCATAGGGAGCCGCCCCGGCGGACAGCATCCAGTAGGACTCGTAACCGACGGGCAGAGTGGTCACCGCTGCTCCTCATGTGGTCATCCGGCGCGCGGCCGGGCAGCCTCGTACCGGCCTGCGAGCGCGCGCAGGCCGTCCCCCGAAGGTCCGTCGAACTGTTCGACCTTGCTGTGATTCCCAGCGTCGCCGCGCTCACTCCCGATCACCGTGGGTTTCCGCGCGTGCGCACGTGTCCGGGGAGAGGGCGGGGGTACCCGCCAACGCCTCCGACCGCGCATCCACGGAGGTGCTGAGAATGAAGGCAGTCGTCTGGCAGGGGAAGCGGGACGTGCAGGTCATGGAGGTGCCCGACCCCGCCCTCAAGGAACCGACGGACGCGGTCCTGCGGATCACGTCGAGTGGCCTGTGCGGCTCCGACCTGCACCTCTACGAGGTCCTGACGCCGCTGATGACGCCTGGCGACATCGTGGGGCACGAGCCGATGGGCATCGTGGAGGAGGTCGGCAGCGAGGTCACGAACCTCAAGCCCGGCGACAGGGTCGTGGTGCCCTTCCAGATCGCCTGCGGCTCCTGCTTCATGTGCGGACTGGGCCTTCAGACCCAGTGCGAGACGACGCAGGTCCGCGACCAGAACATGGGCGCCCCGCTCTTCGGCTACACCAAGCTCTACGGCGCCGTGCCGGGAGCCCAGGCCGAGTACCTGCGGGTGCCGCAGGCGCAGTACGGGCCCGTCAAGGTGCCCGAGGGGCCCGCCGACGACCGCTTCCTGTTCCTGTCCGACGTCCTGCCCACCGCCTGGCAGGCCGTGGAGTACGCGGACGTGCCGAAGGACGGCACGCTGGCAGTGGTCGGACTCGGGCCCATCGGCGACATGGCGTGCCGCATCGCGATGGAGAAGGGCGCACGCCAGGTGATCGGCATCGATCTCGTGCCCGAGCGGCTGGCGCGCGTCAGGGCGCGCGGCGCGCAGGTGCTCGACGTGACCGAGCACGACGACATCGGCGAAGCCGTACGGGAGTTGACGTCCGGACGGGGCGCCGACGCCGTGATCGACGCCGTGGGCATGGAGGCGCACGGCAACGTCGCGGGAAAGGTGGCGCAGACCGTCGGCGGCATGCTGCCGGGGAAGCTGGCCGAGAAGGCGATCGCCAAGGCAGGCGTCGACCGGCTCTCCGCCTTCCAGCACTGCGTCGACATCGTGCGGCGCGGCGGGACGATCTCACTCTCCGGCGTGTACGGCGGCGCCGCGGACCCGCTGCCGATGCTCACCCTGTTCGACAAGCAGGTGCAGCTCCGGATGGGTCAGGCCAACGTCAAGCGCTGGGTTCCGGAGATCCTGCCGCTGCTGACGGACGAGGACGTGCTGGGCGTCGACGAGTTCGCGACGCACCACCTGCCGCTGTCGCAGGCGCCCGAGGCGTACGAGATGTTCCAGAAGAAGGCGGACGGCGCCGTGAAGGTGGTCTTCCGGCCGTAACCCGTGCCGTAGCCGGTTCGCCGAAGGCGGCGAGGGGGATCGGGCTCCGGCCCGCTCCCCTCCCCGCCACCCCCGCCCGCGAACGTGGAGTCGCCGGGCCAGAAAGCTCGTCGACCACCGCTGCACGCCTCAGAGTTGACGGTCCGGCGCCGCGACCGGAGCGGAAGCGCCGTGCGGCGTCCCCCTGTTCGCGTCGACGGCCTCCACGGCTGCGGGGACGAGCACGACTTCCTGCGGAGTCCAGCAGTCCGAACGCTCGGTGGCGACTTCGGCCCCGCACCGGCGGCACACGAGGTTCGGGCCGTCGCAGCCGTCCAGGCCGCAGCAGCCGTTCCGCCGCCCGCGCAGCGGGGAGAGTCCGGTGCCCAGCACGTCGGTACGGGCCAGGACGACGCCGCTCAGACCCGCGTTCCGCAGGCCCGGCGCCCCTCCCGGGGGGGGCGCGGCGGGACGACCCGCTCCCCGGCGTCCGCCGGATCGTAGGCGAAACTGCCGGGAAGCATCCGCGGCGGGCACTCCTCGCCGGCCGGCAGCTCGTACGGTGCCGGGGCGTCGTCCGGGTCGGGCAACGGCACCTCCCGTACGGGCGCGGTGAGTTCGCTGTGGCAGCGGCGGCAGCGGAAGACGACCATGCGCACCATTGTCCGGACCGGGCAGTCCGGGCGCCTCCCGATTCCGGGGCCGGGCGGGGCCGGGCGGGGCGTGGGCCGGACCCGCTCCGGGTTCGGCCCGCGCCCCGGCCCCCGTCACCCCTTGACGTGCAGGATGTCCAGCACTTCCCGGTCGCTCAGCTGCGGGAACCACTCGTACCAGAAGCCGACCGACCCGAAGGCCGGCGGCACCTCCACGCACACGACCTCGTCGGCGGCGTCGGCCAGCAGCTCCACCGCCTGCGGGGAGCACACCGGAGCGGCGATGTACGTACGGGCGGGATGCGCGCGGCGCACGGCCCGCAGGGCGGCACGCGCGGTGGAGCCCGTGGCGACCCCGTCGTCGACGAGCACCGCCGAGCGGCCCTCCAGCTCCAGCGGGGGCCGCCCGTGCCGGTAGACGTTCTCCCGGCGCCTCAGCTCGGCCTGCTCCCGCTCGGCGACCGGCCGGAGCTCGTCCTCGGTCAGCCCCAACTGGCCGAGCAGCACCGGGTCGTAGAGCGGCGGCGCGTCGCCCGCGACGGCTCCGACCCCCAGCTCCGGCTGGAACGGGGCGCCGATCTTGCGCGCCACGACGACGTCCAGCGGGGCGCCGAGGACGCGGGCGACCTCGTCCGCGACGGGCACGCCGCCGCGCGGCAGGGCCAGCACCACGGGGTCGTCCAGCAGCCCTCGCTCCTGTAGATCTGTCAGCTTGCCGGCGAGCGCCCTTCCGGCTTCCCGGCGGTCGGGGAACTGCATGGCTGCGCCCTCCTCTGCGCCTGACCGCCCCCTCATGCCGCGGCCGGCGGCCCTTGAGCGGCGCGTCGCGGGCGGCCTGTCGTGGGCGGCGTGCCATGACCGGCGCACGGTCCGGCCATGACCGGGGTCTCCGCTCCGCGGTACCCGGCAGACACGCCCCTACACAGAAGCCCTGGACCGGAAGTTCCGCTTCCGCCACGGGAATTCCCCCGAATCCGCTCCCGAAGGCGTGCCCTCACCACTACGGTGTGTGGCTGCGGGGATCGTCATAGGGGTTACATGCCGGGAGGGGCTCCGCGATGGGCATGGAAGGGCCGACGCCTGCTGTGCACGTGCAAGGCGTCGTACAGGAGATCATGGCGCGCGCCCTGAACCCCTTCGACATATCGGACGCCGTGCTCGGCCGCCTCGAGGAGGCCGTGGCCTGCCACGTCGAGCTGCACGGCTGGCGGCAGCGGAAGTCACCCGCACCGAGCCTGCACAGCAGCAGCTACCGCCACGTCTTCCTGCTGCGCGACGGCACTCTGCTCCCGCTGTGGGAGCTCCGCTACGACAGCGAGGACGGCGGCGTCCTGTACGAGGTGTACGAGGACCCCGCGTCCCTGGCCCGCTCCGAGCGCCGCGTACAAGGGGCGTCCCAGGAGACGCCGGCCGGAGGACTGCACGCCCGCCGCCCCGGCGGGTTCGAGACCGGCGAGGGCGACGACGCGCCCGGCGCATACGGGAGCCCGCTCGACGGCGCCGGAGTCACGCAGCCGCTGGACTTCGACCTGCCGGCGGAGTTCCGGTTCGGCCGCCGCACCTACACCGGGAACGACTCCCCGGACCACGCCCGCCGCCTGCTGCGCCGAGCCGCGAACGCCGACCGTCCCGGCGAGGACGTCCGCCGGCTGCTCGCCACCGCCTGCGGGCACCAGATCCTGCCCGTGCCCCGGCCGCAGGAACTCGCCCAGGAGTGGGAGCTGTGGTGCTCCCTCTACGAGCACGCCTTCCTGCTGGCGGACGGCACCGAGTTCAGCCTGTACGAGCTGGAGCACGACCGCACCGAGCACGGCGGGCTCGTCTGCGAGGTCTACCTCGAGGAGAGCTTCGCCGGCGAGGCCGCCCTCCGCCTCTCGCGCGGCGAGAGCTGAGCCCGGTACCCCTTCTCGTGCGCCGCTCCCACTGCCCGGCGGTGTCACGCGCCCCCGCGGCACCGTGAACCGCCTTCCGGCCCGCCGCGGCCGGTGCACCTGTGCCCCTGCCGTGACCCCTTGTGACCTTACCGGCGCCTTACGTATCGTGGGCGCGCTCCGTAACCGCTCTGACGCTCCGTAACTTCCTTCACGGGGTGCCCACTTGACCGGAGGATCCGCCATGACCGCTCGCGGACGTCACCGCAGGAACCGGCCCAGTACGCTCGCCCGCACCTCGCTGCGGGTCACCGCGGGCGGGGCCGGAGTGGTGATCCCCCTGATCGGGGCGCAGCTGGTGCAGGCGGCGCCGGCCGACACGTGGCAGAAGGTCGCCGCCTGCGAGAGCGGCGGCAAGTGGGACATCAACACCGGCAACGGCTACTTCGGCGGACTGCAGTTCTCGCAGAGCACCTGGCAGGCGTACGGCGGCACGGCGTACGCACCACGCGCCGACCTGGCGACGAAGGACCAGCAACTGGCCGTGGCCGAGAAGGTCTTAGCCGGGCAGGGGCCCCGCGCATGGCCGAACTGCGGGCCCCGTGCGGGGCTCACCCGCGACGGCGCACAGCCGCGCCCCGCCTCCGTCGCGAAGCCGGCGGTGAAGCCGGCGGCCCAGGCAGCCGGGCAGTCCGGCGCGGCCGGGAAGGCGCAGGCGGCGGACGAGAAGGCGGAGTCCGAGGCCGGGGAGCGTGCCGAGCGGGCCGAACGGGCCAGGGCGGACCGCTCGAAGAAGGCCACGACGTACGAGGTCGTCGGCGGGGACAGCCTCTCCTCCATCGCCGAGGACCACGACGTGAAGGGCGGCTGGCCCGGTCTCTACGACCGCAACCGCGCCACCGTCGGCGGCGATCCCGACCTGATCCTGCCCGGTCAGCGGCTCCGCCTCGACGGCTCGGGGCGGGCGGAGCGCCCGGGGACCGAGGGGAAGAGCGCGAAGCCGAAGCCCGGCCCGGAGCAGAAGGCGTCGGAGACGGCCGGGCAGAAGGCAGACGCGGAAGCCCGTCAGAAGGCCGAGAAGGCCGCTCAGGAGTCCGCGCGGAAGGCCGCACAGGCGAAGGCGGAGAGAGCGGAGAAGGCCGCCAGAGCCGAGAAGGCCGCCAGGGCCGAGAAGGCGGAGAAGGCGGCAGCGGCTCGGAAGGCAGCGCAGGAGAAGGCCGCACGGGAGAAGGCAGCCCAGCGGAAGGCGCAGGCCCCCGCCGCGAAGAAGCCCTCCCCCGCGGCATCGGCCCCGGTCAGCGGGGCGCGCCCCAGCACCGCCTACCGCGCGTCGGGCAGCAACTGGTCGTCCGGGCACCACACGGGAGTGGACTTCGCCGTCCCCACCGGCACCACCGTCAAGGCCGTCGCCAACGCCAAGGTCGTCTCGGCGGGGTGGGCGGACGCCTACGGGTACGAGGTCGTACTGCGCCACAGCGACGGCAAGTACAGCCAGTACGGGCACCTCTCGGCGATCTCCGTACGCGCGGGCCAGACCGTCAACTCCGGGCAGCGCCTGGGCCGTTCGGGCTCGACGGGCAACGCGACGGGCCCGCACCTGCACTTCGAGATCCGCACGGGCCCCGGCTACGGCACCGACATAGACCCTCTCGGCTATCTCCGCGGGCGCGGCGTCCGGCTGTGAAGCGGCGGCCTCCGCCGGCGGCAGCGGGGCACTGACCGCCTGCTCGGCGACGCGGCCCCGACGGCCGGTACGCCGTCAGGGCCGCGGCCGACCCGATCAGCGGCCGCTCCGTCTCAGCGGTCCTCTTCGGTGCCCAGGTCGACCTGTTCGGGGCCGGGAGGCCTGGGCGTCCTCGGGTCGGGGCCCTCCGCCGCCTCCTCGACGCCCTCCACGTCCAGGCCGAGCTCCGGCTCGTCGTCCTCCGCTATGTGCATGGCCGTCTCCTCGCCGGAGAGGCCCTGCGCGGGCGATTCGGTGGAGAAGCTGTCCTGGTTGGCGGGCCGCCACGACAGCGGGTCGTCGCTCAGCTGGCCCGCCTGCTCCTCCCCGGGTCCCTCGGCCGCCTCGTCGCCGACGTCGGGCTCCTCCTCGGCGAGACGGTCCTCAAGCGGCTCGCCGGCTACCTGCTCGGAGAACGTCGTGCCGTAGCTCTCGACCGCCACGGGCTCGTCCCCCGGCACCGGCTCGCGCTGCGGATCGTTCGCCAGCTCCGCCTCGGGGGACCCGTCGGCGAGGTCGGGGATCCCCTCGTCTTCCGGTTGCGCCCCCGGATCGTGGCCTTCATCCTCAGTCATGCCACCCGGCGGTACCCGCGTGGGACCGGCGAAAACGTCGGCTCGGCCCCACGGCACCGCCGCACCTCCTCACGTACTGCGCGGCCCGGTCCCCCGGCCGGGGACACCGGCGCCGGGGCCGTTCCGGCCCGGCGGAGCCTCCCTCTCCTCACGTCTGCGCCGCAGCACCACCAGCAGATCCACGAGGGAGAACAGGGCGAGGAGCCCGCAGGCGACGGTCAGCACCAGCAGGGAGCCCGCGCTGGGCGCCTCGCCGGCTCCCGTCTGCGCCGTCCAGTACCCGAACAGGGCCGTGGCGGCGAGGAAGACGGGTGTGAAGATGCTCGCGAGGACCAGACGGGCGCGCAGCGCGCTGCGCGCGGTGACGGGCTCGGTGCCCGTACGTGGCAGGCGTGCCCCCGCGGCGGCCCGCCGCGCTCCGCGCGCCTCCGGGGCGTGCCCTCCGGGTGGACGGTGCGCGCCGGGGCGCGATGCCGCGGGGCGCCCGCCGGAGCGCGGTGCGTCGACGTGCGGCGTGCTGCGCTCGTCCGCGCCGTGCGGTGCTTCCGGCCGCTGTCCGGGTCGGCGAAGTGTCATGGCGTCGCCTCTTCTCGCTCTCGCACCCGCCCCCTGCCTGGGCTCCCCTCTCCAGTGTCCTCCCGCGCCGCTCGGACCCGGCGCCCTTCCGCATCGGACGGACCCCGGCCCCGGCCCCAAGCCCCGGCCCCGAATCCCGGCTCAGACCTCGGCCTCGTGGCAGACGCCGCAGGTGAACCGGCGGGCTTCCCTGGAGTGGGTGGTGACTCCCGTCCCCGCGGACTCGTGCACGATCTCCGGCGCCACGTGCGCGTGGTCGAGGCACAGCCCCGCACCGCACCGCGTGCACACGGCCACCGCGACAGTGGTCCGCTGCCGGCTCAGGCAGTCGTAGCAGTTCATGGCCGCCTCCCGGCCGCCGCTGGTCCCGTGCCCTCACTCAGAGGGCACGCCGGTTCGCTTTCCGCAGCCGGACGGCGGCCTCCGCAGGGTCCGGGTGCCACCCCGGCGCCCCGTGTAACGGCCTCCGCAGGCAGCGGACGTACCGGGCCGTACGCACGCGTGCTGCGGAATCCGCAGCGGCAGGCCCTCGGAGGGGTTACGGTGCCAGGCACCCGTCCTTCGCGTGGTGCTCCGGCAGCCGCGCCTGGGTCAACGGGAGGAGACGGCACACCAGTTGGGGTGCAGGGCCGCCGCCGCGGAGGAAGCGGAGCCCAACGTGCGGTCGCAGTGCCCCAGTTCGCCCGCTGCCTACCGGTCCAGTGGAGGCGCGGCGGATTTGCCGGGGTGCTATGCCCCGGAAACTACCGCGCAGTCGGACAAGATCCGGTCGCAGAGTTACCGATTCCTTCCAACGGCCCGGCCCCTGTCAGTAGCCTCATGACCCGACGGCGAACGCCGTGGAGCTGAACGAGCTGGAGACCCAGATGGAACGTCCTGCCTGGGCCCCGCAGGGCATAGACCTGACGGTGCCGAGCGTGTCGCGCATGTACGACTACTACCTGGGTGGATCGCACAACTTCGAGGTCGACCGGGAAGCGGCGCGGCGGGCGATCCAGGCCTGGCCGGGCCTGCCGAAGATCATCCAGGCGAATCGTGCCTTCACGCGGCGTGCCATCGACTTCGCGGTCGGTGAGGGCGTCACCCAGTTCCTCGACATCGGCTCCGGCATACCCACGTTCGGCAACACCCATGAGGTCGCGCAGAAGGCCCACTCCGGCTCACGCGTCGTCTACGTCGACAACGACCCGGTGGCGGTGGCCCACAGCCGGGCCGTGCTGGAGGGCAACGACCAGGCGGCCATCGTCTCCGCGGACTTCCGCTCCCCCCAGGACATCCTCTGCAGCGCGGAGACGGAACGGCTGCTGGACTTCGGCAAGCCGGTGGCCCTCCTGCTCGTCGCGCTGCTGCACTTCATCGAGGACAAGGACGAACCCGGCAAGACCATCGCCGAGATCGCCGACGCGCTCGCACCGGGCAGCCTCCTCGTGGTGAGCCACAGTTCGGCCGACGAGGGCCCCAAGACCGACGGAGGCGCGGGAGTACGCGACGTGTACAGACGGACGAGCTCACCGCTCATCATGCGGCCCAAAGAGGAGATCAGGCAGTTCTTCGACGGCTTCGAGCTCGTCGAGCCGGGGCTCGTCGCCCTCCCCCGCTGGCGTCCGGACCCGGACACCGAGCCTGCTTCCGATCCGGTGCTCCTGAGCGGCTACGCCGGGGTGGGCCGCAAGGCGGGAAGCGCCGGGTGACTGCCGACCCCCACGAGTCCGAAGGGCTCGAGAACGACGGACTACGGCGCTTCGCGACGATCTGGAGCCGCGCGGTCTACCCCGCCACGCAGACCTCGATGACGCGGGCCGAACTCGGCGACTACCTCCACCCGTTGGCCGTGAAGCTGTGCGACGCGCTGCACGCGTACCCCTTCTCCGCCGCGCCGGGACGCGAGGTGGGCGCGGCCCTGGTCGCCGCCCACTGCACGAGCCCGGACGCGCTGCCCCACATCCTCGGCGTCGTGGACTCCTACCTCGTCCTCTACGGCCGCGACCCGGAGACCAGCGAACTCCCCGTCGACGAGGCACGCGCCCGCTGCTCCCGGCTCCAGCACGCCGTCGCCGCCGGCTTCACCGAGGCCCTGCGCGACCGCACCCTCGCCGAGCAGGAGGCCCTCTCCCGGGCGGCGCTGGCCGCGCAGAGCGCCGTCGAGGAGGCGCTGCACGCGAGCGAGACCCGGTTCCGCGCGGTCTTCAAGGACGCCACCATCGGCATCAGCATCGCCGACATGGACGGCCGCATCCGCGACGCCAACGGCGCCATCGCCCGGATGTTCAAACGCTCCGAAGAGGAGATGCGCAGGCGGAACGTCAACGAGTGGGTGCACCCCGACGACGCCCCGGACGTGTGGCGGATGCACCGTCAGCTGGTACGCGGCGAACGGGACCACTTCCGGGTCGAGAAGCCCTTCCACCGGCCCGACGGCACCGTGCTGTGGACCAATCTGACGGTCTCCCTGCTGCGGGACGCCGACGGCGAGCCCCGCTACCAGCTCGCCCTGCTGGAGGACATCACCGAACGCAGACTCCTGCACCTGCGGTTGCGCTACGAGGCGACGCACGACGAATTGACCGGCCTGCCCAACCGCACTCTCTTCGCGGAGCGCCTGGACCGGCTGCTCTCGGCGAGCAGCGACGTGAAGCGCTTCGGGCTGTGCTACCTGGACATCGACGGCTTCAAGGCGGTCAACGACAGCCTCGGCCACGCCGTCGGGGACCAGTTGCTGATCGCCGTGGCGGAGCGGCTTCAGTCGTGCACCGCCGGCTCCGGCCACCTCGTGGCCCGCATCGGCGGGGACGAGTTCGCGGCCCTGTGCACCGACCCGTCGGGTCCGGAGGACGTCACCGAACTCGCCCGTCAGGTGCTGGCCGCGCTGGCGACGCCCATCCGCATAGACGGCCGCGAGCTGTCCGTACGGGCCAGCATCGGCATCGTCGAGGGGCCCAGCGGGGAGCTGCGGCCCGAAGAAGTCATGCGCAGCGCTGACATCACCATGTACCGGGCCAAGGACGCCGGAGGCAGCCGCTACGAGCTCGCCGACCCCGACTCCGACGCGCGGGCCATAGACCGCCACAGCCTCACCACCCGGCTCCCGGCGGCGCTGGAGTGGGACGAGTTCTTCCTCGAGTACCAGCCGCTGATCCGGATGAGCGACGGGCAGGTCGAGGGAGCGGAGGCGCTGGTGCGCTGGAAGCACCCGGTGCACGGCCGTCTGGGCCCGGACCGGTTCATCCCGCTCGCCGAACACACCGGTCTCATCGTTCCGTTGGGCCGATGGGTGATGGAGCAGGCCGTCCGGCAGGCCTGCGCGTGGCATGAGGAGCGCAGCAAGGGCAGCGGTGACGGCAAGAAGAAGAACGGCAAGAACGGCAAGAAGGGCGAGGGTCTCGCGGAGCGTCCGCTGCGCGTCAACGTCAACCTCTCGCCCCGCCAGCTGCACCACCCGGACCTGGTCCCGGACACGATCGCCGTGCTGGAGGCCGCGGGGATGCCTCCGTCGTCACTCTGCCTGGAGGTCACGGAGAGCGCGCTGATCGGCGCCGACGAGGACGAGTTGAAGCCGCTGCGCCAACTGGCGGAGCTGGGCGTGGAGATCGCCCTGGACGACTTCGGCACCGGCTACTCCAACCTCGCCAACCTCCGGCGGCTGCCCGCCACCACGCTCAAGCTGGACCGCTCCTTCACGCAGGGGCTCCAGCAGCACCCCGCGGACCCGGTCGACGTGACGTTCGTCGAGGGCATCGTCACCCTCGCCCACGCGCTGGGGCTGGCCGTGACCGTCGAGGGCGTGGAGACGGGGCACCAGGCGGCACAGCTGCGGGACATGGGCTGCGACACCGCCCAGGGCTGGTACTACGCGCGTCCGGGCCCGGCCTCCACGTTCGTGCAGGGATTCGCGGTCACCTGAGGGCACCCGAACCCCTGGCCCGGGGCGCCGGGTGCGGATCGTCCGTCCGCGGGGAGCGGGCCGGCGGCCCGGCCGCTCACACGTGCGCGTCGAGCCACTGGAGCAGGTCGGTCTGGACCTCGGTCCTGTTGGTCTCGTTGAGGATCTCGTGCCGGGCGTCCGCGTAGCCGTTCCAGGTCACGTGGCGCAGGCCCACGTAGCGGAAGTCCTCCAGGAGTTCGTAGACGAGCGTCATGCCCTGGTTGCAGGGATCCTTGTCCCCGACGGCGACGTGCACCGGCAGGTCGCGCGGGATGCGCCCCAGTTGCTCCGGGTCGTTGATCTTCCGGCTGCCGAGCACCCAGTCCAGTGACATCCCGGCGCTGAAGGGGAAACCGCAGCGCTCGTCCGCCACGTAGAGGTCGACCTCGTCCTCGTCGCGGGAGAGCCACTCGAAGCCGGTGCGGTGCGGGTAGGGGTCGTTGAAGGAGCCGAACAGGTCGGGCACGAAACCGGATCGGGCGCTCCTGCCGCCCTTCTCGATCTCCTTCTCCAGCTGGCGGACGGCGGTCTCGGTCTCGCACCCCGGCAGTGAGCGGAACGTGCCCGAGAGCATCAGCCCGGTCAGCTCCGACCCGTACTCCTGTGCGTAGTCCCGGGCGAGCTGCGAGCCCATGCTGTGGCCCAGGAGCACGAACGGCGTGCCGGCGGGGAGTTCGGCCCGCACCCGGTCCCCGACGGTCTTGAGGTCCTCGACCGTCGCACGCCAGCCGCTCTCCCCGACGACGCCGTAGCCGCCGGTGTGGGCGGCCGTCGCGCCGTGTCCGCGGTGGTCACCGGCGACGACGGTGTAGCCGAAGCGGCAGAGGAACCGGGCGAACCGGTCGTAGCGCTGGGCGTGTTCGGCCGCTCCGTGCGCGATCTGGACGAGGGCCCGGGGCACGGCTCCCGCGCCCTCCGCGTCGTCCGGGAACCAGGTGTAGGTGGCGATCCGCGTGCCGTCCGCCGCCGTCGTGTGATCCTGCCGTACGCCGCCCACGGTGTCCGCCTCCTCGGCTCGTTCCTCTCCCGCAGACGGCAACCGTACTGGGCTGCGCTGACACCGTGAAGGAGGCCGCCGGACGGGACGCGCCACACGGAGCGGCGGCGTCCGCGCACCTCTCCGTGCCCAGCTTCCGCGTCCTGCCGGTCAGTTCAAGCCGACTTCGCTGCGGCAGCGCGGCGGAAGCCCGAAGTCAGCCGCGTCTCCACCGTCCACGGGAGGCGCGCGCGGGGGCTCGCTCCCCGCGCGCGGCCGGACGGAGCGCGCGCGGGGCAGTTGTCGCCGTCCTACCTTTTTGCGCCGCCACCGGACGGTCCCGCACCGTGCGACGAGTGGGGCGGAACGGTATGAGCCCAGCTCAAACCGGTACGGAGTTCAACCTTCGCCGACTCACCCCCACAACCGCCTTTTGGCACGCCCCCTGTCAACTTGCCGCCAATCGGCAGGAACTGCTGACTCCGAGCCGTGGCGGTGCTATGCCAGTGGTAATGCTGCTGGGGCATCTGCCCGCTTCGCCGCGGGACGAAGGCGCCACCCGGAACGCCCCGGAGAGCCGTAGCGAATGCAAGAGGGGGCTTTCAGCCAAACTTCGAGTTGATCTTGAACGGGCTGCTCGACAATAGACGACATTGCAGTCGGCTTATGCCAGAGGCGGGACGCCGGCCGATGTACGTCCTCCGCCCAACCGGACGCGGAGCCAACCGCCTAGAAGGGCTCGTCATGGAACGCTACTTCACGGACCAACACCATGAGCGGTTACGCACCGCGGTCCGGGAGTTCGCGAATAGCGAGGTCAAACCCCGGATAGAGGAGATGGAGGCCACGAAGACGGCCTCCGTCGACCTCTCCCGCCTGATCGCACGCCAGGGCTGGATCGGCGCCACGGTCCCCCGGGGCTACGGCGGCATGGGGGTGGGCCACCTCGGCAAGACGGTGGTGATCGAGGAACTCTCCAGAGTGAGCGGCGCGATGGGCGCCATGGTGCAGGCCTCCCAGCTCGGCGTCGCGAAGATCATTCACTTCGGCAACGAAGAGCAAAAGAAGACGTGGCTGCCCGCAATTGCCTCCGGCGATTGCCTCCCCACCATCGCCGTCACGGAGCACGAGTCCGGGGGCCACGTCCTGGGCATGACGTCGTCCGCCGTACGCGACGGGGACGACTACGTCCTCAACGGCCGCAAGGTCTACGTCGGCAACAGCCACGTCGGAGACCTGCACGGCGTCGTCGTACGCACCGGCCCCGGCTCGAAGGGCCTCACCGCCTTCCTCGTGGAGACCGGCACCCCCGGCTTCTCCCTCGGCCGGCAGCGTCCCGCCATGGGCCTGCACGGCTTCAGCTTCGGCGAACTCGTCTTCGAGGACTGCCGCGTCCCGGCCGCCAACCGCCTCGGGGAGGAGGGCGACGGCCTGCCCGTCGCCTACTCCTCCAGCGTGCTGTACGGCCGCGCCAACCTCACCGCCGTCTCCCTCGGCATACATCAGGCGATCCTCGACGAGACCACCGCCTTCTGCGCCGAACGCAGGCGCTACGACGCCCCGTTGGCCGACCTCGGCTCCATCAAGCTCAAGCTGGGCCGGATGCAGTCGCGGCTGATGACCGCCCGGCTCGCCGCCTACCACGCCGTCCACCTGCTCGACAGGGGCGAGCAGTGCGACGCCGAGCTGATGAACGCCAAGCTCGTCAACGTCGAGTACGCCCTGGACTCGGCCCGCGACGCGATGGAGATCCACGCCGCGGCCGGGCTGTTCACCGACCGGCCGGTGGAGCGCTACCTGCGGGACGCGCACCACATCTTCGCCCCCGCGGGCACCTCCGACATCCAGCGGCTGCGCCTCGGCGAGGTCGCGCTCGGGACGGCGAAGGGCTCCTGGTCGCAGCGGCTCGGCGAACTCGTGCGGTGCGAGGCAGAGACCACCTGCTGACCGGGTCCGTCGGGCCCGGCGCGAGACCGGCGTGGGGCCCGGCGAAGGAACCCGTCGCGCGGGACAGGCCCTTCAGGACCCGCCGCGCTCCCGCCGGTGGATCTGCTCCACGAGGTCGGCGGCCATCGACTTGATCGTCTCCAGCCCCTGCCGCCCCCAGGGACGCGGCTCCTGGTCGACCACGCACACGGTGCCCAGCGCCATGCCCGTACGGTCGATCAGCGGCGCGCCGAGATAGGAGCGGATGCCTATCTCGTCCACCACCGGGTTCCCGGCGAAGCGCGGATAGTCGCAGACGTCCTCCAGGACCAGCGCCTTGCGCCGCACGATGACGTGCGGGCAGTAGCCGTGGTCGCGCGCCATGACACGGCCGACCCCTCCGCCCGCGCTCCCCGACGGGTCCAGCTCCACCGCCTGATCGGCGCCGGGGGCGTAGAGACCGGCGAAGTACTGGTGGTCCTCCTCGATGAAGTTGACCATCGCGAAGGGAGCGCCGGTCACCCGCGCGAGATGGCGCGCGAAGTCGTCGAACTCCGGCACGGGAGCGTCCCCCAGGCCCAACTCCCGCAGCCGCACAGCCCTCTTGGGGGCCTCGGCGTCCTCGGGGGTGAGCAGGAGGTGGCTGGTCGGGTCATACGGCGTCGGTGCCATGGGAACTCCCTGTGTCGAGAAGATGCTGGACGAGTGAGACGAGGACCTGCGTACCGGAACTGGCCTGCCGGGCGTCGCAGAGCACCACCGGCACATCGGGCTTGAGGTCGATCGCGGCGCGCACCTCGTCCGGCTCGTAGCGGTAGGAGTTGTCGAACTCGTTGACCGCGACGATGAACGTGATGCCGCGCCGCTCGAAGAAGTCCACGGCGGCGAAGCAGTGTTCGAGGCGGCGGGTGTCGGCGAGCACCACCGCGCCCAGAGCGCCCTCGGACAGCTCGTTCCACATGAACCAGAACCGCTCCTGGCCGGGCGTGCCGAAGAGGTAGAGCATGTGGGAGGCGCTGAGCGTGATGCGTCCGAAGTCCATGGCCACGGTCGTGGTGGACTTGTTCTCGATCCCTTCGAGGCTGTCGGTGGCGGCGCTCACCTGCGTGAGCAGCTCCTCCGTGCTCAGCGGTTCGATCTCGCTCACGGCGCCGACGAAAGTGGTCTTGCCGACACCGAAGCCCCCGGCGATGAGGATTTTCAGCGCGGTAGGGAACGGATCGGCACGGCTCACTTCAGAGTCGTTTACGGAGCCCATCCAGCACCGCCTCCAGCAGTTCTCGATCAGTAGGGTCGGAAGAGAGAGGCGCGCGCACCGGCGCGCGCGAGGTGATCGCACCGCAGTCGACCAGGTCGGAGAGGAGCACCTTGGCGACCACTGCGGGCTGGGCGATCTGGGCGGCGATCTCGGCGACGGAGACGGGCCCGCCGCACAGTTGGAGCACGTGGGTGTGGTCGGGGCCGAGGTAGCTCCGGGGACGCTCCCCGGTCGCCATCACCATCGTGAGCAGGTCGAATTGGGCCGTCGGCTTCGTTCGACCGTTGCTCACGGTGTACGGGCGGACCAGCCGCCCGGCGTCGTCGTCGAGCCACGGCCCCTCTAACGGTTCCTGTCTCATCCGGCCGCCTCAGTGACCGGCCGGCTGCCGCGCGGGGGTCCCCAGATACGGCCGGACGCTCTTGACGAGCATCGCCATCTCGTATCCGAGGACCGCGGCGTCCGCGTCGCGCCCGGCGAGCACGGCGAGGCAGGCCCCCTGCCCGGCGGTCGAGACGAACAGCAGCGAAGTGTCGAGCTCCACCACCACTTGGCGCACCTCTCCGCCGTCGCCGAAACGCACGCCGGCGCTGCGCGCCAGCGAGTACAGCCCGGAGGAGAGCGCCGCCATGTGGTCGGCGGTGTCCGTGTCCAGACCGTGAGCGGCCTTCACCAGGCCGTCGGAGGACAGCAGCAGCGCGCTGCGCGTGTGGGGCACGCGCTCCACGAGTCCGGTCAGGAGCCAGGAGAGGTCTGTCGTGTGTCCGATGGGGGCTTCGCTCACCATGATCGCGTTCTTCTCCTTCAGAGCTGTACCGCAGAGCGGGCGGAACGGGGCCGAGCGGGGCCGTTTCCGCGGGCATTCGTGTGGAGGGCGGCCCGGGCCCCGAGTACGTGGGGCGCGGGCGCGTTGACCTCGGGGGCCCGCTCCCGCGGGCGCGACGGCCCCGCGCGCCGACGGCGGGGCCCGAACTGCCGCCGCCTAACCGGCGGGACGGGGTGCTTCGCCGCCGTTGTCCTCGGCGAGGCTCGTGCCGCGCTGGAACGCGGCCATCAGACCGGGGTCGTGTCCCTGCGCCGTCCCGTCCCAGTCGGCGGTGGCGCCGTCCTGCCTCGCGGGCGGGGTTTCCCGGAGTTCGGGGACCAGATGCTCCTGGCGGCGGCGCTTGGGGAGTTCGGGGCGCTCCCCGTTCCCCGCCGCTCTGGACGGGCCCGGGGTGTGGACCTGCAGGGGAGGCTGCGGACCGGGACGCGCGGAAGGGCCCGGGCCGGAATGGGCGGTGGGCGCGTACTGCGCGCCCGACGGCTGGGGCAGGGGCTGCGAGCGGGCCGCGGGCTGGGCGGGGACTGGCCGGCTCTGTTCGGATGCGGGCATGCGCGCGTGCTCGGGGCTGCCGGTTCGCACCCGCGGGAGCTCCGTCGTGTCGCCGGCTCCGGGCTCGGCCGCACCGTGCCGGCCGGCGGAGGCCGCGACACCGACGCCGGCCGAACCGCCGCCGGCGGCAGCCGCGTTGGCGGTCCGCACCGCGGACCCTGCGACGTTGCCCGGCTGCTGCGCCCCGTTGCCCGGCTCCTCGCCGAGCACCTCGCGGGGCAGTACGAGCACGGCCTGGATGCCGCCGTAGATGTTGCTCTGCAACTGGACGACGATGCCGTGCCGCTGCGCGAGCGCCGAGACCACGAACAGCCCGATGCGCCCGTCCTGCAACAGCTCGCCCACGTCGATGCGTTCGGGGTCGGAGAGCACGGCGTTCATGCGGCTCTGCTCGGCGGGCGTCATGCCCAGCCCGCGGTCCTCGACCTCGATGGCCAGACCCGCCGTCACATGCTGCGCGCGCAGCAGGACCTGGGTGTGCGGGGCGGAGAACACCGTCGCGTTCTCGACGAGTTCGGCCAGGAGGTGGATGACGTCCGCCACGGCATGACCGCGGAGCGTGCCCTCGATCGGGGGCACCAGCTTCACGCGGGGGTAGTGCTCGACCTCGGCGATGGCGGAGCGCAGCACCTCGGTCATCGTGACCGGGCGGCTCCACTGCCGGCGGGAGACCGCGCCGCCGAGGACCGCGAGGTTCTCCGCGTGGCGGCGGATCCGGGTGGCCAGGTGGTCGACGTGGAAGAGCCCCTTGAGGAGATCGGGGTCCTCGACCTGGTTCTCCAGGTCGTCCAGCAGCTCGATCTCGCGGTGGACCAGGGACTGCAGGCGCCGCGCGAGGTTGACGAAGACCTCGACCTTCTCCTCGTTGCTGCTGGAGTTGCTGCGCACGAGGGCGGCGGCGCGTGTGACGGCCGACTCGGCCGAGTGCTGGGCGAGTTCGAGTTCGTGGGCGAGCAGCTCGACGGCGTCCGCGCGCTCGCCGGGCTCGGGGAGCGCGGGGTGCGGGCGCAGGTGCGGGCGGTCGCCCTGCTCCAGGCACTGCAGCAGGGCCTGGATCTCGGAGCGGCCCCGCGCGACGGAGCGGCGCAGCGCGGTGTGGCGTTCGAGTACGCGGCGGGCCTGGGAGGTCGCTGCGTAGGCGGCGCCGGCGACGGCGCCGCAGACGAGTAAGAGGGCGCCGGCCAGCACGCTCCAGACGACGGCCCCGTCGGCACCCGGAGCGGGAGCGGCGGAGGCTCCGGGACCGCCCTCGACGCTCATCACGTACGCGACGACGGCGGCACCGGCGACCGCGACGACCCCCGCGGGCAGTACGGCGAGCCGCACCAGGTGCCGGCGGAGCGCGGCGTCGCTGGGGGTCCGGGGTGCCGGGGCGCGTCCGTGCCGGCGCCGCGAGCCGTTGACGCCCGGCGCCGGCGCTCCGTACGAGCCGTGGACCGCCGTGCCCCGCGACTCCGGCGAGGCGACCGGGAGCGGTGCCTTGCCGGGGTGAGGCCCCTGGGAAGGTGCGGGAGCGGACATACCCCTTCCTGTCTGGACCGCGTGGCTCGGGGGTTCAGGCATCGAATTCCTCGGTTGAGTTGAGGTCTGCGGGTGGGCTTCCTCGAAGCACGATCACAGCGCGCGTCAGTTCGCTCTCACAGCGCTACGGTCACGCTAGTCCTCTCGGCTGCGTGGCGCGGGTGCGCTTGACATATTCGCCACCCCTCGCCACCTCCGAACGAGTGAAGATCGGCACCACCCGGCGGGGCACGGTCCAAGATCTTAACTGCCGTACGGAGTCCGGCAGTTACCCTTCGGGGCCGTCCGCGGCCGAGCACACGGGAGCGCCGCCGCCCCTGAGGCCCGCGGGCCGCGGCGGCCGCTCCCCCTCCCCCTCCTGCCCCGCCTGCGGTTCTCCTCCCCCGCACCGCTCCGGCCGACCTCCGGGGCACCGCCCGGAACCCGTGCGGCGCACGCAGGAAAGCCCTTCACGGACGGTGACGCACATTGGCCTCCGCACCCGGGCCGCCGATCCCGGCCTACGGGGCAAGGGCGACATGCCCGGCTCCCGCCGCCGGACTGACACAGGCATATGCGCCCCCTAGTGCGCCGGGGGCGCCTCCCCCGGACCGCCCCCGAACGCGTCCGGAATTCGCCCCCGTTTTGTCTCACATCCAACCCCCGCCGCACGGCCCTCAATCACCCTCTGCACCGGCACGGCTGCCCTCCGTGGTAGCGGGCCGCCGCACACTCTCCCGCCGCGAGCCCATGTCGTATCGTCGGCCGCGTCCGCGCGTCAGCGAGCACCCGCTTACCGAAGGAGCAGCCGTGAGCCAGCAGTCCGCCGAACCGGCGCTGACCGGAGTGCGCAACTTCCGCGACCTCGGCGGAGTGCCGACGGCCGACGGCCGGCGGCTCCGCCACGGCGTCCTCTTCCGCAGCGGCCACCTCGCTCACGCGACGGAGGAGGACGCCGGCTTCCTCAAGGGCCTCGGTCTCCACACGGTCTACGACTTCCGCAACTCCGCCGACCAGGCACTCGAAGGTCCCGACGTCGAACTGCCGGGCGTGCGCTACGTGAATCTCCCGCTCAGCGACCCCGCGGACGGCGCGGAGTTCTGGAAGATGGTGCGGGACGGCGAGCTCGACCAGCTGCGCATGGTCCTCTCCGACGGCAAGGGAGCGGCCCGCATGATCGCCTCGTACCGCTCCATCATCACGGGGCGCACGAGCGAGCACAGCCGGATCCTCCACGAACTCGCCGACGGCAGCGTCCCCGCACTCATGCACTGCGCCGCCGGGAAGGACCGCGCCGGCCTGTCGGTCGCCGTGACGCTGATGGCGCTCGGCGTGGACAAGAAGGACATCGAGGCCGACTACCTGGAGTCCAACTCCCCGCACCGCCGCTACAAGATGTACCGGAGCGAGAAGTCGCGGGCCGGCATGTCGCCCGAGGTGCTGGAGCTTCTCTCACCGCTCTTCGACGCCCGCCCCACGTACCTCGCCGCGGCCCTCACGACCATCGACGACACCTGGGGCGGGGTCGAGCAGTACCTTTCCGAGGGGCTCGGACTCGAGGCGGCGACCCGCGAACGCCTGCGGGACAGGCTGCTGGAGGACGGCTGAGGCGCGGACAGCTGAGATGCGGCGGGACACGGACCGCTGAGACTGGGGCGGGGGCTCAGCGGTTCGCGACGGCCTGCTTGACGAGGTTCCGCCCGAAGTCCCACAGCAGCCCGCCGCCGTTGTGCGCCTCGTCCATGATCTCCCTGAAGGCGGTCACGAAGCGCTCGACCTCCGGCTCCCCGATCACCAGCGGCGGGGTCAGCTTGATGACCTCCAGCTCGTCGCCGGAGACCTGGGTCAGGATGCGGTGCCGCTGCATCAGCGGCACCACCACCATCTGCGCGAACAGCCCTTTGCGCGCCGCCTGGAGCATCGACCATCGCCCGCGCAGGGAAAGGGACTTGGGCCTGCCGAACTCGATGCCCGTCATCAGCCCGCGGCCCCGCACCTCGTGCAGCATCTCGTAGTCGCCGACCATCGCGGCGAGCCTGCTCCGCAGCAGGTCCCCCGTACGCCGTGACCTCGCGATGAGGTTGTCGCGCTCCAGCACGTGCAGGGTCGCGAGCCCGGCGGCCATGGCCTGCGCGTTGGAACCGAAGCTGGCCGAGTGCACCTGGACGCGGTCCATCGACGAGTAGACCTTCTTGAAGATCCACTCCTTTCCGAGCGTCGCCCCGACGGGGACGTAGCCGCCGGAGAGCGCCTTCGCCACGCACACCAGGTCCGGTTCGGCGCCCGCTTCGTGCTGGTAGGCGAACAGGTCCCCCGTGCGTCCGAGTCCCGTCTGCACCTCGTCCGCGATCAGCAACGCGCCGTGGCGGCGCAGCAGTTCACCGGCCGACGTCAGGAAGCCGGGCGGTACCGCCTGCACACCCTTGCCCTGGATGGGCTCCACGATGAGCGCCGCCACGTCGCCGCGCCCCAACTCCCTCTCCAGGACGTCGAGATCACCGAGCGGCACCGGGGTGTCGGGCAGCAGCGGGTCGAAGCCGCGGCGGAAGGACGTCTCGCCGTTGACGGAGAGCGAGCCGGTCGTCAGCCCGTGGAACGCGTGGCCGCAGTAGAGGATCCGCGTCCGGCCCGTGGCGTAGCGGGCGAACTTCAGCGCCGTCTCGACGGATTCGGTTCCGCTGTTGCCGAAGAAGACCCTCTCCATGCCGGGCGCCAGGCTGAGCAGCTTCTCGGCGAGCAGCCCGGGAAGCGGCGGGCAGTCGAACCGGGTGAGGTCGGCGAGCTGGGCGTCCAGCACCTCGTGGAGCGCGCGCCGGACGACGGGGTGGTTCCGTCCCAGCCCCATCACGCCGAACCCGGCGAGCATGTCGAGGTACTCGTTGCCCTCCCCGTCGTAGAGGAAGGGCCCCTCGGCTCGTTCGTAGACCTTGTCGAAGCCGATCGTCCGCAGCATGCGCGGCAGTTGGTGGTTCAGGTGTCGTGTGTGCAGTTCGTAGCGTTCGGCTCCGCGCTCCTGGAGAAGCGCGGTGAGGTCGAAGTCGCTCATGGCCCGGCTCTCTTCTCGTGTCCGTCAGCGGGTGTTCACGTCCCGGCCCTCGGCGCGCGGGCGGCCCGGGTCATGCCCGTGCGGTCTCCCGCGCGGCACGCAGCGACTCCTTCAGCGAGCCCATCGTGGCCAGCACGGCCGTGGGCTCGTAGCCGCAGTGCGCCATGCAGTTGGCGCAGCGGGCGTCGCGGCCCCGTCCGTAGGCCTCCCAGTCCGTCTCCTCGATGAGCTCCTTGTACGTCGGCACATAGCCGTCGCTCATCAGGTAGCAGGGACGCTGCCAGCCGAAGAGCGAGTAGTTCGGGATCGCCCACGCGGTGCAGGGGAAGTCCGCCTTGCCCTCGAGGAAGTCGAGGAAGAGAGGGCTGTGGTTCAGCCGCCAGCGCCGCCGGTTGCCGTCGGAGAACGCCTTGCGGAACAGCTCCCTGGTCTGCTCCACGCCGAGGAAGTGCTCCTGGTCCGGGGCCTTCTCGTAGGCGTAGGCGGGCGAGATCATCATCTCGTCGACCTTCAGGTCGTCGTTGAGGTAGTCGAGCACCTCGATGACGGTCTGCGGGGTGTCCGTGTTGAAGAACGTGGAGTTCGTGGTGACCCGGAACCCGCGCCGCTTCGCCTCCTTCATCGCCTCGACGGCCTCGTCGAACACGCCTTCCTTGGCGACGGATTCGTCGTGCCGTTCCTTCAGCCCGTCGATGTGCACGGCGAAGGCGAAATAGCGTGACGGCGTGAACTCGTCCATCTTCTTGCGCATGAGCATGGCGTTGGTGCACAGGAAGACGTATTTCTTCTTCGCGACCAACTGCCGGACGATTTCGCCGATCTGAGGATGCATAAGCGGCTCTCCCCCGGCGATGGAGACCATCGGGGCACCGGATTCCAGCACCGCCCCCACCGCCTGTGCCACGGGCATCCGCTGCTTGAGAACACCGGCCGGGTGCTGGATCTTCCCGCATCCCTCGCACTTGAGATTGCAGGCGAACAGCGGCTCCAGCTCCACGATCAACGGGAACTTCTCTCGGCCGCGGAGCTTCTGCTGGAAGAGATAGCTGCCGATTCGGACGGTCTGACGCAGAGGCATGGCCATGACTCGCTCACCTCCAGGGGAGCAGCAAGGATCGGTGCCATTCGAGGAATGCGGGCAGAATGCTGCGGAGTACGCGGAATGCAGATATTCCACCTCGCAGTGTCCCGAGACGGATCAGTTCATGTCCGGGCGCGTCGACCACCACCCGTACGGCCGCAACGGGACGCCTCAGCGCCGCCACGGACGGACGGTCCCCCTCCTCCCCGGCACCCGCCCCCGCCACCGCCACCGCGCCCGTGACGGGCGTGGGCAGAGGCCCGGCCGTGAGCATCGCCGAACGGAGCGTGGCCGCCGACTCCATGTCGACGGCCACCGCCCCGCTCGCCGAGTGCAGCGCCGCACGGGCGGGGCCCCGCACCACGTGCGCCGACCCCGCCACGGGCCCTGTGTGGACGGTCCCGTAGGCGCTCAGAGCCTGGGCCAGCCGGCCCGTCCCGGTGCACTCCGTGCGCCCCGACGCGTCTCTCGTCTCCTCGGCCACGACGAGGTCGCCCGGATGCATGCCGGGGACGAGGCCCGCGCAGAAGCCCGTCGCGAGCACCGCGGTACCGCCCTCCTCGGCCTCACCGCGCAGGGCGGAGGCGACGGCCCGTCCGGCCGCCTCCGGCCCCATTCCCGTACGCAGCACCGTCACCGGTCCCGCCGCGGCGTCCGCGGCCGCGGCGTGGTGCCGCAGGGCGAGCCGCTCGATGCCCAGCGCGCACGCGATCAGCAGCGGGAGCCGGTCGCCCGGGAGCGTCATCCGGCGTCCTGGCGCCCGACGCCTGCGCCGCCGGGACTGTGCAGGTAGCGTCCGAGTGCGGTGAGCGGGAAGACCACGCGGTACAGGTGGTAGTTGATCGAGAAGTCCCAGGGGAAGCCGGTTCCGGTGAAGTGCGGCTCGTCCCAGGAGCCGTCCTCCCGCTGGTTGTGGGCGAGCCAGCTGATCCCCCGCTCGACGGCCAGGGACTCCCGCTCGCCCGCCGCGAGCAGCGCCATCAGCGCCCACCCCGTCTGCGACGCCGTCGTGGTGCCGCGGCCGGCCCATCCGCCTTCGGGCAGGTAGGAACGCAGGTCCTCGCCCCAGCCGCCGTCCTCGTTCTGGACGCTCTCCAGCCAGCCGACGGCCCGCCGGATCGCCGGATGCGAGACGGGGAGCCCCGCCGCGACGAGGGCCGGCACGACCGCGCCCGTGCCGTACACGTAGTTGACGCCCCAGCGCCCGAACCAGGAGCCGTCCGCCTCCTGTTCGGCCAGCAGCCACTCGACTCCCCTCCGTACGCGGGGGTCGTCGCGGTGGCCCTCGTCGGCGAGCATCTCCACCACGTGGGCGGTGACGTCCGCGGACGGGGGGTCGATGACCTTGCCGAAGTCGCAGAAGGGCAGCCGGTCGGGGAAGGGGCTGTCGTTGTCGACGTCGAACGCTCCCCAGGCGCCGTTGCGGGACTGCATGCCGAGCGTCCAGTCCACGGCGCGGCGCACGGCGGTGTCCACGCGGGCCTGATCGCGGTTGCGGACGCGGCGGAGCGCGAGGACTACCTCAGCGGTGTCGTCGGTGTCCGGGTAGTTGTCGTTGTGGAACTCGAACGCCCAGCCGCCGGGCCGGAGTCGGGGCCTGCGTACGGACCAGTCCCCCGGGCGCACCACCTGCTCCCCGAGCATCCAGTCGGCGGCTTTGACCAACGCCGGGTGGTCCGGGGGGAGTCCGGCGTCGGCGAGCGCGACGGTGGCGAGGCACGTGTCCCACACGGGCGACTGGCAGGCCTCCACCATGCGGCGCGTGCCGCCGCTCCCGTCCGCCCCGTCCCCGCCTGACGGAGCGTCGTCGTAGCGGACGGTGAAGCGTTCCAGGGACTCCAGTCCCGCCCGCATGACGGGGTGGTCCAGGTCGTATCCGAGCAGGCGCAGCGCGATCAGCGAGTAGACGGCCGGTGGCTGGATGCCGCCCCAGCAGCCGTCGTTCTCCTGCCGTTCGACGATCCACCGCGCCGCGCTGCGCAGAGCGGCCCTGCGCAGCGGCACGGAGGCCACTCTGCGGTAGGCGTGCATGACCCTGTCGAGGCGCTGGAAGACGCCGTCCCAGCTCGCCCAAGTGGCCATCCGCCGCGGCGGGTTGGGCAGTGAGGGGTCGCTGTGCAGCTCGTCCAGCGGGAAGGGCTGAGGACGTACGGGCCGCTTCGCGGACACGACCGTGAGCGGCACGATCGTCTGCCGCGCCCAGCAGGCGAAGTCGTAGATGTTGAGGGGGAACCACTTCGGGAAGTAGATGATCTCCGGGGGCAGTTCGGGAAGGTCCTCCCAGCGCCACCATCCGAAGAGCGCCAGCCAGATCCGCGTGAAGATCCGGGTCGAGGCGACGCCGCCGCGGTCCCGGATCCAGGCGGACGCGCGGGCCATGTGCGGCTCGCCGGGCTCGTCCCCCGCCAGCCGCAGAGCGACGTACGCCTCGACCGTGGTGGACAGGTCGCCGGGCCCTCCGTGGAACGTCGCCCAGGTGCCGTCGGTGCGCTGCTGGGACCGGACGAACCGCGCCGCCTCCTCGGTGGTCCGCTCGTCGCGGATGCCGAGGAACTCGCGCAGCAGCAGATCCTCGGCGTCCATGGTGACGTTGGTCTCCAGGTCCCCCTTCCACCAGCCCCGGGGGTCCTGCCTGGCGAGGAGGTTGTCGGCGGCGAGCCGGGCCGCACGCTCCGCCTGCGCCGCGAGCCCGTCGCCCTGCTGCCCCGGACCCGGCCCGGGCTCCGCGGGGAGCAGGGCCGCACCGGCGCCGCCGTGTCCCTGGAGCCGTTTCGGAGGGGAGAGTGGGCGGGCCGCCGCGGCCCCTGTGCTGCCGTCGGTTGTCGCTGTCATCTCTTTCCCTTCCGAAGGGTCCGTCCGGGGAGAATGTTGTTGTTCCTGCCGCGTGCGGCCGCGGCCCGCGAGGGCCGCGGCCGGGCGGTCACCGCCGGCGTACGACGACGAAGTCCGCCAGCGCCGTCAGTTGCTCGCGCACGTGCGCCGGCATGTCGACGGGTTCGAGCGCGGCGAGCGCCGTGGCGTGCTGCCGCTTGGCTTCCTGGGAGGTCCACTCGCGGGCCCCGGCCTCCTCGATGAGGGCGGCACGTGCGGCGAACTCCGCCTCGTCGAAGTCCTCGAACTCGGCCTGGCTCTTCTTGGCGTCCGCCGCCATCAGCTGCGCCAGCTTCTCCGCCACGGGTTCGTCGGAGGCGAGCGCGGCCACCACGGGCAGCGACTTCTTGCGCTGACGCAGGTCGCTCCACGTCTGCTTGCCGGTGGCCTCCGGGTCGCCCCAGATGCCCAGCAGGTCGTCGACCGCCTGGAAGGCCAGCCCGAGGTGGTAGCCGTAGGACTCCAGCGCGTCGGCCGAGCGGTCGTCCGCACCGCCCAGCACGGCCCCGATGGAGACGGCGCAGGCGAGCAGCGCACCCGTCTTGTTGCCCTCCATCTCCAGGCACTCCTCTACGGTGACGCGCTCGCGCTGCTCGTAGGAGATGTCCTGCGCCTGCCCGTCGATGAGGCGGCGGCTCGCCCGCGTGAGGCGCCGCGTCGCGCGGCCGGCCTCGGCGGTGCCGGCCTCCAGGAGGATCTCGTTGGCGAGCGCGAAGAGCGCGTCGCCGACGAGTACGGCCTGCGCCGGGCCGTGCACCTTCCACACCGTGTCGCGGTGGCGGCGCTGCTCGTCGCCGTCCATCAAGTCGTCGTGCAGCAGCGAGAAGTTGTGCACCAGCTCGACGGCGACCGCGCCGGGCAGCCCCGTCTCCGGCGCGGCCCCCGCGGCCTCTGCCGAGAGCAGGGCCAGTGCGGGGCGTACGGCCTTGCCGCCGTCCGCGTCGGACGGCCGGCCCTGCGCGTCGATCCATCCGAAGTGGTACGCCGCGACGGTGTCCATCGGCGGGGCCAGCCGGGCCACGGCCGAGCGCAGCACCGGGGTCGCGAGCCTGCGCCCCCGCTCCAGCAGAGCGCTGACGCTCGTGTCGTCGACGACGGTCTTCTGATTCGCCGTGGTCACGGGCTCTCCTCCGGGGTCTTCGCCGTTCGTCCTGGTGCCTGCGGCATCGAGGCTGGTCATGCCACCGCCCTTCCTTCGGTGCCGGGCACCGTTTCGCTGTCGTACGGACGGCCCATGGCGGCGAGGGCTTCCCGGGCGGCTGTCATGCCGCTCCGTACTGCGCCCTCCATGGTCGCTGGCCAGCCAGTATCGGTCCAAGCTCCGGCGAGGCAGACACCGGGAGCCCTTGTACGGGCTCCCGGGCGCAGCCGTCCCACCCCGGGGCGGGGATCGAACGTGGCCGTACGCTCCCGCGTCACGAAGAAGTCCCGGACGCGCGCGTCCCGTGCCGCTGGCAGCAGCCGCGCGAGTTCGGGGAGGCAGCGCTCGCGCAGCACGCCCACCGGCAGGTCGATCTCCTCGTGCGCGGCCGACTGTGAGACGGCGAGGTACTGGCCGCCGCTGATACCGGACGGGCCCGTGCGGTCGAAGACCCACTGGAGGGGTGAACCGAGCGCCGCGAAGAACGGGCGGCGCAGCACCCGGCGATCGTAGATCACGTGCAGGTTCACGATGGGTGCGGTACCGATGTCGAGAAGGCGCCTGCGGTCGGCCAGCGCCCCGTCGGGAAGCAGGTCGTGGGCTTCGCGCTGCGGCACGGCCAGCACGACGGCGTCGGCTTCGTGGTCCAGCGGCGGCGCCTGCCCGTGCACGACGCTCACACGCCAGCCGCCTTTCTCCGCGGCGGTGACGGAGCGCGCCCTGGACTGGGTGACGGTCCGGACTCCCGCCGCGTCCAGGGCGGCGCGGGTGAGGGTGTCGTGCAGATGGCCGAGCGGGACGCGGGCCAGGCCGATGTCGGCGGCGCCGGGAGCGGAGAGCAGGCCGGTCTTGAAGACCATGGCGGCCAGTCCCATGGAGGCGTCGCTTGCGCGGGCGTTGAGGGTCGCGGTCCCGACGAGGTCCCACAGAGCGCGGACCGCCCGGTCGCTCTGCCCCTGACGGTGCAGCCAGGTGGCGAAGTCGACGCCGTCCAGGGCGGGGTCGGCCGGGTCCAGCTTCCGCAGCGCGAGCGCGGCGCGGCAGGCCGCCAGCCGCTCCGCCGGGGAGAGGTGGCGGTAGGCCGCGAGGCTCCCGGCCAGGTGCAGGGGCACGGGCAGGGCGGCGCGGCTCAGCCGACCCGGCCGGGGTCGGTGGTGGGCGGCGTCCAGCACGGGAACGTCCAGCCGCCGCTGCAGCGGCGCGAGTCCACGGGCGCCGATCCGCTCCAGGAACCAGTTGTACGCGGTGCAGCAGCGCAGGTGCACGTGCTGACCGTTGTCGACGCTCAGCACGCCGGCGGGCGAGTCCCGCCGGAAGGAGAACGCGAGTCCGCCCAGGCGCGGCCGGGCCTCGAAGAGGGTGGTCGCCACACCGGCTCCGGCGAGCCGCAGCGCCGCGGTGGCGCCGGCGAGGCCTCCGCCGATCACGACGGCGCGGCGGGGCTCCCGCCCGCCCCCGTGCCCGGGTGTCGTCCCCATGTCCGCTCCCCTCATGTGCGCGCGCTCCGCCGTGCGGCCTGCCGCGCGTCGACGCCGGAGAGGCCGCGCACGGCCACGTACGCCTTCTGCCTGCTCGGAAGCGAGACGCGACGGCGGAGGACCGCGTACGGGTCGGCCGCGATGCGCTCCAGAAGCCGCTGGTAGATCCCGGCCATGGCCGCCACGCACGCGCCCGACCTGCGGTCGAGCAGGGGAAGCAGCTGGTAGCCGTGCCGGAAGAGGGCGCGGGCGCGCTGCACCTCATGCTGCATCAGTCCGCGGAAGTCGCCCTCAGAAGGAACGTCCCTGCTGGGGAAGTCGGGAGAGCAGCCGAACTTCTCCAGGTCCTCCGCGGGCAGGTAGGTGCGCCCCTGGTCGGCGTCCTCCCGCAGATCCCGGAGGATGTTGGTGAGTTGGAGTGCGAGGCCGAGCGTGTCCGCGTACTCGGGCGCCCGGGCCGTCTCCTGCGCCCCCGGGAGGGTGCCGAAGACGCCCAGCGAGAGGCGTCCGATCGCCCCCGCCACGCAGCGGCAGTAGACCTCCAGCTCCTCCCAGGTGCCGTAGGTGGCGCCGCGGACGTCCAGCAGCACGCCGTCGATGAGTTCGTCGAGACCGCCGAGCGGCAGCGGGTAGCGGCGTGCAGCGTCGCTGAGGGCCACGGCGACAGGGTCCGTGTCGTCCTCCCCGATCGCGTCCGACCGGATCCTTTCCAGCAGCTCCCGGGTCGCCTCCAGCCGGGACTCCTTGACGGAGGGTTCGAGGGGGCCGTCGCCGATGTCGTCGACACGTCGCGAGAACGCGTAGAGCGCGGACATCGCGCGGCGCTTCCCGGTCGGCAGCAGCCGGATGCCGTAGGCGAAGTTGCGGGCCTGCTGGCCCGTCACGGACTCGCAGTAGCTGTACGCGGCGGCCACCGCCGGCGGTACGTGCAGCACGGGCCGGACTCTGTCCACGGTCCGTTCACCCCTCTCTTCGCAAGGTTGCGGCCACCTCGCGCAGCAGGCCGCGCGTGGTGGCTCGGGGAGGTCCTGGTAGTACGTCGTAACCGGCGCGGCCGATGGCCCGCAGCGCGGCACGCCCGCCGCCGGTGAACCCGGCCAGCAGCAGCTTCAGCCGCCCGTGGACGCCGGCCACGAGAGGGTCGCCCGACGAGAGCAGGGCACGGGCGCGTTCGGCTTCGGCGGCGACCAGCGCACGCACGGACGCACCGGCCGTCGGCGCCCCGAGGTCCTCCTCCGTGACGTGGAAGCGGGCCATGTCCTCGGCCGGGAGGTAGATGCGGTCACGGCGGAGGTCCTCGGCGACGTCCTGCAGGTGCTCGACGATCTGCAGGCCGGAGCAGACGTCGTCGGAGTAGCGGATGCGCTCGGGTGTGGCGGTGCCGGTGATGGCCAGCACGAGGTGGCCGACGGGGTTGGCCGACAGTTCGCAGTAGGCGAGCAGTTCGGCGTGGTCCGCGTAGCGGCGGATCTTCTGGTCCTGGCGGTTGGCCTCGATGAGCGCCAGGAAGGGCTCGGGGGTGAGGTCGCGGCGCCGCACCGTGGGCGCGAGCGCACGCAGCAGCGGATGGCGGGGGCCGGCGGTGCCCGAGTCGAAGATGCGGCGCAGATCGGCTTCGAACGCGTCCAGCATGGCGAGCCGGCCGGCGGGCTGGTCGCTCCCCCAGTCGGGATCGAGTCCCAGGTACTGCGCGTCGCGGCCGCCCGGAGCGAGGTCGCCGTCGCCGATGTCGTCGACGAGACGGGCGTAGCCGTAGACGGACATCAGGTCCTCGCGCCATTGCCGCGGCAGAAATCCGGGAGCCACGGGGAAGTTCTCCCGGGTGGCCTTGGCGAGAACGGCACGCGCATGCGCGTCCGCCTCCGCGCTCACCACGTGCTGCCAGAAGCCATTGCCGTCACATCTCCGTTTCTACACCGCTGGAGAAAAACATCCTATTTCGGACACGCCGCATGGGCATGGCGAGCGCGGGCGGCCGGGCCCGCGGCCCGTAATGACGCGCCGGGGCGCCCCGTAAAACGGCAGCGCAAAGCACTTTCACGACTGCGCGGAGGGCCTGTGCGGCCGTCACTCAGCCCGAACGCGGGCGCATTTCGGCAGCGGAATGAATGGCGCTCAGGGCGCGGTGAATCCAGCAATCAGGAGGTCGAAGGCGCGCTCGGCGACGGCGTCGGTCTCGTCCTCCGTCAGCTGCGAGAGCGGCCCGTCGAGGAAGAGCATGGCCAGGCCGTGCACGGTGGCCCAGGCGGTGAGTTCCGCGCCGGTGCGGCGGTACGGAGCCATGCCGCCGCTCTCGACGAGGGAGTCGAGGGCCTGCACGAGGATGTCGAAGGAGCGGAAGCCCCAGGTGTCCTCGTCGCCGGGCTCGATCGCGCCGTCGAGAGAGTTGACCGTGAGGGGATCGCGGCAGAAGGCGACCCGGTAGAGGCCGGGCTCCTTGCGGGCGAAGGCGAGGTAGCCGTGCCCGATGGCGCGGATGCGCTCCTCGGCGGCGCGGGGACCGGAGTCCGGGGGCGCGAGCGCGGCGGCCGTCTCCATCGACTCCGCCAGGCGCCGCTGGCCCAGCTCCTTGACCGCGTGCAGCAGGTCGCCCTGGCCGGCGAAGTGCCGGTAGGCGGCCGTCGGGGAGACGCCGACGCGGCGGGCGGCGGCGCGGAGCACCACCGCCTCCGGGCCGCCGTCGCGGGCGAGTCCGGTCGCGGCGTCGATGAGCGCATTGCGCAGGTCGCCGTGGTGGTAGGCGGTTTTCGGACCGCGGGCACGCCCGCCCCCACCAGGTCCTTCCGCGGACGCACCCGTTCCCGCACCGGTCTTCGCTCCCATGTCCGCCATACTTCCATCCTGCCCAATGTTGACAGCATTAACATCAACTGGAAGAGTCCAAGTTGACACCGTAAACATCGGTGGGCAGACCACTCTTCATGGGGGGCGACCGTGCTACGAAGAATCGCGGAGCTGACGCTGCGCAGACCCCGGGCGCTGCTCGCGCTCAGCCTCATAGCGGTGCTGGCCATGGGGGCCGTCGGATTCGGCGCTTTCGGCAAGCTGCAGGCCGGCGGCTTCGAGGATCCTGACGCGCCGTCGAGCCGTGCGCAGAGCGTGATCGAGGAGAAGTTCGGCGGCGAGGACAACCTCGTGCTGCTCGTGCGGCCCGACAGCGGCAGCCTGGAATCCGCGGCGGTGCGGGAAGCGGGCCGCGAACTGACCGAGGGCCTCGAGAAGGAGCCGGGGATCTCCCACGTCTCGTCCTATTGGGGACGCGGCGGCGCCGCTCTCACCTCGGAGGACGGCACGCAGGCACTCGTACTGGCCCACGTGAAGGGGGACAGCACCGAGGTCGCCGACAACGCGAAGGAGATCACCGACGAGTGGAGCGGCGACAGGGGCCCGCTGCAGGTACGGGCCGGTGGTGCGGCCGCCCTCAACAACGACATCTCCGGCCAGGTCTCGGCCGACCTGGCCGTCGCCGAGGCCATCGCCGTCCCGCTGACCCTGATCCTTCTCGTCATCGCCTTCGGCAGCTTCGTCGCCGCGCTGCTGCCGCTGGCCATCGGGCTGATAGCGGTGCTGGGCACGTTCGCCGAGCTGTACGTGCTCGGCAGCGTGACCGACGTCTCGGTCTTCTCCGTGAACCTCACCACCGCGCTGGGGCTGGGGCTCGGCATCGACTACGGGCTGCTGATCGTCAGCCGGTTCCGCGAACGCCTGGCCGACGGCGACACCGTGGCCGACGCCCTGCGGACCACCGTCACCACGGCCGGACGCACCATCGCCTTCTCCGCCGCGACGGTCGTGGCGGCGCTCGCCGCGCTGCTGCTGTTCCCGCCGTTCTTCCTGCGCTCGTTCGCCTACGCCGGCATCGGCGTCGTCGCCATCGCGGCACTGGCCGCGCTGGTCGTCGTACCGGCGCTGCTGGCCGTGCTCGGGCACCGCGTCAACAAGGGGCGCCTGCCCTGGGCGGACGCCGTGCGACGGCCGGACGCACCGGTGTGGGGCAACCTCGCCCGCACCGTCATGCGCAGGCCCCTGGTGACCGCGCTGCCCGTGCTCGCGGTGCTGCTGCTGGCAGCGAGCCCGCTGCTGGGCGCGCGGTTCGGCATGCCGGACGAACGTGTCCTGCCCGAGGACGCGCAGAGCCGGCAGGTCAGCACGGCGCTCGCGAAGGACTTCCCCGGCAGCTCCGCGGACGCCGTCCAGATCGTGACCACCTCGGCGGTTGCCGAGGACGAGCTCGACGACTACGCCGCCCGCGTCTCGCGGCTCGACGGAGTCGACCGGGTAGAGGCCGGCACCGGCACCTACACGCAGGGGCAGGCCTCACCGCCCGGCCGGGCCGAGGCGGCCCTGGGACGTCCGGACGCGCAGCTGCTCACCGTCACACCCGACGGGAAGGCCGGTTCGGACGGCGCTCAGGACGTGGTGCGCGACATCCGGGAGATCCCGGCGCCCGGCAGCGGCGAGGCGCTGGTGGGCGGCCAGGACGCCCAGCTCGTCGACACCAAGGCGTCCATCGGCGACCGGCTTCCGGCGGCCGTCGGCATGGTCGTCGGCACCACCTTCGTGCTGCTGTTCCTCTTCACCGGGAGCGTCGTGCAACCGCTGCGCGCGCTCCTGCTGAACACCGTGAGCCTGACCGCCTCGATCGGAGCGATGGTCTGGATCTTCCAGGACGGCCATCTCTCCTCGTTCCTCGGCTTCACCGAGATGCCGATGGACACGTCCATGACGGTGCTGATGTTCTGCATCGTCTTCGGCCTCTCCATGGACTACGAGGTCTTCGTCACCAGCCGGATCAAGGAGCTGCACGACGCTGGGGCCGGCAACACCGCCGCCGTCACCCGCGGACTCTCCCGCACCGGGCGCATCGTCACGATGGCCGCGGGGCTGCTCGCCGTCAGCTTCTTCGCCTTCGGCACGAGCGAGATCAGCTTCCTGCAGATGTTCGGCCTGGGCAGCGGCCTGGCGATCCTCATCGACGCGGTCGCCGTACGGGGCGTGCTGGTGCCCGCCGCGATGCGGCTGCTGGGGCGGGGAGCCTGGTACGCGCCGCGGCTGCTGCGGAGGCTGCACGCCAAGGTGGGGCTGGAGGAGTCGGCGCCCGCGGCGAAGCCGGAGCGGGGACCGGAGCAGGCCGCGGCCGAGCGCACGCACGCGGGCGTCTGACAGGCGATACCCCGCCCCGAGGGGCACACGCGCGGGAGCGGCTGACCCGGAACCGTCCGGGTCAGCCGCTCCTGCTCGTCGTGCCGTGCTGCGGGGCTACTTGCCCGTGAACTTCTCGTACTCCTTGAGGACTTCCTCGGTGGGGCCGTCGTGGACGAGCTCGCCCTTCTCCAGCCACAGCGTCCGCTCGCAGGTGTCGCGGATCGACTTGTTGTTGTGGCTGACGAGGAAGACGGTGCCCGCCTCCTCACGGAGCTGCCGTACGCGCTTCTCGGAACGCCGCTGGAACTTCTTGTCGCCCGTCGCCAGCGCTTCGTCGATCATCAGCACGTCGTGGTTCTTGGCCGCGGCGATGGAGAAGCGCAGGCGTGCCGCCATGCCCGAGGAGTAGGTGCGCATCGGCAGCGTGATGAAGTCGCCCTTCTCGTTGATGCCGGAGAAGTCGACGATGCTCTGGTAGCGCTCGGCGACCTCCTCACGCGACAGGCCCATCGCCAACCCGCCCAGGACGACGTTGCGTTCACCGGTCAGGTCGTTCATCATCGCGGCGTTCACGCCGAGCAGCGACGGCTGGCCGTTGGTGTAGACGTGCCCGCTCTCCGCGGGCAGCAGACCGGCGATGGCGCGCAGCAGCGTCGACTTGCCCGAGCCGTTGGAACCGATCAGCCCTATGGCCTGGCCGCGGTAGGCGGTGAAGCTGACGCCCTTGACCGCGTGCACCTCGCGTACGCCGCCGCCGGGCTTGCGGCGCACGATGCGGTTGAGGGCCGCCGTGGCGCTGCCCTTGCCCTTGGCGCCGCCGTACACGCGGTAGACGATGTGCAGGTCCTGCGCGATGACAGTCGGGATCCACGGCTTCTGTGCCGGAGGGCCGTCTGCCTGCTGGACGATCTCTGCCTTCTCCTGGGTTTCCTCAGCCACGGCCATAACGCTCCTCCGACTTCCAGAAGAAAACAAATCCTCCGATGCCCACCAGGAGTCCCCAGCCCAGTGCGAGCGCCCACACGTGCGGAGGAAGGGACGAGGCCGGGTAGCTGTCGATGACCGCGAACCGGATCAGGTCCATGTACACGGCGGCCGGGTTCGCCTGCAGGAGGTCGCCGAGCCACGGCTCCGCGCGGATCTTCGACAACTGGTACGGCAGGAAGAACATCACGCCGGACGCGTACAGCCAGGTCCGTGTGATGAACGGCATGAGCTGTGCCAGGTCCGGGGTCTTGCTGCCCAGCCTCGCCATGATCAGGGCCAGTCCGGTGTTGAAGAGGAACTGGCAGGCGAGCGCCGGCAAGATCAGCAGCCACGACAGGGACGGGTAGTTCTCGAACCCGATGAGGATGGCCACGAGCACGATCATCGAGAACAGCAGCTGCTGGAGCTGCTGCAGCGAGATGGAGATCGGCAGTGAGGCGCGCGGGAAGTGCAGTGCGCGGACCAGGCCCAGGTTGCCGGAGATCGCCCGGACGCCGTTCAGCACCGAGGTCTGGGTGAAGGTGAAGACGAAGACGCCGGTCACCAGGAACGGGATGTAGTTCCCCTGCCCCCCGGGGATGCCTTTGCGGCCCTCCATGATGACGCCGAAGATGAAGTAGTAGACGGCGGCGTTCAGCAGCGGGGTCACGACCTGCCACAGCTGACCCAGCTTCGCCTGGCTGTACTGCGCGGTGAGCTTCGCCCGTGAGAAGGCGAGGATGAAGTGCCGTCTGCCCCACAGCTGCTTCACGTACTGCGGCAGTGAGGGACGGGCCCCGCTCACCGTCAGGCCGTACTTGGCCGCGAGGTCGGCCGGGGACAGACTGTCGTCCGGTGAGGGCGGGGGCTTCACGCCCACCGCACCGCCCTGCGTTGTCTCGGTCACGTTGGAAACTTTCGTCCTCACACGTGCGGGTGAACTGGAAGAAATGGTGCTGGAGACGAGCTTGTCAGATCACGGGCGGGCGACCTAGTCGGGTCAGCCGCCATACCGTACGCCACCGCATGGGCCTGCGGGTCCCGCAGGGCGTCGTCCAGCCCTCCTTGAATCCGCCGAGCCAAGCGCGCAGCGCCGGCCCCGAGGGCCGGCGGGCCAGCGTCAGCAGCAGCCAGACGCCCAGGTAGACGGGGACGAGGAGAGCGGGCAGGTTCCGCCGGGCCAGCCAGACCCGGTTACGGGCCACCATACGGTGATAGACCGCGTGCCTGCTGGGGGCGGTGGTGGGGTGGTGGAGCACCATGTCGGCGCGGTAGTCGATGGACCAGCCCGCGTCGAGGGCACGCCAGGCGAGGTCGGTCTCCTCGTGGGCGTAGAAGAACTCGTCCGGCAGGCCGCCGACTTCGGCGACGACCTTGGTGCGTACCGCGTTCGCGCCGCCCAGGAACGTGGTGACGCGCGAGGAGCGCATCGGATCGGCGGCGCGCAGCCTGGGAACGTGGCGGCGCTGCGTCTCCCCCGTGTCCGGGTCGGCGATGCGGAAGCTGATGATGCCGAGCTTCGGGTCCGCGGCGAAGGCCTCGCGCACGAGCTCCGCGGTGTCCGTGCCGGGGAGGAGGCCGTCGTCGTCGAGGAAGAGCAGGGCGTCGACCTCGGACCCCGACGGGCCGAATGCCTCGATGCCGACGTTGCGGCCTCCCGGGATGCCGAGGTTCTCCGGGAGCTCGACCGTCCGTACCCCTTCCGGCAGCTCGGGCAGCGGCGCGCCGTTGCCCACGACCACGACCTCGATGCGGTCCCCGTCCTGCTTGGCGACCGACTCCAGCAGCGCCCGCAGCTCCTCGGGCCGGTTGCCCATGGTGAGGATGACGGCGCCCAGCCTCGGCGTCCGCGCGGAACGCTCCGGCGTCTGCTGCGTCATGGGAGACCTCTCCGTCACTTGAGCCTGCTGGAGGCGAGGATGGACACCAGATGCAGCAGCGTCTGCACGAGGGCGATGCCGGCGAGCACGGCGACGCCGAGCCTGCTGAAGAACAGGTCCCCTCTGACCTGGTCCAGCACCGCCAGGACCAGGATGAGCAGCGACGCCTCGATCCCGAGTATCAGCCGGTGGAACTTGAGCGCCGCGGCCGCCTTGCGGGCCAGCGCCATGCCGGACGAACGCGGTTCGCTCGCGGCCTCCTTCACGGGCGGCAGCCCGCTCTGGTGGCGGGCCACACCGACCAGGTCCGTCTCGGCCTTGATCAGCACGGCGCCGAGCGCGGCGAGGGTGCCCAGGAACGCCCACAGCCAGTCCACCCGGCCGCCGCCCCACAAGTCGGCCGCGCGCAGGCCGAAGCCGACGAGCACGGCGGCGTCGCAGAGGTAGGCGCCGACCCGGTCCAGGTACACGCCGCCGAGCGAGTACTGCTTCTTCCAGCGCGCCAGTTCGCCGTCCACGCAGTCGAGCAGCAGGTACAGCTGGACCGCGACGACGCCGAGCACCGCCCCGCCGATCCCCGGCACCAGCAGGGCCGGGGCGGCGAGGACTCCCGCGACAGTCATCAGATAGGTCAGCTGGTTGGGCGTGACCCGCGTGTTCACCAGGTGCCGGTCGATGCGCAGCGAGACCTCGCGCATGTAGAGCCGCCCGGCCCAGTGCTCACCGCTGCGCCGGTCCTTCACCCCCTCGGGATGAACGACCGGGCGGAGCTCAGCTACCGATGGTTTGTGCATAGTCGCGGTATGCGTCCCTGATCTGGTCGGCGGACAGGTCGAGGTGCTCAAGAATGGTGTACCGGCCGGGCCGGGTCTCCGGGGCGTACTCGACCACCTTGACGAACTCGTCCTCGTCGAAGCCGATTTCGCCGGGCAGGACGGGCAGGCCGTGGCGCCGGAGCACCTGGACCATCAGCGTCGACATCTCCCTGTCGCCGCGCAGGAACGTGGCGAACGCCGCACCGAGGCCGCACTGCTCGCCGTGGCTCGCGGCCCGCTTCGGGAAGAGCAGGTCGAAGGCGTGGTTGATCTCGTGGCAGGCGCCCGAGGCCGGGCGGCTGTCACCGGCGACCGACATCGAGATGCCCGTCATCACCAGCCCCTCGGCGAGGACTTGGAGGAAGGCGTCGTCGCCGACGCCGCCCGGGTGGCGCAGGACGGCCTCGCCGGCCTGGCGCGCCATCGCGGCCGCCAGGCCGTCGATGTCCTCGCCGCGCACCGTGTGTCCCAGCTCCCAGTCCCGGACGGCCGAGATGTTGGAGATGGCGTCGCCGATCCCGGAGCGCACGAAGCGGGCCGGGGCCTCACGGATGACGTCGAGGTCGATGACGACCGCGATGGGGTTCGGCACGCCGTACGAGCCGCGGCCCGCGTCGTTGTCGAGGGTGGCGACCGGCGAGCACAGGCCGTCGTGCGAGAGGTTCGTGGCCACCGCGACCAGCGGCAGCCCGATGCGCGCGGCGGCGAACTTCGCACAGTCGATGATCTTGCCGCCGCCGAGGCCGACGACCGCGTCGTAGCGCCCGGACTTCATGGCGTCCGCGAGCTTGATGGCGTCGTCGATGGTGCCGCCGCCGACCTCGTACCAGTCGGCGCTGGGGAGGGCGGGGGCGAAGCGCTCACGCAGGGCCGCGCCCGAGCCGCCGCTGATGGCGAAGGCGAGCCTGCCGTTCGAGGAGATCCGCTGGTCGGCCAGCAGGCCCGCCAGGTCGTCCAGAGCGCCGCGGCTGATGTCGACGACGACGGGGGACGGAATGAGGCGGGTCAGTACCGGCATGCGATCTCCCTGCCCTTGGCGAGGTCCTCGTGGTTGTCGATCTCGACCCACTGGACGTCGCCGATCGGCGCGACATCGATCTTGAAGCCGCGGTTGACGAGCTCCTGGTAGCCGTCCTCGTAGTAGAGCTGCGGGTCGCGCTCGAAGGTCGTCTTCAGCGCGTCCGCGAGCTCCTCGGCGGCCTCGGGCTCGATGAGGGTCAGGCCGATGTACTCGCCCGACGCGGTGGAGGGGTCCATCAGCTTGGTGATCTGCTGGACGCCCTTCTCGGGGTCGGTGACGACCTTCATCTCCTCCTCGTCGAGGTTCTTGACCGTGTCGAGGGCGAGGATGATCTTCTGGCCGTTGCCGCGCGCGCCCAGGAGGGTCTTCTGCACGGAGACCGGGTGGACGGTGTCGCCGTTGGCGAGCAGGGCGCCCTGCTTGATGACGTCGCGGGCGCACCACAGGGAGTAGGCGTTGTTCCACTCCTCGGCCTTGTCGTTGTCGACGAGGGTGAGCTTGACGCCGTGCTTCTGCTCCAGCGCCTCCTTGCGCTCGTACACGGCCTCCTTGCGGTAGCCGACGACGACGGCGACGTCGGTCAGGCCGACGGCGGCGAAGTTGGCGAGGGCGATGTCGAGGACGGTCTGCGACTCCTCGTCGCCCTCGGGGCCCACGGGGACGAGCGCCTTGGGGAGGGTGTCGGTGTAGGGGCGCAGACGCCGTCCGGCGCCGGCAGCCAGCACGAGGCCGATCATGCGGGTTCTCCTGTTTCGTCGTGTACGGCGGGTGCTTTGGAGGACACCCAGAATCGGATGCTCTCGGCGAGCACCACTGCCGCGATGACCGCGGCGAGCACGGTCAGCGCGATGGTGAAACCTTGTCCCGGGGCATGGCCACGGCTGTCGCCGCCCAGCCAGAGGACTGCGGCGAGGGTGACGGCCAGGGACCTTCCTTCGTGGCCTCCGGTCGCACGCACAAGCCAGTTCGGAGGCGCGCCGGTGCCGCCGCGGATGCGGTACACCGTGTCGTAGTGATGGTAGGCGACCGCCGCGACCAGCCCGAACGCGGCGGGGAGCGCGCCGCTCGCCCCGTCCCGGGCGGCGAGGACGGCCAGGATGAGGACGAGCACGTATTCGGCTGTACGGAACAGGGGCGGCACGAGCCAGTCCAGGGAACCCCGCAGCGGGCCGGCGACGGCGAGGCCCGAGGTCAGCACGTAGAACAGCGCGGCCGCCGGCGTCCAGACGCTGCCCGCACCTGTCCACAGCGCCGTGGCGAGCAGCACGAGCACGCCGAGCAGCGCGACGGCGGGGCGGACGGGGCCGGGCAGCCGCAGACGGGCGCGCTCCGCGAGCGCGGCACAGCCCTCCGCGAGTGGTCCGCTGTCCGCGAGGTCCGCCAGCGCGCGTGCCGCCCGGTCGGTGCGGTGCGCCTTGCGCGTCAGGGAGCGCAGCACGCGGCCGGCCGTGGTGTAGCAGGCGGCGAGGGCGCAGCCGACGAGGAGTACGACGAAGGTGATGCGGGGCGTCGTGCACGCGGTCAGTACGGCGATCAGGGCCCAGCGCTCACCGATCGGCAGGATGATCATCCGCCGCAGCCACACCGTCCAGCCGACCTTGTCGAGCTTGCTGGAGAGCGCGGCCGTGGGGCTGGTGTTGGCCTGGGCGTCGTGGTTGGCCTCGTTGAAGCTGAAGTCGACGACGTGCCTCGCCGTCTGCAGGACCATCGCGCCCAGTGCGAGCCCCCACACGTCCTCACCGCCGCGGGCGGCGCCGAGAGCGAGACCGGCGTAGTACGCGTACTCCTTGGCGCGGTCGAAGGTGGCGTCGAGCCAGGCGCCGAGGGTGGAGTACTGCAGGTCGTACCGGGCGAGCTGCCCGTCGGTCGCGTCCAGTACGAACGAGGCGATCAGCAGCACGCCGGCCGCGACGAAGCCTGCCCGCTCCCCCGTCGCCGCGCACGCCGCCGCGACGAGGGCGGTGACAAGCGAGGCGGTGGTGACCTGGTTGGGGGTGAGGCCGCGGCGTGCGCACCAGCGCGCGATGTAACGGGAGTAGGGGCTGACGCAGAAGGTGGTGAAGAAGCCGTCGCGGGACTTGACCGCGCTGCGCAGCCGTACGGCCTCGTCGTCGACGCTTTCCACGTCGCCGCGGGCGGCGGCGCGGGCGTCCTCGCCTGCGGGGACCGTCGCGACGAGGGCACCGAGGTCGGGGCGGTGCACCGGCACGCCCTGAGCGTCGAGGGCGTCGGCGAGTTCGTCGGGGACGGTGCGCAGGGTGTGGGAGGGCTCCGTGACGGTCGTCTCACCGGGGACCGCCGCGATCCCGCCGGAGGCGGTGCCGGCTCGCCCGGCGGCCGCTTCCCCTGCGCCCGACGCCAGGCCGGACGGCCCGGAGCCGGCGGCGGTGCCGCTGAGCACGCGGGTCAGCGCGCCGCGGGACTGCGGCGCCACGGCGAGCACACCGGGTACGGCGCCCGCCGGGAAGCGCGGGTCGGTGAGGGCGAGACGCAGGCTGTGCCGGTGCCCCACGAAGCGGGGGTCGACGAGGGCGACGCGCGCCCCGGCCGCCACGGCTGCCACCTGTGCGGACACGTCGTCCTCGCCCGAGGCGACGCGCACGTCGAAGCCCAGCGATCGCAGGTCGTCCTCAAGCGGCGAACCGGCGACCGGCGTACCGGTGAGGATGGCGGTCGACAGTCGAACTCACTCCTTGGAAGCTGGCGCAGCGCGGCTTCCGGCCTTGGGCGCGGCCGGGCAGCGGTCAGGTGCGCCATCGCCCTCTTCGAGGGGCGGGCGGCACGTCCGGCAGAGGCTATCCGATCCGGTGAGCGAGCTTTCATCGCGCGTTCACCGTGCGGCTGTTGCCCTGCTGGGGGCACAGCATGGTCGATCATGAGCGGCCCGACAAATGCGGTCGCCGTGGCGGCGGGCGGTGGCCGCCGGGCCCTCAGTCGGCTCGCCGGTGAGATGCCGTCGCGGGTTCCGGCCCGCTCCGGCAGTGCTCGATCGTCGTCTTCGTACGGGTGACTTCCCTGTCTTTCCGGAGCGCACGACCGCTGCTCCCGGCCTACGCCGGGCCCTGCTGGAGCCGGGCCGGCGGGCCCGTCCGGGGCGCCGCAGCCCCGGAGCGGCCCGGCACGGCTGCGGATAGGCTGCCGATATGACGTGGTTGATCACAGGTGGGGCGGGATACATCGGGGCGCACGTGGTGCGGACGATGCTGGAGGCCGGTGAGCGCGTGGTCGTGCTGGACGACCTCACAGCGGGGGTTCCGGCACGGCTGAAGGGGGCGGAACCGCAGCCGGTGCTCGTGGAGGGCACGGTCTCGGACCGGCGGCTGCTGGACCGGGTGCTGGAGGAGCACCAGGTCACGGGGGTCCTCCACCTCGCCGCACGGAAGCAGGTGGGCGAGTCCGTGGAGCGGCCGCTGTACTACTACAGGGAGAACGTGCACGGGCTGACCGTGCTCCTCGAAGCGGTGGTGGAAGCCGGGGTACGGAAGTTCGTCTTCTCCTCGTCGGCCGCCGTCTACGGCACGCCGGACGTCGATCTCGTCACAGAGGAGACGCCGTGCCTGCCGATGAACCCCTACGGGGAGACGAAGCTCACCGGCGAATGGCTGGTGCGTGCCACCGGCCGGGCGGCCGGCATGGCGACGGCGTGCCTGCGCTACTTCAACGTGGCGGGAGCGGCCCGGCCAGAACTGGCGGACACGGGCGTGTTCAACATCGTCCCGATGTTCTTCGACGCCCTCACGCGCGGCGAGGCCCCGCTGATCTTCGGGGACGACTATCCGACCCCGGACGGCACCTGCGTGCGGGACTACATCCACGTCCAGGACCTGGCCGAGGCCCATCTCGCGGCGGCCCGGCGACTGGACGCGGAGGCCGGCGGGACCGGTGGGACCGGTGCGTCCGGCGAGACGGCGCCGGCGGGTGAGGCGCCGGGGCGCGACCTCACGGTGAACATCGGCACCGGCAAGGGCGTGTCCGTCCGGGAGATGGCCGACCTCGTCGCCGAGATCACCGGGAAACGCGAGCCCGCCGCCCGGGTCGCGCCCCGCCGCGCGGGAGACCCGGCGCGCGTCGTGGCCTCGGCTGAACTGGTGGCGAAGGAGCTCGGCTGGACGGCCCGGCTCTCCATGCGCGACATGCTCACCTCGGCGTGGGAAGGCTGGTGCCTGCACCACCCCGAGGCCCGCTGAGCCGGGCCCGGGCCGCCGGTCCCTCCGCGCCGGCCGGGCCGCCGCCCCCGCTCTGACCTGCACGGGCCCGCCCGGATCCTCCCCTGACGCAAAAGCGCAGGTCACGGCACATGACAACGGTGTTCAGCGTCGCGTTGCACCGACCCGTCCGGCGTAGTTGACTTGCCACCGTCAGGCGCTGTGCGCGAGACCGAGGGGACGCAGGAGGCTTGCGGCGATGGGCGCAGGGCACGATCACGGAGGGCCGCGGCCGGAACCGGGCGGTACCGCTGCCGCCGCCTACCGCTCGCGGCTGCGTATCGCGCTCGGCATCACGCTCGGCGTGCTGCTCACGCAGATCGTGGGCGGTCTGCTCGCCGACTCGCTGGCCCTGCTGGCCGACGCGGGCCACATGGCGACCGACGCCCTCGGACTCGGCATGGCGCTGCTGGCCATCCACTTCGCCAACCGGCCCGCGACCGAGCGCCGCACCTTCGGATTCGCCCGGGCGGAGATCCTCGCCGCGCTGGCCAACTGCGTACTGCTGCTGGGCGTCGGCGGGTTCATCCTCTACGAGTCCGTCGAACGCTTCATCGACCCCGCGCCCACCGACGGCGGTCTCACCCTCGTCTTCGGCGCCATAGGCCTCGCGGCGAACAGCGTCTCGCTGGGGCTGCTGCTCCGCGGCCAGCGGGAGAGCATCAACGTGCGAGGCGCGTTCCTGGAGGTGCTGGCCGACGCGCTGGGCTCGCTGGCCGTGCTGGTCTCGGCGGCGGTCGTGCTGTGGACGGGCTGGCTTCCCGCCGACCCGATCGCCTCCCTGGTCATCGGCGCGATGATCGTCCCCCGCACGCTCAGACTCGCGCGCGAGGCGCTGGACGTGCTGCTGGAGTCGGCTCCGCGGGACGTGGACCTCGCCGAGGTGCGCGAGCACATCCTCTCCGTGGACGGCGTCGACGACCTGCACGATCTGCACGTGTGGACGATCACCTCCGGCATGCCGGTGCTCTCCGCGCACGTCGTCGTCGCGCAGGAGGTGCTGGACTCCGTCGGCCAGGAACGCGTGCTGCACGACCTCCAGTGCTGCCTCGGCGACCACTTCGACGTGGAGCACTGCACGTTCCAGCTGGAGCCGCGCGGACATGCGGTCCACGAAGCGAAGTTGTGCCACTGACGTACGGCAAACTGGGCGCATTGCCGGAGAGTTCCTATTGAAGGATGGACATGGCGAACAGCACCGCGGCCCCGATCATGCTCGAACTGGTCGATGAGGACGGTAAGACGATCGGAACCGCGGAAAAGCTCTCCGCCCACGTCCCGCCGGGGCGGCTGCATCGCGCGTTCTCCGTCTTCCTCTTCGACGACTCGGGGCGGCTGCTGCTGCAGCGCCGCGCGCTGGGCAAGTACCACTCCCCGGGTGTGTGGTCCAACACCTGCTGCGGTCACCCGTACCCGGACGAGAAGCCCTTCGTGGCCTCGGCGCGGCGGGTGAGCGAGGAGCTGGGCGTGGCGCCGCTGCTGATGAGTGAGGCGGGGACGGTCCGGTACAACCATCCGGACCCGGCGTCGGGGCTGGTGGAGCAGGAGTACAACCACCTGTTCGTCGGCCTCGTGCGCGAGGTGCCGGAGCCCGACCCGGAGGAGGTCGCCGAGACGGCGTTCGTGACGGCGCAGGAGCTCAAGCGCCGGCACGGCGAAGATCCTTTCTCCACCTGGTTCATGACGGTGCTCGACGCGGCGCGGCCCGCGATCAACGAGCTCACAGGCGGTTCAGCGGGCTGGTGAGCCCGGAGGCGGGACGACGCGGCAGCGGGAGCGCGGCCCAGATGACCTTCCCGCCGGTCCCCGTCTGTTCGACGTCGCAGAGCCCCCCGGCCTCCTGCGTGACCGTCTTCACCAGCAGCAGCCCCCTGCCGTGGAGGAGTTCGTGCTCGGGTTCGGCGTCGAGGGCCTTGGGCCTGTAGGGGTGGCCGTCCTCCACGGCCACGCGGAGCCACCCCCGCTGCAGGCTCACCTCGACGCCGATCTCGGACGAGAGCAGGGCCGCGTGCTGTAGGGCGTTCGTGGCCAGTTCGGAGAGGATCAGCAGCAGGTTCCCCAGCGTGTCCTCGGGTACCACTCCCCGGCGCCGTACGAGATCCCGGACGGCGTGCCGCAGTTGGGGCACCGCCGAGTCCTGTGCAGGGGCCGTGAAACGCCAGGTCCCCTCGGGGGAGGTGCTCTCGCTCGTTTCCCGTACAGGCAGCGCGACCGGGGACTGTCCGCCGGTTCCAGGCGGATGACTCCCAGGGCTATCCATCTCCCGCACCCGCTCTCTCTCCCGGAGTGTTCTTGCAGATGTACATGCATTTGGCGCGTGCAACGAGTGTTGGTATGCCAGAGGCCTGATCCCATGCACTGACCGCAAGTCGGCACTTATCGATGGCAATTGACAGAAGACTTACGCACCGATCGGTTCTCTGACTGAGCTTGGCTCTCCTCACCGGAGGCCCATGGCCATGGCCCGGTTACGATCCGTGCATGGAGCAAGCCGAGCCGCCCCTCCCGGAACCGCCCGCGCAGCCCGCGCTGCTCGCCGTTTCCTCCGACGGCGTCGCGACCGTCACCATCCACAACCCCGCCAAGCGGAACGCCATGACACCGGCGATGTGGCGTGAGCTGCCGCCGCTGCTCGCGGGCTTCGCCGACGACCCGGCCGTACGGACGCTCGTCCTCACCGGGGCGCGCGGGACGTTCTGCGCGGGCGCCGACATCTCCACGCTCCGTGAGTCGCCCGAGACGTCGCAGCAGCTGGCCGTCGCCGCCGAGGAGGCGCTCGCCGCGTTTCCCAAGCCGACGGTCGCGGCCGTGCGCGGCCACTGCGTGGGCGGCGGCGCGCAGCTCGCGGCCGCGTGCGATCTCCGCTTCGCTTCAGCCGGCGCCCTGTTCGGCGTCACGCCCGCGAAGCTCGGCATCGTCTACCCGGCGTCCTCGACCCGGCGGCTGGCGCGGCTCACGGGCCCCGCCACGGCCAAGTTCCTGCTCTTCTCCGGGGAGTTGATCGACGCCGAGTGGGCCCTGCGCACGGGCCTGGTCGACGAGGTGCACCCGGAGGAGGCCCTGGACGAGAGGGTCGCCGGCTTCGCGCGCACGCTCGCCGCGCGCTCGCAGCTGACTCAGGCGTCCGCCAAGGAGTTCGCCGACGGACGGTGCGATGCCGCCCGCATCGACCACTGGCAGGGCGTCGCGGGAGCGAGGGAGGAGGCGGCGGAAGGCGTCGCGGCGTTCCTGGAGCGCCGCGAGCCGCGCTTCACGTGGACTCCGGGGCGCGGTGGCGGGTTCGCCGGGACAGTGTGAGAGGGGCGTGAAATCCGCTGGAAGCGACCCCCGATCCGGTATTACTTCTCGGTAACCTGTTGTCATGACGTCTCTCCCCGAGCGCGCCGCCCGGCGCTGCCATCACATGGTCAATCCGCTCCACTCCGCTCTGTACTTCTCCCCCGAGCTGGGCAGGGAACTCGCCCCGTACGGCATCGAGGACCCCAGCGCCGTCTACCTGGCCGGACGAGCCGCACCGCTCGGTGCGGTGGGCCCCGGAGCCGTGACGGCGACCTTCTACAACTTCCGGCACGAGCTCGTGGCCCGCCACGTCCCGGCCGTGTGGGAGTCCGCCTCCCCCGCGACGGTGCTGGCCGCCCGGCTGCGCGCCGTCGACACGATGCTGCGCGACCTGCTGGGCGCGGAGGCCGTCTCGTCGCCGCAGATGGAGGAAGCCGCGGGGCTCGCGCTCAGGGCCGCCGAGGGCTGCACGCGCTCCGGCCGGCCGCTGTACGCCGCCAACGCGGACCTGCCCGTACCTTCCGCCCCGCACCTCGCCTTCTGGCACGCCGCCACCATGCTGCGCGAGCACCGCGGGGACGCCCACATCGCCGCCCTGCTCCAGGCGGGCCTCGACCCCCTGGAGGCGCTCGCCAGCCACACCGCCAGCGGCCGGGGCATGGCACCCAAGTGGGTGCTCGCGACGCGCGGCTACAACGCCAAGGACTGGGCGTCGGCCCAGGACCGGCTCCGCGAGCGGGGGTTGATGGACGCGGAGGGCGACCTCACCGAGGAGGGCACGGCCCTGCGCAAGGAACTGGAGTACAGGACGGACCTGATGGACAGCGCCCCCTACGAGCACCTCGGCGCCGAAGGTGTGGCCAGACTGACGGAGCTGGCCTCGGAGTTCTCCGCCGCGGCCGCCACCGCCGGCGCGTTCCCCGACGACCTCTTCGGACGCGACTGACCGGCGTTCCGCACGGAGAGCGTGCGGCGGCGGTCCGGCGGGGCGGGAGCGAAGGGAGCAGGGGAGAGCGGTGCGCGTGCCGAACGGCGCCTGCGGCAAGGGAGTTGGGGACCGTCGGGAGAGACGGGCTGCCGGCGCGGCCGGCGGACCGGTTGTTTGCGGACGCCGAGTCCGGTTACCCGGACGGCATGTTCCGAGCAATCGCAGACGCCCTCCGCATGGTCGGGGGCGCCATCGCCACAGTAGTGACCCTTCCGTTCCGTCTCCTCGCCAAGCTCTTCGGCGGAGCCTCGCGCACAGGACGCAGGGTCTGACCCCGATCCGGGTGACGCCCTCTCCCCCGCGGCGACGCGGTGAGTGGCGCGTCGAGCGCACGTGGAACGCCGAGAACCCGGCGGCGAACCGGGCCCGCGCCGGGGCTGTTTCCGACGCGGGCCCGGTCTGCACGTCCGCCTGAGGGTGCCACCTGCCACAATGCAGGCTCACCGGGGACACCCAGCACCGAGAAGGCGGACCAAGCAACGTGACGACGACCATCGAAGGCAGGATCGCCGAGGAACTCGGCGTACGGGAGCGGCAGGTCAAGGCCGCCGTCGAGCTGCTCGACGGCGGTTCGACCGTGCCGTTCATCGCGCGCTACCGCAAAGAAGCGACAGAGATGCTCGACGACGCGCAGCTGCGCTCCCTGGAGGAGCGGCTGCGCTATCTGCGGGAGTTGGAGGAGCGGCGGGAGGCCGTCCTCGAGTCCGTCCGGTCGCAGGGCAAGCTCGACGAGAAGCTGGAGCAGCAGATCCGGGCCGCGGACTCCAAGGCGCGCCTGGAGGACATCTACCTGCCCTTCAAGCCGAAGCGGCGCACCAAGGCCCAGATCGCCCGCGAGGCGGGCCTCGAACCGCTCGCCGACGGCCTCCTGGGCGATCCCGGCACCGAACCGCAGGCCGCTGCCGCCGCGTTCGTCGACGCCGAGAAGGGAGTCGCCGACGCCGCGGCCGCCCTGGAGGGGGCGCGCGCGATCCTCGCGGAGCGCTTCAGCGAGGACGCGGACCTGATCGGCGAGCTGCGCGAGCAGATGTGGACGCGCGGGCGGCTCGCCGCGAAGGTGCGGGAGGGCAAGGAGGAGCAGGGCGCCAAGTACGAGGACTACTTCGACTACTCGGAGGGCTTCACCGAGCTGCCCTCGCACCGGGTGCTGGCGATGCTGCGCGGGGAGAAGGAGGAGGTCCTCGAACTGGCGCTGCTGCCCGAGGAGCCCTCCGAGGACGAGACGCCGGCGAAGGACCGCGCTCCCGGCCCGTACGAGCGCGCCGTCGCCCGCCACTTCGGAGTACGCGACGAGGGCCGGCCCGCGGACGCCTGGCTCGCCGAGACGGTGCGCTGGGCGTGGCGGACGCGCATCCTGGTGCGCCTCGGTCTCGACCTGCGGCAGCGGCTGCGCACGGCCGCCGAGGACGAGGCCGTGGGTGTCTTCGCCGCGAACCTGCGCGACCTGCTGCTCGCCGCGCCGGCCGGCACCCGCGCCACGCTGGGTCTCGACCCGGGGCTGCGTACGGGGGTGAAGGTGGCCGTCGTCGATGCGACGGGCAAGGTCGCCGCGACGGACACGGTCTATCCGCACGCCCCGCAGAAGCGGTGGGACGAGTCGCTGGCGAAGCTGGCGGTCCTGGCGCAGCGGCACTCCGTCGAACTCGTCGCGATCGGCAACGGCACCGCCTCGCGCGAGACGGACAAGCTGGCGGGTGAACTGATCGCCAAGCACCCGGAGTTGAAGCTGACGAAGGTGATGGTCTCCGAGGCGGGCGCCTCGGTGTACTCGGCGTCCGCGTTCGCCTCGCAGGAACTCCCCGACCTGGACGTGTCGTTGAGGGGCGCGGTGTCCATCGCCCGGCGGCTCCAGGACCCGCTCGCCGAGCTGGTCAAGATCGACCCCAAGTCGATCGGCGTCGGCCAGTACCAGCACGACCTGTCAGAGGTGAAGCTCTCCCGCTCCCTCGACGCCGTCGTGGAGGACTGCGTGAACGGCGTCGGGGTCGACGTCAACACGGCGTCGGCGCCCCTGCTCTCCCGGGTGTCCGGCATCGGGTCGGTACTCGCCGAGAACATCGTGTCGCACCGCGACGGGCACGGCCCGTTCAAGAGCCGCCGCGAACTCAAGGACGTGGCGCGGCTCGGCCCGAAGGCGTACGAGCAGTGCGCGGGCTTCCTGCGCATCCGGGACGGCGAGGACCCGCTGGACGCCTCCAGCGTGCACCCGGAGGCGTACCCCGTCGTGCGCACGATGGTGAAGGCCGCCGGGACGGACGTGCCGACCCTCGTGGGCAACACCGCGCTGCTGCGTTCCCTGAGCCCGGAGAACTTCGTCGACGACACCTTCGGTCTGCCGACGGTCACCGACATCATCCGGGAGCTGGAGAAGCCCGGACGCGACCCCCGGCCCGCGTTCAGGACGGCGACCTTCAAGGAGGGCGTGGAGAAGCTCGGCGATCTGGAGCCGGGCATGGTCCTGGAGGGCGTCGTGACGAACGTCGCGGCCTTCGGTGCCTTCGTCGACGTGGGTGTGCACCAGGACGGCCTGGTCCACGTGTCGGCGATGTCGAAGACGTTCGTGAAGGACCCGCGGGACGTGGTGAAGCCGGGCGACATCGTGAAGGTGAAGGTCCGGGACATCGACGTCGCGCGGAAGCGGATCTCGCTGACGCTGCGGCTCGACGACGACGTCGCGGCGAACGGTGCGGGCGGTGACGGCGCCTCCGGCGGTGAGGGCCGCCGCAGGCAGGGCGGTGGTGACCGCGCGCCTCGCCAGCGCCAGGGCGGCGGCAGGCAGAGCTCCGGCCGGCAGAACGCGGGCCGCCAGGGCGGCGGCGGCAACGGCGGCAGGGGGCAGCGGCGGGACTCGGCGCCGGCGAACAACGAGATGGCGGAGGCGCTGCGCCGCGCGGGTCTGCTGGGCGACGGAAAGAAGCGGTGACCGGCGAGGCGGCCGGGGCTCCTCGCAGGGGTCGCGGCCGCCTCCGCTGTCCGGTCGCCCGCGCGGGTGGCCCGTGTTGCCGTCGCCCCCGAGAAATCCGGTTGCCGCTCTCCGCAAACCGGCGTAGTTTCTGTGACTGCCCCATTGCCGCTGACAGGAGAGGCCATTGCTCGTCTGAGGTCGAAGAACACCGTGCACCCCCTCTGTGCGTGCCACGAGTGCGACCTCGGAAGCGAGCTGCGAGCCTGCCGTCGGCGGCTTTCGTTCTCCGGAACGGCTTTCCCGCTCTGCTTCTCTCCTTCGCTCCTCGTTCCGCCCGGTCGCGGGCTGCGGTGTTCCACGTCGTCCACCGCCCGCCCCCGCGTCCAGCCGAGGAGCCCTCATGTCCACCACCCACTCTTCCCCCTCTCTCACCTGCGCCCGTCTCTCGTTCAACTGGCCTGACGGCACCGAGGTCTTCTCGGACTTCGACTGGCAGGTGGGCCCCGGGCGTACCGGGCTGATCGGCTCGAACGGCTCGGGCAAGTCGACCCTGCTGCGCCTGCTCTCCAGCGAACTCGCCCCCGCCGGCGGCACCGTGCAGGTCACGGGCGAGATCGGCTACCTGCCGCAGGGGCTGACGCTGGAGACCGGCCGGCGCGTCGACGAGGCGCTGGGCATCGCCGAGGCGCGTACCGCGCTGCACGCCATCGAGGCGGGCGACGTGCGGGAGGAGAACTTCACCGCCGTCGGCGACGACTGGGACGTCGAGGAGCGCGCCCGCGCGATGCTGGACCAGCTGGGGCTGGAGCGCATCGGCCTGGACCGCACCATCGGCGAGCTGTCCGGCGGGGAGTCGGTGATGCTGCGGCTGGCGGCGCTGCTGCTGCGGCGGCCGGACGTGCTGCTGCTGGACGAGCCGACCAACAACCTCGACCGGCGGGCCCGGCGCCGCCTCTACGAGACGGTCTCCGCGTGGCAGGGCGTCCTCGTGGTGGTCAGCCACGACCGCGAACTGCTGGAACTGGTCGACCGGGTCGCGGAGTTGCGCGCGGGCGGCATCCGCACCTTCGGCGGCACGCTGTCCGCGTACGAGGAGGCCATCGCCACGGAACAGGACGCCGCGGAGCGCAAGTTGCGCGTCGCCGAAGCCGATGTGAAGCGCCAGCGGCGTGAACTGGGCGAGGCGCAGATGAAGTTGGCGAAGCGAGTGCGCTACGGCAACAAGATGCACGCCAGCAAGAGCCAGCCGAAGATCGTCATGAACGAGCGGAAGCGCGAGGCCCAGGTCTCGGCCGGGAAGCACCGCATCATGCACGAGCAGCGCCTGGACGACGCCCGCGGGCGTCTCGACGAGGCCGCCGGGAAGGTCCGCGACGACGACGAGATCCGCGTCGACCTCCCGTTCACCGCGGTCCCGTCGGGACGTCAGGTGCTCACCCTCCGGGAGCTGGAGCTGCGCTACGGCGCGCGGGCCGAGCTGCGCGTGCACGGGGCCGAGAGGATCGCCCTCACCGGGGACAACGGAGCCGGGAAGACGACGCTGCTGCGCACGATCGCCGGCGGTCTCGCGCCCGTCTCGGGCGAGGCGGAGGCGCATGTGCCGCTGAGGTACCTGCCGCAGCGGCTGGATCTGCTGGACGACTCGCTCACGCTGGTGGAGAACGTGTGCGCGCTCGCGCCGTCGGCGAGCGTGAACCAGGTGCGGGCGCAGCTCGCGCGGTTCCTCTTCCGCGGCGCGCGCGCCGACCAGACCGTGGGCACGCTCTCGGGCGGCGAGCGGTTCCGGGCGACGCTGGCGGCGCTGATGCTCGCCGAGCCCGCGCCGCAGCTGCTGATGCTGGACGAGCCGACCAACAACCTCGACATGGCGAGCGTGCGGCAGCTGCGCTCGGCACTGGAGTCGTACGCGGGTGCGCTGATCGTGGCGTGCCACGACATGCCGTTCCTGCGGGACATCGGCGTCACCCGCTGGCTGCGGCTGGACGGCGAACTGCAGGAGTGCGATCCGGCGGAGCTGTGACGGAGGCCCCGCGGGGCCGTCCGCCGTACCGGGACGGCCCCGCCCGGGGACCCGGCGGTCACTCCCCCGTGGCGGTCGCCACCTCCAGGGCGGCCACCCGTACGTCCGGCACCTCGTGCCTGCGGACATCCCGCAGGAAGGCCCGCCACGGTTCGCTCCAGCCGCTGCGGGGGTTCACGGCCGCGGCGAGCGCCACGGCCAGCAGGCCGGAGGCGTGGCCTCCGTCCGCCACCAGACCGCGCGCGACCCGCAGGAGGCGCTCGCTGCTGCCGGACGGCCGGTGGCCGGACTGCAGGGTGCGGCGCAGTTCGTCGGCGGTGCGCCACGCCTGCCCGGGCAGCTGGGCGTGGAGGCCGGCGATGCCGCGCAGCTGCCTGGCCAGCGTCTCCTCGTCGGCGCCGAGGTCGACGGCCGAGCAGAGCAGGCGTGCGGCCAGCGGCACGAACTCCTCGTGCCCGGCGAGCAGTACGCCCGTCTGCCCGGCAGCCTGGCGGGCGTTGCGGTGGCTGCCCGCCCGTCTCCCCAAGGTGAACACGATGTGCTCGACTCGGCGCCGCGCGGGGCGGTCGCGGTCCGGGTCCGCGTCGGGGGTGTGCGGGTCGGCGTCGGAGGCGATGAGCCGCGAGACCACGTCGGTGAACGTGGAGGCGCTCCCGGGGAGGGCTGCGGCCAGCTCCACCAGGCCGTCCGCGGCGTACTGCCAGGTGCCGCGGTTGGAGAGGTCGGTGACCGCGTTCGCGAGGACGTCCGCCGCCGCCGGGGCCCACGGCGCCCAGTGCGCGAGCGAGGAGTGGACCGTCTCGGCGACCTGGGGGTCCTCCGCCCCGCCCAGTCCGGTGACGATCCGGGCGTAGCGCTCCCGGTGGCGTTCGGGCAGGTGGAGGGGGCGGGTGCGCAGCACGGCCTGGCACAGGACGGGTTCGCCCTCGGCGGCGGACGCGATCACCTGCCAGGCGCGGCGGTCGTCCAGCAGCTGCGCCGCCGAGGTGACGCAGGCCGCCCGCACGTCCACGTGCTGGCCCGGGAGTTCGTACGCGGCGAGCAGCACCTCCGCGGCCTCCGACACCGGCAGCATCGACGCGGCGAGGCGTACGGCCTGCCGCCGCGCGGCGACCGCCACCCCGGCCGGCGACTCCTCGCGGAGGCTCTCCGGGGACGGTTCACGACGGGCGTCCCCGGTGGTCCCGGAGGGCTCGGCTCCTGGGGCGGCGCCGGGTCTCCCCCCGTTCTCCCCCGGGGGAAGCAGCAGTCCGCGCACCACGTCGGTCAGCTGTGACGGAGCGAGGAAGCGGCAGGCATGAGCGAGTGCCCGGACGGCGTTGCGCGCCCGGCCCTCGGCGGTGTGGGCAAGCAGGGCGGGCAGCGCCTCCTCGGGACGGTCGGTGCGTACGAGGGCCGCCATCGCCGACTCGGCGAGCTCCGCCTCGTCCTCGACCCAGTCGTTCACCCAGAGGCGCAGCTCCCGCGCGCCCTCGCCGGGTACGTGCGCGAGCTTCGAGAGTGCGGCCTTCCGCCGGGCCATGCCGTTGGTGTCGTCGTCCGCCTCGTGCGCGAGGAGCTGCGCCGCGGCCCGCTGCTGGCGGGGCAGCCAGCGGTCCGTCCACCTGCCGACGGGCGGCATGGGGGGCGTGTCGTCCTTGGTGAGGAACCGTCCGTAGGGCGGGGCCTCGCCCAGCACGGTGTCGAGCAGATCGGTGCGGCGCCGGCAGAGCGTGCGGGAGACCGCGGGCAGCACCGCGGCCGACGCGTCCAGGGACAGCACGTCCGCGGCCCTGGCGTCCCGCGCACGCGGATCGCGCAGCCACAGCCCGACCGCCGCCCGTGCGTTGGCCTCGCTGCCGAACTGCACCGCCTGCCACAGGAGTTCCTGCAGTTCCGGCATGTCGTCGGCGCGCGCGCCGACCGCGCGGGCGAGCGCGAACGTCAGCCCGTGGTCGTCCTTCTCCGCGCCGGCCTCCAGCCAGTAGCGCAGCGACTCGTGGACGGTGTGCTCCTGGCCGCGGGGCAGCGTGCGGTCGAGCCTGCCCAGATCGGCCCCGCCGGTGTCGCCGGTGAGGCGGACGATGGTGCGCAGCGCCCATCCGACGAGGGCGCGGCGGCCGCTCGCGACGTGTTCCCGCAGGACCGCCCCGGCGAGGCGCCCCAGGACCTCCCGGGTCTCGTGCGAGGAGTCGGGGGCCTGGACGGCATCGCCGGTGAGGCGGTCGAGGTGGTCCGCGGCCTCATCCGTGAGCAGCCGCGGAGGCAGCGACGTCAGCGCGTTCAGGGCGGACCACCTGACGGCGTCCTGCTCGTTCCGCAGCCGTGCCATGGCGGCGAGCAGCTCGTTGACGCGGGCGTGGTCGCCGCCGCCGCGGCGGGCGGCGCGCACGGTCTGGCGTACGAGCAGCGGCCATGCCCGGGCGCGGTCCTCCGCCGCGGGACGCCGGGTCGCCTCCTCCAGCTCTTCGCGGGCCTCCTGGCCGGGCAGGTGGGCGACGGCCGCGAGGACGGTCGCCCAGTGGGCCTCCCTGTCCCGGGCCTGCTGGGCCATCCGCTGCGCCTCCGCCTCGCGGCGCTCGTGCGGCAGCGCGTCGAGGACCTCCTCGTCGAGGCGCTCGTGGGAGCGGTCCTCGTCCTCGGTCACGGCGTCGTAGAAGGCGGCGCGGCGGCCGGGCGGCAGCGCCCGCAGCAGCTCCGCGAAACGCTTCGGGCTGCGGCTCCAGGCACGTCCCAGCTCGTACAGCTCCGGGGCGTCGGCCCTGACCAGGCGGCGCAGCACGGCAGGGGGCAGGCCCCTCTCCAGCAGGCGGCCGGAGTGCTCGTCCGCGAGGAGCAGGCGGACCGTACGGCCGGGGTCCGCGGCGACGAGGCGCGGCAGTTGCGGCCAGAACGGCAGGGGCAGCGGAAGCCGCTCCCGGTAGCGCTCCAGCAGTCCGAGAACCTCTTCGGGGCGGGCGGCGGCGGTACGCGCCACTCCCGCGGCATACCGGTCCCACCACAACTCGCGGAGCACCGGCGGCAGTTCGTCGAGCTGCCGGGCGGACTCGGCGAGCACCGCCCCGGGGTGGCGTCCGGCGAGCGCTCCCCAGCCGGCGACCGTGTGGAACAGCTCCGGCAGCAGCCGCTCGACCGTCGCGCCGCCGCAGCCGGGCAGGAGCCTGGCGGCCTCCGCGTCGCCCCAGCGGGTGCGGAGCACGTCGATGAGGCCGTCGGCGAGTTCGCTGCGCCCGCCGGCGACGATGGTGCGCAGCAGCTCCGCGCGGATGGCTGCGGGAGCGGCGTGCAGCGCCTGCAGGAGGGCGTCGTCGGTGATCCCGCCGGAGGGCGCGACGGCCGCCCGCTGGGCGTGGCCGCGCACGAACGCGTCGGGGTGCGCCAGCCGGGCCGACAGGTGGGCGTGGTCCCGGCCCGCGCTCGCGGCGATGACCGCCAGCCGCCTGCCGTACATCCCGTGCTGCTCCAACCCGTCCAGCAGCCCGGCGAGTTCGTCGCTGCCGGCGGCTTCTCGGGCGCGGGCGCAGAGCAGGCGTATGCGCTCCCGGTGAGCGAGCGGTTCGAGAGCGTCGAGGAGTTCGGTGGCGGCGGCACGGGACATGGCGGGGATTCTGCCTGCTGGCCGTCCCGCGCGGGAGGGTTCTCCCCAGGGCTTAGCAGTACGTGCGCGTATTTTCGGCCGCCCGGCGGTCCCTCCCCCGGATCGAGGCGGGGAAGGGAGGCGGACCGGCACCCCGGGCACGGTTCGGGGCCCCCGGTCCGGGGCGCCGCGTCCCCGGCGGGACCCGATCGCGCTATTGATCGATCCGCCGCTGGTTCCTAGCGTCGCGGCATGGACGACGTGATCGTGGTGGGGGCAGGCGTCATCGGACTGACGACTGCGGTGATGCTGGCCGAGCGGGACGCGGACGTGCGGGTCTGGAGCCGGGAAGAGGCCGCACCGACGGCGTCGGAGGTCTCCGGCGGTCTGTGCTGGCCGTACCGCATCGAGCCGCAGGAGCGGGCAGTCGAGTGGGCGGTGCGCTCGTTCCGCAACTTCGCCTGGCTCGCCGAACAGCCCGCTCTCACCGGGGTACGGCTCGTGCGGGGCACCCTGGAGGACGGCGCCGGCGAATCCGTACCGGACGAATGGCACTCCCTGATCGGGTCGCCGCCCCGGACCCCACTTGTCGACATGCAGACCTATCTCCCGTATCTGCGGGGCAGGTTGGCGGCAGCCGGCGGCCGCGTCGAGCAGCGCGGGATCGCGTCGCTGGACGAAGCAGCCGCGGAGGCGCCCGTCGTGGTCAACTGCACCGGTCTCGGCGCCCGCGAGCTGGCCGGGGACAAGGGGATGCAGCCCGTTCGGGGGCAGATCGTCGTCGTGGAGAACCCCGGTGTCGACGAGTGGTTCCTCGCGTCACGCACCGACTCCGGGGATCCGCAGACCACTTACCTCCTCCCCCAGCCGTACGGACTGCTGCTCGGCGGCACCGCCGAGGAGGACGCCGAGGACCTGACGCCCGACCCGGCCGTCACCGAAGCCATCGTGCGCCGCTGCTCGCGGTTCCGTCCGGAGGTGGCGGATGCCCGGATCATCGAGGAGCGGGTCGGGCTGCGCCCGTACCGGCCGCGGGTCCGGCTGGAGAGGCAGGAGCTGCCCGGCGGGGCGTCGTGCGTCCACAACTACGGGCACGGCGGAGCCGGGGTGACGGTCTCCTGGGGCTGCGCCCTCGACGTGCTCCGGCTGCTCGACGGCGCCTGAGCCTCGCAGGACCCGGCCGGGACCGGGCCGGAACGCCCTGCGGACGGGCCGGGCCCGCCGCCGCGTTCCGCGCCCGGGATGGCTGATGTCCGCCGCATGACGTTCCTGTGGCAGTCGGCGGGAAAGGGCTGCCGGGCCCGGGCGGAGTACATACCCTTCATCTCGGCCCGGTCCGGCCAGGACGGACCCGGTCAGGTGCGATCGGGCATCGGCCCGGCTGCCGGCCCGGCAGCCGGATCAGCGTGGCGGTTCGCTGCGGCAAGGGAGTTGGAGGACTCGTGCGTCACAGACTCATGGTTCCGGGTGCGGTGCTCGCCGCACTCCTGACGGCGGTTCCGGCCTCGGCGGCCGAACCTTCGCCGGGGGCGCCCGGAGCGGGAGACGCGTACTACCCGGCGTACGGCAACGGCGGCTACGACGTCTCGCACTACGACCTGCGGCTGAAGTACCAGCCGAAGAGCGACGAACTCTCGGGCACCGCCACGCTGCTGGCGGAGTCCACCCAGGAACTGAGCCGTTTCAACCTGGACTTCGCCCTCGACGTGAGCGCGGTGCACGTCAACGGCCGCAAGGCGTCCTTCGAGACCTCCGGCGACCACGAGTTGGAGGTGACACCGGCCCAACCCATCGCGAAGGGCGAGGACTTCACCGTCGTCGTGCGCTACTCGGGCGTCCCCTCCGAGGTCGAGGTGGACGGGTTCACCTCCTGGCACCGCACGCCCGACGGAGCGGTGGCCGCCAACGAGCCCGAGTCCGCCTGGTGGTGGTACCCGAGCAACGACCACCCCAGCGACAAGGCCACCTTCGACGTGAGCATCGCCGTCCCCGAGGGCTACCAGAGCCTCAGCAACGGCAGGCTGGTGTCCGAGCGTGAGTCCGCCGGCTGGGTGCGCACGTCCTGGCGCTCCAGCAAGCCGCAGGCCACGTACCTGGCGACGCTCGCCGTCGGCAAGTTCGACCTGACGAAGAGCACCACGGAGAGCGGCATCCCGGTCGTCAACGCCTACAGCAAGGGCCTCGGCGACGAGGACGGCTCCGCCCGCGCGAGCGTCGAGCGCACCGCCGAGATCACCGACTGGCTGGAGGGCGTGTTCGGGACGTACCCCTTCGAGTCCGTCGGCGGCTACGTTCCCGACACGGGCAAGAGCTTCGCCCTCGAGACCCAGACGATGGCCTTCTACGGCAACAAGCGCTTCAAGAGCGGCACCGACGTCTCCGTCGTCGTCCACGAGGTGGCGCACCAGTGGTACGGCGACAGCGTATCCGTGCGGAACTGGAAGGACATCTGGCTCAACGAGGGCTTCGCGAGCTACGCCTCGTGGCTGTGGTCGGAGGAGCAGGGCGAGGGCACCGCGCAGGAACTGGCCGAGTACGCCTACGAGTCCTACCCCGCCGGCGACGAGTTCTGGAAGGTGAAGCCGGGCGACCCGGGCCCCGAGAACCAGTTCCACGGAGCGGTCTACGACCGCGGCGCGATGGCACTCCAGGCGCTTCGCAACAAGATCGGCGACAAGGACTTCTTCGCGATCCTCAAGGGCTGGCCGTCGGAGCGCTCGTACGGCAACGCCCGCCTGGCGGACTTCGAGAAGTACGCGGAGAAGGTCTCCGGCGAATCCCTCGGCAAGCTCTTCGACACCTGGCTGCACACCGCGTCGAGGCCGTCGAAACCCGCGCTGGGGGGCGTGAAGAGCGAGCGCGGCGAGCCCGTGCGGCCCGAGTCGTGGGACGAGATCCAGGCCGTCAACGGATCGCACCGCCACTGACGGGACGCCGGCAACGGCTGACGGCCGGACCGGCGTCCGCGAACACCTGCCGGAGAAGCACCACGTGACGACGCGTCGGCCCCCGGAGTCCGAGTCGGCTCCGGGGGCCGCCGCGTGCGTCAGGCGGTGTGTCAGGCGGTGTTTCAGGCGCTGCCCGGCGGGACGGGCTTGATGAGGGCGAACGTGGCGCCCTGCGGGTCCTGCACCACCGCCATCCGGCCCGCCATCATGTCGAACGGGGGCACGAGCACCGAGCCGTCCGCCCGGATGAGGGCGTCGACCGTGCTGTCGGTGTCGTCGATCGCGAAGTACGTGATCCAGTGCGGCGGCGTGCCGGACGGCGAGTTCTCCAGCCCCTGCATGCCGCCGACAGCGCGGCCGGCGGCGTTGAGCGCGTAGTAGCCCGGCGCCCCCTCCATCGTCGAGGTGTGGATGCCCAGGTGCCGGTAGAACGAGCCGGCGCCTTCGATGTCGGAGGTGTTGAGTTCGCTCCAGACCACCGCGCCGTGCTCGTTGACGATCTGCGAGCCGATGAACTCCTTGGCCTGCCACAGCCCGAAGACCGCGCCGGCGGGGTCGGCGACGACCGCCATCCGGCCGAAGTCCATCACGTCCATGCCGGGGACCATGACGGTGCCGCCGTTGTCCATGACGGCCTGCGCACCGGACTCCACGTCGTCGGAGGCCAGGTACGTGGTCCACGCGGGCGGGGGCGTGGGCCCTCCGTCCGGGGACATCGCGGCCATGATGCCCGCGACGGGCTTGCCGTGCAGGGTGCAGACCGAGTAGCCGCCGTTCACCTCGGGGCCGATCTCGCCCTGCCAGCCGAAGAGGTCGCGGTAGAAGTCGAGGGCCGCCTGCTGGTCGGGGACCATCAGGTCGACCCAGCAGGGGACACCGGGCTCGTAACGGGTAGTTACCTCGGGCATGGCAGCTCCTTATGGGCAGCGGTTCCCGGTCACTGTGCCGAGGGCGGTGTCCGCGGCCTCCCCCGCCACGCCGCCCCGCGACGGCGCCGCGGACGAATTCACCCGCATCCCCCTCGGCCGCCCGCGGCCCCCGGGGGATGCCCTGCCCGCCCGGTCCGCCGGTGGCCCGGCAGCCGCGCCCGGCCGTCCGTCATCCGCGCGGCTCCGGCCGCAGACGGCCCCCCGACCGGCGGCGGTACTCCTTCCGCGCCGCGTAGGCCGGCGGCAGGTACCGCAGCCGCTCCGGCAGCAGCGGCATCACGGCACGCACCGCGACCCCCAGCCGCCGCAGCCGCCGCTCCTGCCGCTCCGTCCAGGGCAGGCCGATGGCGGCGCGGGCGTCCGGCGGCATCATGCCGATGGTGAGGAAGCGCCGGAAGCGTGCGAACCACGGCCCCAGGACCGGCCAGGCCAGGCGCAGCGCCGTGCGGACGGCGCGGGGCCCCCGGTCGGGCGCGGGCAGGGGCGGGTCGACGGCGATCAGTTCCTCGACGACGGCCGTCCTCTCCAGCTCCTCGGACAGGATCCGCCTGTAGTACGGCCAGAACTCCTCGACCGTCTGCGGCATGTCCCGGTCCTGGATGCCGAGGACGCGTCCGACCTGGAGCCACTCCGCGTACAGCCGCCGCTCCTCGTCATGGGTGTACGGGCGGCCCCCGAGGTAGGGCCGGGTGTGCCGGTAGACGGGGAAACCCGTGGCGTGCACCCAGGAGTAGTAGGCCGGGGTGAGGGCGTGGTACTCGCGGCCGTGGGCGTCGACTCCCTTGATCCCTTGGTGGAGCCTGCGCAGCCGCCGCCCCTCTTCCGCGGCCTTCTCCCCGCCGTAGACCCAGAGTTGAACGCTTCTCAGGGAGCGCTCGCCGCGTCCCCACGGGTCGGTCCGGAAGACCGAGTACTCGTCGACGCCCGCGCTGACGGCCGGGTGCGCGACCTGCATCGCGAGCGCGGCGGGCAGGGTCAGCAGCATCCGTACCTCTCCCGCGAGGTCCCACAGCATGCCGCCCGGCGGGGGCGGCCCGGGCCCGTCCCACGGCCGCCGGCCGCTCGCGCTGTCGTTTCCGGCCCGGCTGCTGCTGTCGCTGCTCACTCTCTTCATGATGCCTCCGGCCTTCTCCGGCCGCCCGGCCGCCCGGCCGCCCGGGCGGCGGGGGCGGCGGACGGATTCCGGACCGGTCCCTCCCCACCGCGGAGCGTCGCGTTCCGCGGCCGCGGCAGTACGCGCGGGATGCCCGGCTTCTGGCATACGGCACTGCACAGCGGGCATACGGAACCCTCTCTAGCTCTTCCCTAGTGGCGCTTCCATGGCCAGACTGAGTTTCGAACGAACTGGCCGGGAACGCCCGCGGCAAGGCATGCGCACGATGGGCGGATACGGCCATGCGACGACCGAACAGGACATGGAACGGCATTTGCGTACGGCGGTGGTTCGCGCGGTTCACCGCGGTACGAGTGCGATCCAACGGGACATCATCGGCGGGAGTTTCACCTCCGGCGCCGTCACGGGGAACGCAGCCGGTCCCAACAGGTGGATGCAGGTGATCGATTGATCAATTGTTTTCGGCCTGCGGCTTTAAATGATCGCTCGCTCCCCTATATTGGTGCGGCGCTGACCGGCCTGTGCGGCTCACCCCCCTCCCTGCCCGGACCTGTCCACAAGGACCCTGATTGATGACCCCCGAGACCTCCCCACCGTCAAAACAGCCCCGCCACGGTGCCACGGACACCGGCGCCGGGCGTTCGCCGAAAACGGGGACGGGTACAGCTCTCGCCTTTCTGATAGCCGTGCTCGTCACGGGTCCCGCGTGCCTGTACGCCGTCTACGCGTCACCGCTCTCCATACGCCCGGCCGTCGCCTGGGCCAGCGGAACCGCCGCCGTGCTCCTCAGCTTCTCCGTCGCCCTGGCCACGCGTGGCATCCTCCTCACCCGCCACCTGCGGGCGGTCGTCAAGAAGAAGGACGACGAGGCCGGCGCCGAGCGGGCCGTGGCCGCGCACTTCGCCGACGTCGTCGTGCCGATCCTGGTCGAGCGGCTGCGTTCGGGGGCCTCCGCACAGACCGCGCTCGCGACGGTGCCGACCGTCGCCAACAACGCCTACCAGCGCGTGCTGCACCTCCTGGCGAACGAGGTGCACCGCGGTGAGGGCATGCGGGCCGCAGCGATGGCCGCGTGCGCCAACGCCGCCGGCCGCGTCCAGGCCCTCGCGACGAGCATGGCGGCCGACCTCCGGGAGCTCGAGCACAAGTACTCGGACGAGGAGGTCCTGGGCGACCTGCTCCACCTGGACCACCGCACCGCGCAGACCGGCCGCCTCGCCGACTCGATCGCGGTGCTCACCGGTGCCCGTACGGGCAGGCGCTGGGCCAAGCCCATCGTCATGGAGAGCATCCTGCGCGGCGCGATGGGCCGTATCAGCGGCTACCAGCGCGTGCGGCTGCACTCGTCGTGCGAGCTCGCCGTCGCCGGGCACGCGGCGGAAGGCGTGATGCACGCGCTCGCCGAACTCATGGACAACGCGGCCAACTTCTCCCCGCCCACCTCCGAGGTCCACGTCTACGTGGAGGAGGCGTCGGCCGGAGTCATCATCACCGTCGAGGACGGCGGCCTCGTCATGGGCGACGTCGCCCTGCAGCGCGCGCAGCAGGCCGTCTCGGCGGAGTCGCTGGACCTCACCAACCTCTCCGGGACCCGGCTCGGTCTCGCCGTCGTCGGACGGCTGGCCCACAAGCACAACCTTTCCGTGTCCTTCCGGCCCTCCGCGCACGGCGGTACCGGGGTGCTGCTGATGATCCCGCAGACGCTGATCACACAGCCGAAGAGAGAAAGCCAGGCCATGACGCGAGAGTCCGGCACCCAGCCTGGCGTCCAGAGCCGCCGTCCGGAGCGCACGGAGCTCCCCTCGCGTACGGAACCGCCGCGTGCCGAGCCGGCGCGCTCTCCCGCCGCCGAACGCGGCGCCGACATCCCCACGCCGCGCACCGGGAGGGAGGGGGCGCTGAGCGGGCTGCCGAGGAGGCGCCGGCCCGCCGGTGAGCCGGCGGTGTCCGCCGCGGCCTCGCGCCCGGCCCGCGAGCCGGAGCCCTCGCCCGAGCACGCGTCCGCCGGCGAAGCTCCCGCGGAGCGCGCTCCCGTGGAGGAGACCGGCGGCGGACTGCCGAAGCGGCGCCGCGGGCAGACGCTGGCCGCCGCTCAGCAGCGCACCGCATCATCCGACGCCGACCGGGCGGCCGAGCCCGCGAGATCGGCAGAGCAGTCCGGCTCCCGGTTCGGCGCCTTCCGCCGTGCCGTACAGGGCGGTTCGTCGTCCCCCGACCCGAAACCCGGCGACGCGGCCTCCCCCTCCCCCTCACCCTCCTCGTCCCGCCCGGAGGACCACACCGAATGATCACCGACGGCAAGCTCGACTGGCTGCTGGAGAGTCTGTTGCGACGGACGCCGGGCACGCGGCACGCCCTCGTCCTGTCCCGCGACGGACTGAAGCTGTGCAGTTCCTCCGACCTCGATGCCGACCAGGCCGACCAGCTGGCCGCCATCTCCGCGGGCATCCAGAGCCTCTCCCACGGCGCGTCCGTGGAGTTCGGCAACGGCAGTGGCGGCGTACGCCAAGCGATGGCCGAGTTCTACGGCGGCATCCTCTTCGTCGTGGAGGCCGGCTCCGGAGCCCATCTCGCCGTGGTGGCGACCGAGGACTCCGACGTGGGCCTCATCGGCCACAACATGAACGAACTCGTCGAACAGCTCAGCGAGTACCTCACCACGCCTCCGCGGCAGCAGGACGAGAGCAGAGACCCGGCATGAAACGGCCGGGCCGGGACGAGGACCCGGACCGGCTGTACACCGTGACGGGTGGGCGCAGCCGGTCCAACTCGGACGCGTTCGACCTCGTGACGCTCGTCGTCAGCGAGAGTCAGCCCACCCCCGGAATGCAGTCGGAGCACGCCTCCATCCTGCGGATCTGCAACTCCCCCACGGCAGTCGTGGAGATCGCCTCCGATCTCAACCTGCCCGTGAGCATCGTGCGGATCCTGCTGGGCGATCTGCATGCCGCAGGCCGGATCACCGCACGACATCCGCGCACGACAGCCACCGCCGCGGATCGACTTCCCGATCCCGAAATCCTGAAGCAGGTGCTCGTTGGACTCCGCAACCTCTGACCTCACCGGAACCCGCCCGCCGCTGCGCAGCACAGCGGCCAACGGGCTGAAGATCGTGATCGTCGGCGGGTTCGGTGTCGGCAAGACCACGATGGTGCGTTCCGTCAGCGACATCCGCCCGCTCAACACCGAGGAGACGATGACGCGTGCGGGGGAGGGCGTCGACGACACCACGGACGTCGAGAGCAAGACGACCACCACCATCGCCTTCGACTTCGGGCGGATCAGCCTCAACGACACCACGGTGCTCTACCTGTTCGGGGCGCCCGGCCAAGAGCGGTTCTGGTTCCTGTGGGACCGCCTCTTCACGGGGACCCTCGGCGCCGTCGTGCTCGTGGACACCCGCAGACTCGTCGACTCCTGGTACGCCATCGACCGTCTCGAACAGCACGGCATGCCCTTCATCGTGGCCCGCAACGACTTCGGCGGGCCCCACTACTCGGCCGAGGAGGTACGCGAGGCCCTCGACCTGTCCGAGGACGTGCCGCTCATCGAATGCGACGCCCGTTCGCGCGAATCCAGCAAGGAGGTGCTGATCACTCTCGTGAACCACCTCTACCGGCTTTCCTCCTCCGCCCGGGAGAACGCACCATGACAACTCCCCCGTCGCAGTCCGCCGCCGGCGCCCCCGCCGGAAGCCCGGACCCCGCCGCCGGCTGCCCGGCCGACCACGGCACCGTCGCCATGTTCGGTCCCCGCTTCATCAACGACGACCGCGACGAGCTCTACCGCGACATGCGCCGCCAGCACGGCGCCGTCGCACCGGTCACGCTGCCGGGCGACGTACCGGCCTGGCTCGTCCTGGGGTACAGGGAGCTGCACCACATCACGGAGAACCCGGCCCTGTTCACCCGCGACTCGTCGGTGTGGAACATGTGGGACCGCATCCCGCCCGACTGGCCGCTGATGCCGATGGTGGGCCGTCAGCCCTCGATCCTCTACGAGGAGGGCGAACGGCACGCCCGCCGCTCGGCGTTGATCAACGACGCGCTCGGCGAGGTCGACCCGTTCGAACTGCGCGGCTACGCCGAGCAGAACGCGGACGCGCTGATCGACTCGTTCTGCAGGCTGGCCGAGGCGGATCTGATCTCCCAGTACGCCAAGAAGCTCCCCGCCCTCGTCCTCGCCAAGCTCTACGGGTTCACCGACGAGGAGGGCGCTTCTCTCGTCCCCAGCGTCAACGCGGTGGTGAACGGGGCGGCCGATGCCCTCCAGGGACGGCAGCATCTGCAGAGCTCCATGGGCGCGCTGCTGCGCTCCCGTGCGATCTCGCCCGCGGCCGACGTCTCCACGCGCATGCAGACGCACTTCAACGCGGGCGAGTTCTCCTCCGAGGAGATCCTCGAGGACATGATGGTCAACATCGTCGCCGGCCATGAGCCCACGGCCGACTGGATCGGCAACTCGATGCGGCTGATGCTGACCGACGAGCGGTTCTCCGCGTCACTGAGCGGGGGGCGCAACAGCGTCGCCGAGGCGATGAACGAGGTGCTGTGGGAGGAGACTCCGTCGCAGAACATCGCCGGCCGGTGGACGACGCGGGACACGCACCTGGCGGGCAAGCGCATCAGGTGCGGCGACCTGCTCATCCTCAGCTTCGCCGGCGCCAACGCCGACCCGCAGATCCGCCCGGACCGGACGGCCTTCACCGGCGGCAACAGCGCCTTCCTCTCCTTCGGCCACGGCGCGCACCGGTGCCCCTACCCGGCGCAGGAGATCGCCGAGGGCATCGCGCGTACGGGCATCGAGGTGCTGCTGGACAGACTCCCCGACGTCGACCTCGCGGTGCCCCCGGAGGAGCTGCGGTGGCGGCCGTCTCCGTTCCTGCGGGGACTGGAGTCCCTTCCGGTCACGTTCACACCCACCTCGGCCCTGGGGGGCGGCCGATGACCTCGTGCCCTGTGGCGGGAGGCGGCACCGGAGCCGGGGAGCCCGGGGACGTCTCCGGCGGCACGGCCGGCGGAGCCGTGCCGGAGACCGCGGGCGGGCCGATCGTGCTCGACCCGCTGGTGCGGGACCTGTCCGGAGAGGGCGCGCGGCTGCGCGCCGCCGGTCCGCTCGCCGAGGTGGAGCTGCCCGGCGGTGTCCAGGTGTGGGCGGTGACCCGCCACGCCGAGGCACGGAAGCTGCTCACCGACTCGCGTCTGGTCAAGGACATCTCCCGGTGGGGCGCCTGGCGGCGCGGGGAGATCCCGGAGAGCTGGTCGATGATCGGACTCGCCGATCCCGGCCCCAGCATGCTCACCTTCGACGGCGCCGAGCACCGCAGGCTGCGCACCCTCGCCGCGCAGGCGCTCACCCCGCGGCGTGTGGAGGCGATGCGTCCGCGCATCGAGGCCATCACAGCGGAGCTGCTGGACGAACTGGAAGGGGCGGCGGACTCCGGCGGGCAGGTGGACCTCAAGGCCCACTTCGCGTACCGGCTGCCCATGAACGTCGTCAGCGAGCTGATGGGCATCGACCCGGCCCGGCATCCGCGGCTGCGCGACCTGTACGACGGCTTCTTCTCCAGCGTGACGCCGCCGGAGAAGGTGCTCGCCATCATCGGTGAGCTCAACGAGCTCTTCGCCGGTGTCGTTGAGGAGAAGAAGCGCTCCCCCGGCGACGACCTCACCAGCGCGCTCCTGCAGGCCGGCGACGGAGGCGACCGCCTCAGCGACGAAGAGGTCAACGCCACGCTGCAGCTGATGATCGCGGCAGGCCACGAGACGACCATCAGCCTCATCGTCAATGCCGTCGTCGCCCTGCTCACCCATCCCGGGCAGTTCGCGAAGGTCCGTGCCGGTGAGGCGAGTTGGGAGTCCGCGATCGAGGAGACGCTGCGCTGGAACGCGCCGACCACGCATGTCCTCATCCGCTTCGCGACCGAGGACGTTCCGGTGGGCGACCGCGTCATCGGCGAGGGTGAGGCGCTCATCGTCGCCTACGGTGCCATCGGCCGCGACACGCTCCAGCACGGCCCGGCGGCGGACGAGTTCGACGTGACGCGCTCCCCCAACCGCCACCTCTCCTTCGGCCACGGGCCGCACGTCTGCCCCGGTGCTCCGCTGTCCCGGCTGGAGGCCGGGATCGCGCTGCCCGCGCTCTTCGGGCGTTTCCCGGAGATGTCCCTGGCCGTGCCCGCGCACGAGTTGCGCAACAAGCCCGCCGTCACGCAGAACGAGCTGTACGAGCTGCCGGTGCGGCTCGGCCCGCACGCCTGAACGCGGGCGCGCTGCCCGAAAGTCGGCCCCTGGCCGCGTCCTGCACGGTGAGCCGGTGCCGGACGCGGCCAGGGGCCGCTTCTCGGTGAGCCCACGGTGCAGGAGCGGACCGCTCCCCCGCACCGCCCGCGTGCGTCCGTTCAGCGGTGCTGGCTCAGTCCGGAGACGGCCAGCCCGAACAGCCGGGCCGCCCGGGCGGCGGGGTCCGGGCAGTGCTCCGTCGCCAGGACGATGCCCACGATCAGCGTGATCAGGTCCGTGGCCGTGACGTCCGCCGCCACCGCGCCGTCCCGCGCGGCCCGTCGCAGCAGCGGCTCCGCCGCCTCCGCCAGTGCCGTGGAACAGGCGTTCTCGTGCGCCGATCCGGCTCCGTCGCCGTCGTAGGCGAGCGCGGCGGCCAGCCCCCGGGCGGAGGCGGCGTAGGAGACGACGTCGCCCAGCCAGTCGAGCAGCGCCCGCCGGCTGTCACTCCCGTCCGCCAGCTCGGCGGCGCGGACGCACAGGGCCTCGACCCGCTTCTGCGAGACGGCTTCGAGCAGCGCGCGGCGGGTCGGGAAGTGCCTGCGCACGGTCGCGGAGCCGACCCCGGCGACGCGGGCGATCTGCTCCAGGGACGCGGCGGCGCCGTGCGCGGCGACCTCCTCCTCGGCCACGGCCAGGATGCGCGCGTAGTTGCGCCGGGCGTCCGCACGACGGTGGTCCGGCATGGACGTCACCTCCGGATGTACTAAATGGCGGGGCCCGCCGTATCGTATCGGAACAGAAACGGCGGGCCCCGCCGTTTTACTTAGGGAGCACCTCGATCGAGGGAGAGACATGTCCGCGGACTCCGCACCCGTACTGGTCACAGGCACCACCGGCAACCAGGGCGGCGCCACCGCCCGCGCCCTCCTGGCGGCGGGCGTTCCCGTCCGCGCCCTGGTGCGCGACCCGGACAGCGAACGGGCCGGGGCCGTCGAGGCGCTCGGCGCCCGGCTGGTCGCCGGCGACCTCCACGACCGCGCATCAGTGGTGCGGGCCGCCGAGGGGACCCGCGCCGTCTTCTCCGTGCAGATGCCCGCCATGACCGCGGACGGTTTCGACTACGACGGGGAGGTGGCCCAGGGCGTCAACCTCGTCGAGGGCGCCAAGGCCGCCGGGGTGCCGCAGTTCGTGCACACGTCGGTCACCGGAGCCGGCCGGCACACCGGGGCTCCCGGCTGGGCCGAAGGCCGCTGGTCGTCGATGGAGGCCACCATGGGCGCCAAGAGCGCCGTTCAGGACCGGGTCCGCGAGGCCGGCTTCCGGCACTGGACGCTGCTCAAGCCGGGCTTCTTCATGGAGAACTTCCTGCCGTCCAAGGCCTTCCTGTTTCCCCGCGGCGTCGAGGGCGGCCTCGTGAGCGTCCTCCGCCCCGGTACCCGGCTGCCCCTGGTCGCGGTGCGCGACATCGGTGCCGCGGCCGCCGCGGCCGTCGCCGCCCCGGAACGGTTCCACGGAGTCGAACTGGAGCTGGCGAGCGACCTTCTGACGATGACGGAGATCGCCGAAGTCCTCTCCCGCGCCCTCGGCACGCACCTGTCCGCTCCGGACATGACCGAGGCGGAGGCCCTCGCCGCGGGGATGCCGGGGATGGGCGCCTCGCACGAGTGGATGAACGTGGCGGACCAGCCGGCCCGGCCGGAGTACGCGAGGGACCTGGGCATCCCTCTGACCGGTTTCGAGACATGGGCGCGGGAGCACATGGGGCCCGCCGCCTGACCCCGGCCGCCTCCGCCGGACCCGGCGGTACGGGACGGGTCCGGCGGGGGCCGATGCGGTACACAACCAGTGCGACAGCAATACTGTCCAAGACAGGTTGCAGGGCACGGCGGCAGGGAGAGCGGCGGATGGAGCAGCAGCAGCGAGCCGGCCAGGGCGACGCGGACAGCCTGACCGTCGACCAGCTCGCGGCACGGGCCGGAGTCACCGTCCGCACCATCCGCTTCTACAGCACCCGCGGGCTGCTGCCGCCGCCCACGATCGGGCCGCGCCGGGTCGGCCGCTACGGCCCGGACCACCTCTCGCGGCTCGCGCTGATCGAGGAGCTGCAGAACCAGGGCATGACCCTGTCGGCGATCGAGCGCTACCTCCAACGGCTGCCCGACGACATGGACCCGCACGACCTGGCCATCCACCGCGCCATGGTGGCCTCCTGGATGCCCGACACCGTCGACGAGGCCACCCGCGGTGACCTGGAGCAGCGGGTCGGCCGCGAGCTGACGGACGACGACCTGGAGCGGCTCGAGGCGATGAGCGTCCTGGAGAGCACGGACGACGACGCCGTCTTCCGCGTCGACCCGGCGCTTCTCCACCTGGGGGTGCGGCTGCTGGACATGCCGCTCTCGCAGAGCACCATCGTCGCGGCCAGGGAGGCGATGCTGGAGCACGCCCGGGCGGCGGCGCGGGAGTTGAGCCGCCTCTTCAAGGACGAGGTGTGGGAGCCCTACCGGGGGCGGGAGAGCGACCCGGAGCGGGTGGAACGGATGAAGTCGCTGTCGGCGCACATGCAGCCGATGGTGGTGCAGGCGCTGATGACGGCGTTCCAGCGGTCGCTGAAAGAGGAACTGCGGGAGGCCTTCCCGAAGGGAGTCCCCCCGCAGTCCGACGGCGACGGCGTCAGTCCTTGAAGACCTCGCCCTGCTCCGCCTTCTCCGCCAGCAGCGCCGGCACGGCGAAGCGGTCGCCGTAGCGCTCCCGCAGCTCGCGGGCCCGCGCGACGAAACCGGCCGGCCCGCCCTCGTAGCCGTTGATGTACTGGATCACGCCGCCCGTCCACGGCGGGAACCCGATGCCCATGATGGAGCCGATGTTGGCGTCCGCCACCGAGGTGAGAACGCCCTCCTCGAACAGCCGGACGGTGTCCAGGGCTTCGGCGAAGAGCATCCGCTCCTGCATGTCCTTCAGCGGGACGCCCGGGTCGGCGCCCTTGCCGAAGTGCTCCCGCAGACCGGGCCAGAGCTTGCCGCGCCTGCCGTTCTCGTCGTAGTCGTAGAAGCCCGCTCCGCCGCTGCGGCCGGTGCGCCCGAACTCGTCGACCATCCTGTCGATGACCTCGTCCGCGGGATGGGGCTGCCACTCCACGCCCTCCGCCTCCAGCCCGCGCCTGGTCTCCTCGCGGATCTTGCGCGGCAGGGTGAGGGTCAGCTCGTCCATGAGCGAGAGCACCTTCGCCGGGTAGCCCGCCTGGGCGGCGGCCTGCTCGACGGTGGCGGGCTCCACGCCCTCGCCGACGAGGGCGACACCCTCGTTGATGAAGTGGCCGATGACGCGGGAGGTGAAGAAGCCGCGGGAGTCGTTGACCACGATCGGGGTCTTCTTGATCTGCTGCACCAGGTCGAAGGCGCGTGCCAGCGCCTCCTCCCCCGTCTTCCGGCCCTTGATGATCTCCACCAGCGGCATCTTGTCCACGGGCGAGAAGAAGTGCAGCCCGACGAAGTCGGCCTGCCTCTCGACGCCTTCGGCGAGCGAAGTGATGGGCAGGGTGGAGGTGTTGGAGCACAGCAGGGCCTCGGGCTCGACGACGTCCTGGATCTCCTGGAAGACCTTGTGCTTGAGCGCCGGGTCCTCGAAGACGGCCTCGATGACGGCGTCGCAGCCCGCCACGTCCTGCGGATCAGCGGCCGGGGTGATGCGGGCCAGCAGCTCGTCGCGCTTGGCCTCCGTCGTACGGCCGCGCTTGAGCGCCTTCTCCAGCAGGCCCGCGGAGTAGGCCTTGCCCTTCTCCGCCGCCTCCAGGGAGACGTCCTTCAGGACGACCTCGATGCCGGCCTTCGCGCAGGAGTAGGCGATGCCCGCGCCCATCATGCCGGCACCGAGCACGGCGACCTTGCGCACCCTGCGCTGCTCCACGCCCTTGGGACGGCTGCGGCCGGCGTTCACGGCCTGCATGTCGAAGAAGAAGGCCTGGATCATGTTCTTCGAGATCTGGCCGGTGACCAGTTCGACGAAGTACCGGGCCTCGATGACCTGCGCTTCCTCGAAGCCGACCTGCGAGCCCTCGACCGCCGCGGCAAGGATGTTGCGCTGCGCGGGATAGGGGGCGCCGCTGGTCTGCTTCTTCAGGTTCGCCGGGAAGGCGGGCAGGTTGGCGGCGAACTTCGGGTGGGACGGCGTGCCGCCGGGGATCTTGTACCCCGGGACGTCCCACGGCTGGTGCGACTCCGGGTTCGCGTCGATGAAGGCGCGCGCGGCGGCCAGCATGGCCTCCTCGCTGTCCACGACCTCGTGGACCAGGCCCTTCTCCTTCGCCTTGGCGGGGAAGTACTGCTGCCCCTGGAGCAGCACGTTCAGCAGGGCGTCGGTGACGCCCAGCAGCCGGACCGCACGGGTGACGCCGCCGCCGGCCGGCAGCAGCCCGAGCGTGGACTCGGGGCAGCCGATCTTGGATCCCTTGGCGTCGAGGGCGACGCGGTGGTGGCAGGCCAGGGCGATCTCGAAGCCCCCGCCGAGCGCGGCCCCGTTGATCGCCGCCACGACGGGCTTGCCCAGGGTCTCGATGCGGCGCAGGTCCCGCTTGATCCGCATGCCCGCCTCGAAGACGCGCTCGGCGTCCTCGGGGCGGGCCCGGATGAGGTCGTTGAGGTCGCCGCCGGCGAAGAAGGTCTTCTTCGCGGAGGTGAAGACGACTCCGCGGACGTTGCCCGCGGCGTTCTCGCTCTCCAGGCGGTCGGCGACGGTGGTCAGCGACGCCGTGAACGCCGCGTTCATGGTGTTGGCGGACTGGTCGGGATCGTCCAGTACCAGGGTGACGACGCCGGTCTCGTCCTGCTGCCAGCGGATGGTCGTGGACGTCGTGGGCTCAGACATGGTGAGTGCTTCTCCGTACGTGAGGGCGGGCCGTGTCGGGACGGTGGCGGGGCTGCGGTTCAGATCCGTTCGATGACGGTGGCGCTGCCCATGCCCCCGCCGACGCACAGCGTCGCCAGGCCGTAGCGCTGGTCGCGGCGCTCCAGTTCGTCGAGGAGGGTCCCCAGCAGCATCGCGCCAGTGGCGCCCAGCGGGTGGCCCATGGCGATCGCTCCGCCGTTGACGTTGACCTTCTCCAGCGGCAGTTCCATGTCCTTGGCGAAGCGCAGCACGACGGCGGCGAACGCCTCGTTCATCTCCACCAGGTCCATGTCGGCGGCCGTGAGGCCCGCCTTCGCGAGCGCCTTGCGGGAGGCGGGCGCCGGCCCCGTGAGCATGATCGTCGGGTCGGCTCCGGACACGGCGGCGGAGAGGATGCGGGCGCGGGGCCGCAGGCCATGGCGCTCGCCGATCTCGGCGCTGCCGATGACGGTCAGGGCGCTGCCGTCGACGATGCCGGAGGAGTTGCCCGCGTGGTGGACGTGGTCGATCTCCTCGACCCAGTGGTACTTCTGCAGCGCCACCGCGTCGAAGCCGCCCAGCTCGCCGATGTCGGCGAACGAGGGCTTCAGCCCCGCGAGGGAGTCGGCGGTGGTGCCCGGCCGCATGTGCTCGTCGCGGTCGAGGACGGTCAGGCCGTTGCGGTCGGTGACCGGGATGACGGAGTTGTCGAAGCGGCCGTCCTTCCACGCCTGTGCGGCCAGCTCCTGCGAACGTGCCGCGTACTCGTCGACGTCGCGCCGGGAGTAGCCCTCGATGGTCGCGATGAGGTCGGCGCCGATGCCCTGCGGCACGAAGCCCGTCTCGAAGCTGGTCATGGGGTCCATGGCCCAGGCGCCGCCGTCGGAGCCCATCGGCACCCGGGACATCGACTCGACACCGCCCGCCAGGACGAGGTCCTCCCAGCCCGAACGGACCTTCGCCGCGGCGAGGTTGACCGCCTCCAGGCCCGAGGCACAGAAGCGGTTCTCCTGTACGCCGGCGACCGTGTCGGGCAGTCCGGCGGCGATCGCCGCCGTCTTGGCGATGTCGGAGCCCTGGTCGCCCAGGGGGCTGACGACGCCGAGCACGACGTCGTCGATCGCGTTGGGGTCGAGGTCGGGGTGGCGGCGGCGCAGCTCGTGGATGAGCCCGACGACCAGGTCGATCGGCTTGGTGCCGTGCAGCGCGCCGTTGGCCTTCCCGCGGCCGCGCGGGGTGCGGATGGCGTCGTAGATGTACGCTTCGGTGCTCAAGATCAGCAGCCTTTCGGGGCGGGTCGGTCAGTCGAGCAGGGAACGGCCGACGATCTCCTTCATGATCTCGGTCGTGCCGCCGTAGATGGTCTGGATACGCCCGTCGGTGAAGGCCCGGGCGACGGGGAACTCGTTCATGTAGCCGTAGCCGCCGTGCAGTTGGAGGCAGCGGTCGGTTACGCGCTTCTGGAGCTCCGTCGCCCACCACTTGGCCATCGAGGCGTGCGCGGCGTCCAGTTCGCCCTTGCCGTGGTCCTCGATGCAGCGGTCGAGGAAGGCGCGCGTCACCGCGCACTCCGTGGCCATCTCGGCGATCTCGAAACGGATGTGCTGCAGCTTCGCGAGCGGCCTGTTGAACGCCTTGCGTTCCTTCACGTACGCGGTGGTCTGCGCCAGGACCTCCTCCGCGCCGGCGATGGCGCCCACGGCGATCGTCAGCCGTTCCTGGGCGAGGTTCTCCATCAGGTGGATGAAGGCGCCGTCGAGCCGGCCGAGCAGGTTCTCCTTCGGCACCCGGACGTCGTTGAAGAACAGCTCGGCGGTGTCCTGCGACTTCTGGCCGATCTTGTCCAGGTTGCGGCCGCGCTCGAAGCCCTCCATGCCCCTCTCGACGACGAGCAGGCTCAGACCCTTCGCGCCGCCTTCGGGCTTCGTCCGGGCCACCACGATCACCAGGTCGGCGAGGATGCCGTTGGAGATGAACGTCTTGGAGCCGTTCAGCAGCCAGTGGTCGCCCTTGTCGGCCGCCGTGGTCGCGATGCCCTGAAGGTCGGAGCCTGCGCCCGGTTCGGTCATCGCGATGGCGGTGACGATCTCGCCCGAGCAGAAGCCGGGGAGCCAGCGCCGCTTCTGCTCGTCGGTGGCGAGGGAGGTCAGGTAAGGCCCGATGATGTCGTTGTGCAGCCCCACGGCGAGGCCCGCCACCCCTTTGCGGGTGAACTCCTCGGCGAGCACGGCCGAGTAGCGGAAGTCCTCCGCGCCTCCCCCGCCGTACTCCTCGGGGACCGCGAGCCCCAGCAGACCCTGGCGGCCGGCCGCGAGCCACGCCTCGCGGGAGACGATCCCGTCCTTCTCCCACTGCTCGTAGTACGGCTCGACCTCCTTCGCCAGGAAGGTCCGCACGGTCTCCCGGAAGGCTTCGTGGTCCTCGTCGAAGATCTGGCGCTTCATCGGTGCTCCCCTTCGGGCCTGGGCGTCTCGTCTGCTTCGCGGTGTGCGCTTCGCGGCCGCGGTCTGCGGCCCGCGGCTCACAGCCAGTTCTTGACCTTCTCGATCAGCCCGGCCGGATCGGGACCGACGGGGACGACGTTGAGCATCGTGACCCCGGCCTCGCGGAACGCCTCGATGCGCTCGCGGACGTAGCCCTCGGGGCCGCAGAGGGAGACCAGTTCGCAGAACTCGGCCGGAACAGCCGCTTCCGCTTCCTTCTTCCTCCCCGCGAGATAAAGGTCCTGGACCTTCTCGGCGGCCTCCTCGTAACCGTACGCCCGCGCGACGTCGTTGTAGAAGTTGCGGCCCTTGGCCCCCATTCCGCCGATGTAGAGGGCGATCAGGGGACGCACGGACTCGCGTACCTTCGCGGCGTCCTCGCCCACCGCCAGCAGCGTCCCGGCCGAGATCTCCAGCGGTCCGCGCTCCGGGTCGCGGAGCGCGGCGCCCTCCGCGAGCGCCGTGCCCCACACCTGCTGCGCCTTCTCCGGCACGAACAGGTGCGGCAGCCAGCCGTCCGCGATCTCGGCGGTCATCTTGACGTTCGCCGGCCCCAGGGCCGCCACGTAGAGCGGGATCTCCGCCCGCTCGGGACGGTTGAGGAACTTCAGCGGCTTCCCGAGCTTCCCGCCCTTCTCGGCGGGCAGCGGCATGTCGGTGATGCCGTGGTGGTCGATGATCTCGCGCCGCCAGATGCGCCGGCACAGCTCGACGGTCTCGCGGGTGCGGCCCAGCGGCTTGTCGTACCGCTTACCGTGCCAGCCCTCGACGACCTGCGGGCCCGAGGCGCCGAGCCCCAGGATGGCGCGCCCCTCGGACAGGACGTCGAGGCCCGCACCGGTCTGGGCGATCAGCGCCGGGGTGCGGGAGTAGACGTTGATGATGCCCGCGCCGATCTGCATACGTTCGGTACGGGCCGCGAGGTATCCCATGACGGTGGGCGAGTCGAACCCGTACGCCTCCGCGACCCAGACCGCGTCGAGACCCGCGGCCTCCAGCTTCACGATCTCCTCGGCGGCTGTGCGGGGGTTCTCGGCGTACTGGAGCGGAGTGGCGATCTTCATGCGTCGGCGTCCTCGGCGGGGTCGGTGTCGTCAGGGGTCCGGTCGGCGGTGCCTGTGCGGTCGGCGGTACTGCGGTCGTTCGTGCTGCGGGCGTTGGTGCTGCGGGCGTTCGCGTGCGGGGGCGGGGCGGACTGCGGCGGGGAGGCCGAGGACCGTGAGACTTCAGATCGTGAGTCTTCCGGAACGAGACCGGTCACGCCCCAGTCGCGCGCCACGTCGGCGGTGTCGGCGCCGGGCACGGCGGGCGGGCGGCCGACGGCCGTGGGCGTCGCCGAGAAGCGGGGTGCGGGAGCGGGCTGGGTGATCCCGCCGTGCTCCACGAAGGTGCCGCGGGCGGCGAGGTGCGGATGGCGGGAAGCCTCGCGGAGAGAGAGCACGGGTGCGACGCACGCGTCGGAGTCCTCGAAGACGGCGGCCCACTCGTCCCTCGTACGCTCCCGGAAGCGGGCTGCCACGGCCGTACGCAGCTCCTCCCAGGCGCCGGGGTCCGCGCGGTCCGGCAGGTCGTCCCCGGCGCCGAGCAGCCGCACGAACTCGCGGTAGAACTGCGGTTCCAGAGCGCCGACGGCCATGAACCCCCCGTCGGAGGTCTCGTACGTGCCGTAGAACGGGGCCCCGCCGTCCAGCAGGTTCGCCCCGCGGCGGTCCTGCCAGGCGCCGGCCGCCATCATGCCGTGGATCATGGCGGACAGATGGCTCGTGCCGTCCACGATCGCGGCGTCCACGACCTGGCCCTCGCCGCCCTCCGCGCGTGCGTGCTGGAGCGCGGCGAGCACGCCGATGACGAGGTAGAGCGAGCCTCCGGCGTAGTCGCCGAGCAGGTTCGCAGCCGGGTAAGGGGGGCCCGCGGCCGGCCCGGTCATGCCGAGGACGCCGGTGAGCGCGATGTAGCCGATGTCGTGCCCGGCGCGCTGGGCCAGCGGTCCGTCCTGGCCCCAGCCGGTCATCCGCCCGTAGACGAGCCGGGGGTTGCGGGCGAGGCACTCCTCGGGGCCGACGCCGAGACGTTCGGCGACGCCCGGGCGGTTGCCCTCGATGAGGACGTCGGCGCGCGCGACGAGGTCGAGCGTCGCGGCGACGCCCTCCTCGGTCTTCAGGTCGAGGGTGACGCTGCGCTTGTTGCGGTTGGTGACATCGCTCCGGGGGTCGATGCCCAGCGCGGCCCCACCTGGCCTCTCCACGCGTACGACGTCGGCTCCGAGGTCGCCGAGCACCATCGCGGCGAAGGGGCCGGGGCCGATCCCCGCCAGCTCGACGACGCGCACTCCGCGGAGCGGTCCGCCCCCGCTCCCCGCCGCTGCCGTCATCGAAGCTCCTATGTGACACAACTGATGTAACACCAACGATGCTAAGAAGGCGCCCCCCTTTCCACAACCCCGGAAGTGGGGCGGCGAGGCGCCGGGACAGTGGCATGCACCACACACCACCGCGCTGCGGGGAGCAGCCGCCCCGCCCCCTCGGCGGACCACTCTTCCGAGGGATGACACGTCCAGGCATGCTGCGCGATACTGAGCGGAACAGGCAGGGAAAGCGCAGTTTCGCGCAACCCCTCTCCGGCGCGGCCCAGGCCCGCCGAGGAGCGTGGAGAGGCGTCGCCGCGGGCGGCGGACCTGCGGTGAAGACGTACGAGAAAGGGGTGGGGTCATGAGCGGATCCACGCATATGGAGCGGGAGTTGACGAGCCAGCCGGATACCTGGCGCAGCGCCGCGGAGCTGGCGGCGTCCGGAGTCCCGCTGCCCGCGGCGGGCCGGCGGGTCGCCGTCGTGGGGTGCGGCACCTCGTGGTTCATGGCCCAGTCGTACGCCGCTCTGCGCGAGAAGGCGGGGCTCGGCCTGACGGACGCCTTCGCCGCGTCGGAGGCGCTGCTGGGAGCCGGCCGTGAGTACGACGCGGTGGTGGCCGTCACCCGCTCCGGCACCACCACCGAGGTGCTGCGGCTGCTCCGGGCCGTCAGAGGCCGCATCCCCACGGTCACGGTGCTCGGCGCCCCCGGCACCCCGGCCGAGGAGGTCTCGGACGAGACGGTGCGGCTGCCCTTCGCCGACGAACTCTCCGTGGTGCAGACCCGGTTCGCCACGAGCGCGCTCGCCCTGATGCGCGCACACCTCGGTGAGGATCTCTCGGCTGCGTTCCGGGCGGCCGAGGAGGCGCTCACGGTCCCGGTGCGTCAGGAGTGGGTGGACGCCGAGCAGTTCACTTTCCTGGGCACGGGCTGGACGGTCGGACTGGCCCACGAAGCCGCGTTGAAGATGCGCGAGGCGTCGCAGTCCTGGACGGAGTCCTATCCGGCGATGGAGTACAGGCACGGGCCCATAGCCGTCGCCGCCCCGGGCCGTGTGACGTGGGTTCTCGGCCCCTCGCCGGACGGGCTGGAGGGTGAAGTGGCGCGTACCGGCGCCCAGTTCGTGCACCACGGGCAGCGCGATCCGCTGGCCGAGCTGGTGCTGGTACAGCGGGTGGCGCTGGAACGCGCCCGCGCCCGCGGGCTCGACCCCGACGCCCCGCGCAGCCTCACCCGTTCGGTGATGCTCGACGACGCTTCCTGACCGGCGCCGGAGCCGCCCTCCGAGGCGCCCGGCCTGCCCGCACCGATCCCCGGCAGCCCTCCTCCACAGCGCTCCTCCACAGCACCCGTCCCAGCCCCCGTCCAAGGAAGCCGGAACATGCCCCTCGTCAGCACGGCGTCGATCGTCGACGCGGCCCGAGCGTCGGGAGCCGGCGCGCCGGCCTTCAACGTCCTCCACCTGGAGACCGCGGAGGCCCTCGTCGCGGCGTCCGAGCGCGCCGGCGTGCCGCTCATCCTCCAGATCAGCGAGAACTGCGTGCGGTACCACGGCAGTCTGCTGCCGGTGCTGCGTGCCACGCAGGCGCTCGCCGAGGAGTCCCGGACCGGCATCTCCGTCCACCTGGACCACGTCACCGACGCCGCTCTCGTACGGGAGGGGGTGGAGGCGGGCGTGCGTTCCGTGATGGTCGACGCCTCGGCGCTGCCGTACGAGGAGAACGTGGCGGCCACCGCCGAACTCACGGCCTGGTGCCACGACCGGCAGGTCTACGTGGAGGCGGAACTGGGAGAGGTGGGCGGCAAGGACGGAGTGCACGCGCCCGGAGCCCGTACGGACCCGGAGGAGGCGCTCGCCTTCGTCGGTGCGACGGAAGTTGACGCGCTCGCCGTCGCGGTCGGCTCCTCGCACGCGATGCGCGAGCGGACGGCCGTGCTGGACAAGGAGCTGATCCGTGCGCTGCGGGGGCTGCTGCCCGTCCCCCTCGTGCTGCACGGCTCCTCGGGGGTGCCCGACGAGGAGCTCCGCGCGGCGGTCGCCGCGGGCATGACGAAGATCAACATCTCGACGCATCTCGTGTCCGTCTTCACCGGTGAGGTGCGCCGCGTACTCAGGGAGCAGCCGGAGCTGGTCGACTCCCGGAAGTACGCGGCCCCCGCGCGGGAAGCCGTCTCGAGGGAGGCGGAACGGCTGCTGGGCGAGCTCGGGGTGCCGGCCCGGTGAAGCGTCCCGAGCGGATGAACGCCCTGCTGGAGCTGCTGGGCGAGCGCGGCCGGCTCGACGTCGACGAGGCGGCGACCGCCCTTGAGGTGTCGGTCGCGACGATGCGGCGCGACATGGACGCTCTCGCGGAACAGCAGCTGCTCAAGCGCACCCGCGGCGGAGCGGTCCTCAGCTCGGTGGCCTACGACCTTCCGATCCGCTACAAGGGCGGTCACCACGCGGCGCAGAAGCACGCTGTGGCGGAGGCGGCGGCTCGCAAGGTGTCGCGCGGGGACGTCGTGGGCCTCAGCGGCGGTACGACGACCACGGAGATCGCCCGCGTGCTGGCGACCCGCCCCGAGTTCGCGGACCCGGGTCCCCATCCTCATCTGACGATCGTCACCAACTCCCTCAACATCGCCTACGAGTTGGCCGTCCGCCCGCAGATCAAGATCGTGGTCACGGGCGGGGTCGCACATTCCCGGTCCTTCGAGCTGTCCGGGACGCTCGGCGAACTCGTGCTGAAGCAGCTGACGCTGGACGTGGCCTTCATCGGCGTGAACGGCATCGACCCCCGGTGGGGGGCCACCGTCCACGACGAGGCGGAGGCGACGACGAACCGGCTGATGGCGCAGCGGTCGGCGGAAGCCGTCGCGGTCACCGACTCCTCGAAGCTGGGCAGACGCTGCTTCGCGCATGTCGGCGGCCCTGACGTCTTCGGCCTGCTGATCACGGACGACGGCATGGACGGCGGCGCGCGAGCGGACTTCACGGGCAGCGGCTGGAAGGTGCAGACGGCTTCCCCGTCCGGCGACGGCTGACTCGCTATGGGCACCTGGCCCCCTCGGACTCCCTCGCCGCTGCCACGCGACACCCCAAGTCGCCGCTGCCGCCCGCCCGTTGCAGGTCAGCCGGTCTCCCGCGCGATCAGAGCGTCTGCCACTCCTCGCAACCCGGCCGCCCCGGCGTGCCCCTCGGCGGCCTGGCACCGGCGGCCGCGCCCCGAACACGAGCCCCGTCAGGGCTGTTCGGGCTTGCGGGCCAGCAGGCATGCGTGCGGTCTGTTCACCCGCCCGCCGGGCTGCTGCTCCAGCCTCGCGGTGACGGCGAGTCCGGCCTGCTCCAGCAGACGGGCAACGCGGTCCAGGGGCAGGAGGTAAGACTCGTAGGTCACCGGGCGTCCGTAGCCCCGGGTCGGCTGCAGACGTTCGTCGCCGACGTAGTCCCCCCAGAGCAGGTGTCCGCCGGGTGCGAGCGTGCGGTGGAACTCGGCGAACACCGCCGGCAGCCACTGCGGCGGCGTGTGATGGGTGGAGTACCAGGCCAGGATGCCGCCGAGTTCGCCGTTCGTCGTCCAGCGCGGTCATCGAACCCGTGGTGAACCGCAGATGCGGATAGGCGTGCCGGGCCAGTCCGATCATCTGCGGGGACAGATCGACACCGAAGGCGGAGACCCCCAGCCCGTCCAGGTGCGCCGTCACACGGCCGGGGCCGCATCCGACGTCCGCGACCGGCCTGGGACCGGCCGTCCGCACGAGTTCGGCGAACCCCGCCAGCATCGCGCGCGACAGCGGGTCCAGCGCGGCGGGAGGCGGGACACGTTCGACGTAGTCGGCGGCGACCGTGTCGTACGACTCGCGGACGGCGGCCAGAAAGGAGGGCTCAGTCATGCGTGCCGCGACCCGGGCCGCCGAACTGGCAGGCCGTACGGCGGCGTTGAGCCGGCCGGCACGAATTCCCCGACAGCGTCCCAGCGGTGCAGCCGGGTGCGCCGCTGGGCTCGCGAGCCGCAGTGCGAACGGGAGACGGCATGGCGGCTCCAGGGCGCGGAGAGCACGTGTGCCGCCGAACTCCGCGGCACACGGACGAGTCTCCCGGGCGGCACCGCCCCGCTCAAGGCTGCTTTCCGCCGTACGGGGCCGGCCCCGGCGGCTCTTCCCGCCACGCCTCCAGCGGCACCTCCGCTACACATCCCGCGACGTCACCTCGAGCAGCGCGGCCCTGCACAGCGCGTCCGCTCGCCGCGTCGTCTCCGGCAGCCGGTAGCGCCGGGCGAGGCTCAACGTGTGGGCGTGCGCGGCCCGGAGGCTCACGCGGTGCCCTGCCGAGACGTAGACGGGCTTCACCCCGTCCCGCGTGCGCAGGGCGCTGCCGACCTCTGCCGTGCCGTCCATGAGGGGAGCCGCATCGCCGCGTCGCGGGCCGGGTTCCTCGCTGGTGAAGACGAAGGGGTTCTTCGCGACGCCCATCGTCGGCACCCCCGTGAGCACGCCCAGATGGCTGGCGAGCCCGAACCGGCGCGGATGGGCCCGCCCGTACCCGTCGCAGACCAGCAGGTCCGGCTCGCGCCCCGACTGCTCGCGCAGCCTGACGAGCGCCTCCATCAGGGCCGGCACTTCGCGGAAGGCCAGCAGCCCGGGCACGTAGGGGAATGCGACCCGGCCGAACGCGGTCGCGCCGGCGATGACGTCGAGGGAGTCCGCGTCGAGAGCCACGGCCGCAGCGGCGACGACGTCGCGTGCGTCGTCGTAGGCGACGTCGAGCCCGGCGACGACGGTGCCGGACGCGCCGGGGGCCGGGCTGTGGTCCGTCTCGTCCACACGCCGGCGCAACTCGTCCTGTACGGCGAGCGCCTCGGCCTCGGTTCGCGGCCAGTCCCCGGGAGGCGAAGGGATCTCCATGAGGGCGTCACGCTACAGCAGCGGCGTCCCGCGGCTGCCTGCCGTGCTCCGTCTCCACCGCCGTCGCGCCGGCGGCGCAACGAGCGGACCTTCACCTTCCGCTAACGCCCTACTTGACACCCGTAGTGCCAGAATGCGCGTCATGGAGCGATCTTCACCAGCAGCGACGGACGGCGGCGCGGCATGCCCGGCGGACCCGGACGGCGCGGACAGCCGTGCCGCGACGGCCGCCGGGCCCGGTCCGGAGGCCGTCGAGGCAGTACGTTCCGCGTCCGAACTGCCCGGCATGGAGCATGCGTGGACCACGCTCGGCGGTGACGCCGCCCTTCTCGAACGGGTCTCCTGCCGTGTGCGCCCCGGGCTGCTGCCCGCCCGGCTGCCCGTTCTCGGACTCGCCCGCGCGACGGTCGCGGCGTGCTCCCTCGCCGCCGCGGAGCTCTCGGCCCTGCGCGCGGGGAACTCCTCCTCCGGGGCCGCGGCCGCCTCCCGCGTCCCGTCCGTACAGGTGGACGACGGTGCCGTGGCGACGGCCTTCACGAGCGAGCGCCACCTGCGCACGGACGGCCACGCCCCCGCCGGCTTCGCGCCCCTCTCCCGCTTCTGGCCCACAGCTGACGGCTGGCTGCGCACCCACGCCAACTATCCGCACCACCGTGCCCGCATGCTCTCCGCCCTCGGCGTCAGCGAGACCGGCCGGGACGAGGGCGCACTCGCGGAAGCGGTCACCTCCGAACTGGCGCAGCGCGCCGCCACGGAGGTGGAGGAACGCGTCCACGCCGCGGGGGGCCTGGCCGTCGCGGTCCGTTCGGCAGCGGAATGGGCGGAGCATCCGCAGGGTGCGGAGGCCGCCCGGCGTCCGCTGCTCAACACGGCCCGGATGGACCAGGCGCCGCCGCTCCCCCTGCCGGGGGCGTTCGGGCACAGGCCCCTGCACTCGGTGCGGGTGCTCGACCTCACGCGCGTCATCGCCGGTCCCGTCGCCACCCGCACGCTGGCCCTGCTCGGCGCCGACGTGCTCCGCATCGACGCGCCGCAGCTGCCCGAGCAGCCCGAAGCCCACGCGGACACCGGCATGGGGAAGCGCTCGGCGCTGCTGGACCTCTCGTCCCGTGCGGGGCAGGCCGCCTTCGAGGAGCTGCTGCAGAAGGCGCATGTGGTGATCACCGGGTACCGCCCGGGCGCACTCGACCGGTTCGGACTCGCCCCCGAGTCCCTCGCGGACAGGAGGCCCGGCATCGTCGTCGGGCAGTTGAGCGCCTGGGGCCCGCACGGGCCGTGGCGCAGGCGGCGCGGCTTCGACAGCCTGGTGCAGACGGCGAGCGGCATCGCGTTCGTGGAGCGCCGGCCCGGCCCCGGCGGCGAGGACGCCCCCGGCGTCCTGCCCGCCCAAGCGCTGGACCACGGCACCGGCTACCTGCTGGCCGCGGCGGTGCTGCGGTCGCTGACGGAGCAGCGCCGCGGCCGGGCCGGTTCGGTGCTCGTACGGGCGGCTCTGACGCAGACCGCGCAGTGGCTGCTCGGCGGGCTGAGTTCACAGCCGGACGGCCCGCGGCCGCCCGCATCGGAGCCGGCACCGCCGGCTGACGGCTCCCCTGGCAGCGCACCGTACGATCCGTCGCCCTGGCTGAACGAGACGCGCAGTCCGCTGGGACGGCTGCGGTACGCCCTTCCGCCTCTCGCGTACGACGGCGGCCCGTCCGACTGGTCCCGCCCGCCGGGGGCGCTCGGCGCCGACCCCGTCGCCTGGTGGTGAGCGGGGTCCCCGAATGATCCGGGGCTGACTAGGCTGCGGCCATGACCAGCCGTATGACCACCGGGCTCGCCGTCCTCGACGCCGGCGAGCTGACGGCCGGTGCTGAACCGGAGCCCCGGTTCGTGGAGTCGGCTCACCGGATCCTTGCCGATCTGGTGGGTGGCGGTGCCGCCCTGGGCTGGGTGGAGCCGCCCTCGCGGGACGACGTGGCGGAGCTCCTCGCCCATGTCGTCTCCGCGGTGCGGGATGGGGACGCCGCTCTGCGCGCCGCCTATCTCGACGGCCGGCTGGCCGGGCTGGGGTACTGGCTGCGCTACTCGCGACCGACCCATCGTCCGCACGCGGATCTGGAGAAGCTCGCGGTGGACGCCTCTGCCCACGGAAGTGGCGTCGGCAGGGCGCTGACCACTGCCCTGATCGCTGACGCGCGGCAGGCGGGGATCGAGGTCCTCACCCTGGACGCACGCGGGGACAACGCCGCCGCCCTGGGGCTCTACCGGTCGCTGGGCTTCACCGAGTACGGCCGCCTGCCCGGCTTCGTCGCCGTGGGCGAACTCCGCTACGACAAGGTCTTCTGCATGCTGGATCTCCGTCGGACCCGTCAGGACTGACGGCAGGCAGCTCAAGAGCAGCGGCGGCCGGCGGATTCGGCGTCGCCTGCCCCCTGCCCGTACGCGGACGCGGAACCGGGCCCGTGCTCGCAGAGCGCTTGCCGGTGCTGCTCGGGCCTGTCCGGCAAACGGCGCCGTCCGCCGCACACGGTGCTCGCGCCGGACGGCGCGCGCAGCCCCAAGACGGAGGATCGCCCTCGTCGTGGGCTGCACGGCCGATGCGACAACGCCGGGGCACCTCCCGTGAAAGCGGGGAAGGATGCGCGTGCCGGCCCTCGCGGGCAAGGCGAGATGTGCCGGTCAGGACCTGCTAGAGGGACTTGCCCTCGTCGCCGCCGTGCGTCCCGCCGTGCGAGCCGTGGGCTCCGGAGCCGCCGTGGCCCCAGCCGCCCGCGGCTCCGTGCGGCTTGTCGATCTCGGGCCGCCGGACGCGCTCGCCGCTCTCCTCCTCGCCGCGGCGCTCGAGTTCGCGCTGTGCACGGCGCTCGTCGCGGAGCTGCTTCTTCTCCTCGCGCGGCAGCTTCTTCACGACGCCGACGCCGCCCATGACGGTGAAGCCCGTGATCACCACGCGGGGCGCGTCGGGGTCCCCCGCCACCGACCCTGACGCGTCGAAACCGCCCATGACGCCGATACCGCGCACCTCGACCCCGAGCCCCGGCGGGACGGTCACGCTCATGCCGCCCATCAGGGCGAAGCAGCGGATCACCACCTCGCGGTCCTCGAAGCGGGCGTCCCGCAGGTCGATCTCGCCGCCGCCCATGATGCCGAGAGCGGTGAAGACGCGCGGGACCGTCCACTGCCCCTTGCGTCCGAAGCCGCCCATGACGCCCACGCCCCAACGGGACGTCGCCGCACCGCCGATCCGCTCCGTCCAGCGGCGCCGTCTGCCCGTCGAGGGGGCGGGCTCGGAACCTCCGCCCTCGAACCCGCTCACGGCACTGTCTCCGGACGGGTGCTGCGGCAGGTCCCGTACGAGCGGGACCAACTCGCCCCGTGTGCGGGCCGCGTAGGCGCTGTCGAGCCGCTCCTGGAACTCCTCGAGCCCGAGCCGTCCCTCGGCCAGCGCGTCGCGCAGCACCTCGGCGATGCGCTCTCGCTCGGCGTCGGAGGCGCGCATCTCCGGCAGGTCGTCGGTCATACGGTCACCCTAGTACGCGGCCGGGTCACTGGACCGAGGCCAGCAGCCACTCGGCCAGCGCGACGGCGCCGAAACCCAGTACGAGCACTCCGCTGGCGACCCGGGTCCGGCCGCGCTGGCTGAGCCCGATGGCGGTGCCGGAGAGGATCAGCGCGATCCCGTAGAAGCCGACGGTCAGCACGGAGGGCGCGCTGACCAGGCGGACGAAGAGCGCCACCGCCACGGCGGCCATCACGACGCCGGAGACGACGATGCGGACCCTGCGGGCCTGGCGTGGCGTCAGGCCCGGGCGCGGCCGCTCCCCCTCCGCGTCCTCCGGGCCGGCGGCTTCGGCGGCACTCGCGGCGGCGGGGCTTGCGGCGACGGCACTCGCGGCGGCGTCCGCCCCGTCGTGCTTCTCCGCGCCGTCCGCGTCGTGATCTTCCTTCGCCTCGCGCGCCGGGTGCGCGTCGCCCGCGCCGTCCGGCTCGCCTGCCGCCTCCGGTCCCACCGGCCCGTCTGCCCCCTCCGGCCCCTCAGGCCCCTCCGGTATCTCCACGTCGTCACGTTCCCCCGCGCCGCCGTGCACCGCCGCCGCACCCGTCCCGTTCCCGTCGCCCGGCCCGCCCTCGGGAGCCGCCTCCTCCGGGTGCGCGGCATCCGGGGCCGCGCCGTCCGGTCGGGGCTTCTCGCCTCCGTCGCCGCCACCGGGGGCCCCGGAGGCGGGCGGCTTCTCGTCGGTCGTCGGGCTTGTGTTGGCTTCCGGCATGTCGGGAGGTTATCGGCACCCGGTACCGCCTGTCGCCGCAGGTCCTCAACCGTGCGGCGGACAGGCGCGGTTACCGGTGTGCGGGCGGGCCCGTCCGGCGGGAGATCACTTGCGTGTCCACTCGCGCAGCTCGGCGCGGGTGTCGAACTTGGCGAGGTTCGTGTCGATGGGGTCGTCGGTGTACTGGTGGAAACGCCAGGGGTGCTTGATCCCCGGCTTGCCGGGCTTGCCGTTGTAGTGGGCTATCCACAGGCCGTCCCCCGCGAACGACGTGGTGTCGTGGTTGAGCCAGAAATTGGTGTTGCAGTACAGCAGCACCCGGGTGTTCGGCCGCTTCTCCTGGACGTACTTGATCCACGAGTCCTTCTCGGCGTTGCTGACGGCCGAGTCCTCCCAGTCCAGGACGAGCATGTCGCCGCGCACCAGGTTGATCTTGGACATGAAGTAGTCGGCCTGCGCCTTCATGCTCCCGGAGCGCGCGAAGTGGTAGAAGCCCGTGACGAGTTCGGCGTCGCGTGCGGTCTGCCGCTGGTCCACCCACTTGGGGTTCGTGTACGAGGTGCCCTCCGTGATCTTGATGAAGACGAAGTCGAGCCCTTTCGTGCTGTAGTCGGAAGGTTGGTATGACGAGACATCGACACCCTTGATCACTGTGGACTCCTTCTGCCGCGTGGCGCGTTCGATTACGCCCTGTGTGCCTCCCGTACCCGTAGCACGGCGTCCCGTATCCCCAACAGACCGTGATGCGCCGGGGATGCGCGGACGGAACCGATGCGCGGGACACTGGGAAGCGCGCCCCGCACGCCGGGGGCGCACCGGGCGGGCGATCGGCTCCGGACGCACGGCCCCGGCGCGTCGTCGCGGGCTCCCCGCCGGGCAGGAGCGGAGGATCGGGGCGGGGACGGCCGGGCCGGGCAGAGCGCGCGGCGGCGGACGCCCCGACGGAACGAACCCAAGGACGACAGGAGACCGGCACCATGGCGACGACACGCACCGCGAGCACCGTGTGGAGCGGAGACCTCAAGAGCGGCTCGGGCGAGACCGCGTTCGAATCCTCCGGCATCGGGAAGCAGGCCGTGACGTGGGCGTCCCGCGCGGAGGAGCCCGGCGGGAAGACGAGCCCGGAGGAGCTGATCGCGGCCGCGCACTCCAGCTGCTTCTCGATGGCGCTGTCGAACGGGCTCACGTCGGCGGGCACCCCGCCCACACGTCTGACGACGAAGGCCGAGGTGGCCTTCCAGCCAGGCACCGGCATCACGGGCATCCACCTGACGGTGCGGGGTGAGGTCGCGGGCGTCGACGAGGCCGCCTTCACCGCCGCCGCCGAGGAGGCGAAGGCCAACTGCCCGGTCTCCCAGGCCCTTTCGGGCACCACGATCACCCTGACCGCCAACCTGGCCTGAGCGGAGGGGACATGCCCGAACTGCCCGAGGTCGAAGCCCTGCGCGACTTCCTGCACGAGCGTCTGACCGGGCGCGAGGTGCGGCGGGTCGTGCCGGTGGCGGTGAGCGTGCTCAAGACGTACGACCCCGGGCCGGACGCGCTGGAGGGCCGCACCGTCACCGGCGTGCAGCGGCACGGCAAGTTCCTCGACCTGGACGCCGACGGCCTCCATCTGGTCGTCCACCTCGCCCGGGCCGGCTGGCTGCGCTGGCGGGACGCCCTGCCGGCGCAGCCGCCCCGCCCGGGCAAGGGGCCCCTCGCCCTGAGGCTCTGGCTCGCCGCGGAGCCCGCGGCCGGCAGGGGCGGGGATGCGGAGACGGAGGGCTTCGACCTCACCGAGGCGGGCACACGCAAGCGCCTCGCCGTGTACTGCGTGCACGATCCGGGCGAGGTGCCGGGCATCGCACGTCTCGGGCCCGATCCGCTCGCGGACGAGTTCACCCCCGAGGTCTTCGCGGAGCTGCTGCGCGGCAAGCGGCAGCGGCTGAAGGGGCTGCTGCGGGACCAGGGCGTCGTCGCCGGCATCGGCAACGCCTACTCGGACGAGATCCTGCACGCCGCACGGATGTCACCGTTCAAGATCGCCGCGGAGATGTCCGAGGACGAGATCGCCGCGCTCTACGAGGCGCTCCGCGCCACTCTGAGTGACGCCGTGGAGCGTTCCCGCGGCGTGGCCGCGGGCGAGCTGAAGGCGGAGAAGAAGACCGGTCTGCGGGTGCACGGCCGCAAGGGTCAGCCGTGCCCGGTGTGCGGCGACACCGTCCGCGAGGTCTCCTTCAGCGACAGCGCGCTGCAGTACTGCCCCACCTGCCAGACGGGCGGAAAGCCCCTCGCCGACCGCCGGATGTCCCGGCTGCTGAAGTGAACCGGGTCCTCGCTACCGCCTGCCGAGGGGGGCGTATAGCGTGTCGGGGACATTCCCACGAGAAGCGGCACGAGGGGCAGGAATGACGGGCGAGGAAGTCGAGGAGTACGCGAAGAACCTCGCGCAGATGGCCCGTGACCTGCTCGCGCAGGACTCCGTCCAGAAGACGCTGGACCGGATCGTCGAGCACGCCGTCTCCCTCATCGACGGCTGCGAGGCCGCCGGGATCATGGCCGTCCAGAACGGCAGCATCCAGACGCTCGCCGCCACGAGCGACGTGGTCCGCGCCTCGGACCGCATACAGGGCGACGTGGGCGAGGGCCCGTGCTTCGACGCGGCGCGCGTGCCCCAGGAGGTCTACCGGATCGCCGACATGACGGAGACGGTCGAGCGCTGGCCCCGTTACGCCCCCGAGGCACGGAAACTGGGCGTCGGCAGCATGATGGGCTTCCTGCTCTACACCGAGGAGGACAACCTCGGCGCCCTCGACATCTACTCGTCCCGTCCCAACGCCTTCTCCAAGGCGTCGGAGGACATCGGCTGGATGCTCGCCTCCCACGCAGCCGTCGCCTTCTCCAGCGCGCGTACGCACGCGCAGCTCCACGCGGCCATGGAGTCGCGGCACAGCATCGGTGAGGCGATCGGCATCGTCATGGAGCGCTACAAGCTGGACGAGGACCAGGCGTTCGCCGTGCTGCGGAAGAGCTCGCAGGACCGGAACGTCAAGCTGCGCGAGATCGTGCGGACGGTCACCGAGACCGGCGAGATCCCCGGGGCCCGCTGAGCCCCGGAGACGTTCGCCCGCGTCAACTCCTCCTGGTACGGGAGCGGTTGCGGCCTCGTTTCGTCGTGGTGCTCCGGTACCCGAAGGGCCCGGGAAGGTCCATCGACGTGGTGCGGCGGCCCGTCGAACTGACCGTGTGCCGGGGGCCGTTCCCGCTGCCGGTCGTGACGGACCACGACTTGCGGTTGATGTTCAGACGTACACCCGGCAGGATCCGGAAGCTCTTCCGGAAGGTCAGGCCCATGATCGGCTCCTCAAGTCGCTGCGGACACAACTTCGTTGCCCGCACGGTTACCCCCGCGGCGGCGGAAGACTCATCGGCCGTCCGGGTAGCTCCCCGGCGGTACCCGCGGGGGGGGGGGGGAGCGGACCGGCGCCCGCGCGCGTCGCGCCGCGGACGCGTCAGAGTTCCTGCCGCATCTCGCCGCCCTCCGGCTCGTCCTCCGTGCGGAAGACCAGCCGGTCGTCGTCGACGTCGACCAGCAACCGTGTGTGCGGCTTGAGTTCACCGCCCAGCAGCATCCGGGAGAGCTGGTTGTCCACCTCGCGCTGGATGGTGCGGCGCAGCGGACGCGCCCCGTACTCGGGCTGGTAGCCGCGCCTGACGAGCCAGTCGACGGACGCGGGCGAGAAGTCCACGGCGAGGTCCTGCGCGTGGACGCGGTGCCGGGTCTCGTCGAGCATCATGTCGGTGATCTTGCGCAGCTCCTCGTCGGAGAGCCGGCGGAAGATCACGATCTCGTCGATGCGGTTGAGGAACTCCGGACGGAAGTGCTCCCGCAGCGGGCGCAGCACCCGCTCCCTGCGGGCGTCCTCCTCGTCCTCCTCGTCGCCGGTGCCGAATCCCAGCACCGCGCCGCGGCCCGAGACGGCCTCGGAGCCGAGGTTGCTCGTCATCACGATGACCGTGTTGGTGAAGTCGACGGTGCGTCCCTGCGAGTCCGTGAGCCGGCCGTCGTCGAGCACCTGGAGCAGGATGTTGAAGACGTCCGGGTGCGCCTTCTCGACCTCGTCGAGGAGCAGCAGCGAGTAGGGGTTGCGGCGCACGGTCTCCGTGAGCTGTCCCGCGTCCTCGTGGCCGACGTAACCCGGCGGGGCGCCCACGAGCCGGCTGACGGTGTGCCGCTCCTGGTACTCGCTCATGTCGAGGCGCACCATGCGGTCGTCGGTTCCGAACAGCGACTCGGCCAGCGCGCGGGCGAGTTCGGTCTTGCCCACCCCGGTCGGGCCGAGGAAGAGGAAGCTGCCGATGGGGCGTGCGGGGCTCGACAGCCCCGCACGGGACCGGAGCACCGCGTCGGCGACGGCGGCGACGGCCTCGTCCTGGCCGATGACGCGCTCGCGCAGCCGCTCCTCCATGCCCAGCAGCCGCTCCCGCTCCTCCTGGGTGAGGTTGCTGACGGGGATGCCGGTCTGCCGGGAGACGATGTCGGCGATGTCCTCCACCGTGACTTCGGCGATGCGGCCGTTGGGCTGGTGCTTGCGCTCGTCCTGGTCGATGCGCGCCTTCAGTTCGGCGAGCCGGTCGCGCAGCTGCTGGGCACGCTCGTAGTCCTCCGCGGCGACGGCCTGGTCCTTGTCGCGGGCGACCTGCTCGGCCTCGCGTTCGAGGGCGCGCACGTCGGTGCCGCGGGTCGCGGTGCGCAGCCGCACTCTGGCGCCGGCCTGGTCGATGAGGTCGATGGCCTTGTCGGGGAGGAACCGCCCGGTCAGGTAGCGGTCCGACAGTTCGACGGCCGCGATCAGGGCCTCCCCGGTGTAGCGGACCTGGTGGTGCGCCTCGTAGCGGTCGCGCAGGCCGCGCAGGATCTCCACGGCGTCGCTCTCCGCGGGTTCCGGGACGAGGACGGGCTGGAACCGGCGTGCCAGCGCCGCGTCCTTCTCGATGTGACGCCGGTGCTCCTCCAGCGTCGTCGCGCCGATGACGTGCAGCTCCCCGCGGGCGAGCGGCGGCTTCAGCATCTGGCTGGCGTCCATCGAGCCGCCCTCCGTACCGCCGCCGCCGGCACCGACGACGTTGTGCAGCTCGTCGATGAAGACGACCAGCTCCTCCGAGCGGGAGCGGATCTCGTCGATGATGCCGGTGAGCCGCTCCTCGAAGTCGCCGCGGTAGCGGGTGCCGGCGACGAGGCTGGAGACGTCGAGCTGGACGACGCGGCGCCCCAGCAGGTTGCCCGGCACGTCGCCGTCGGCGATGCGCTGCGCCAGTCCCTCGACGATCGCGGTCTTCCCCACGCCGGCCTCACCGATGAGTACGGGGTTGTTCTTGCCGCGCCGGGCGAGGATCTCGATCGTCTGCTCGATCTCCTCGTCCCGGCCGATGACGGGGTCTATCCGCCCGTCGTGGGCCATCTCCGTCAGGTCCGTGCCGTACTTGTCGAGGTTGGGGGTGTCGCTGCGCCCCTGCCCCGCCATGGCGCCGCGGGCGGGCGGACCCTCCGGTCCGCCGGCGGAACCCGGGTAGCCGCCGGGGCCCTGCGGCCCGGACCCGGGGAACGTGCCGCTGGAGGAGGCCGAACGGGGGTCGAAGTGCGCGGCGTTGAGGATCTGCCCGGCCGTCGAGTCGCGGTTGGCGGCCAGGGCGATGAGGACGTGCTCGCTGCCGATGTAGGACGCGCCCCGCGCGCGGGCGATGTCGTGGGCGTCCAGCAGCGCGCGCTTCACGGCCGGACTCACGGAGATCGACTTGCGGGGCGAGCCCTCGCCGACGTTCCTGTCGATCTCCTCGGTGAGCGCCGCCGCGTCCGCGCCCGCCCTGGAGATCATCGTGCGGGTCGGTTCGGTCGTGAGGGCGGCGCGCAGCAGATGCTCGGTGTCCAGGTCGCTGCTGCCGTGCTGCGCCGCGTACGAGGCAGCTTCGGAGACGAGCTGCCGGGCCGGTTCGCTCATCAGCCGCAGGAAGTCGTAGTAGCGGGGGTCCCGCCTTCCGCTGCCCGGGGAGGCGGCGCTGCCCAGGAAGCGTGCGATGAACTCTCCGAACGGGTCCCTGCCGAAGTCCTCGGGACCCATGTACCCGCCGGTCATAGGTGTCCGTCCCGCTGACCCGGGCTCTGCCGGGCCACGCTGTGTCGGCTGCAAGAGGCTCCCGGGCCGGGGTTCCCCCGTACGGCGTCGCGACACGTGCCCCGGGGACGCGGGCGGGGGCGCCCGTACGCCCTGGGCGGGCGGGACGAGGGGCGCGGAGGGACGGGTGGACCGGCGGCCGGGGCTCAGCGGTCATCGGGCCCCGGAGACGCGGCGGCGGTGGGATCATGGAGACGCCGGGTCGTGCGGCGGCCCGGCGGGAAAACCACTCGCGCCCGGCGCCGCGGTCGTGCTCAATGTCGGACGGGGACAACCGACAGCGCTGCCGGCCGGGGCTCGCGCTCCGCCAGAAGGAAGGCACACCCGATGCGAGGCTCTCCGTTAGGGCGTGCCGTCCCGCTCTCCGGGAACCGTCCCGCGCGGCCGGGCACGGTGCGCCGCACGACGGCGGAGCGTCGCTCTCGCGCGGCGGCCCCGCGTACCCGGGGCAGTGCCCGGACGGCGGCCGCGGCACACCGGGGCGCCACGCCCCGTGCGGGGAGTCCGCGGCGATCCCGGCGCGAGCGCGGGGCCCGGCGCGTCGAGCCGTGCCCCCACCGCTCAGGCGGACCGGGTGCCCCTCCCCCGGCCCGCCCCTCGGCCCGCGGCCCGCCGGGGCGCACGAGAGTCCTGAACGAAGCAATCCAGCCGATGTGTTCGCGTCAGTGGACAGTCAGAGGACAGGGAGTACGACATGGCGGACAGCAAGGACGAGCAGACCCCGGACATGAAGCAGAAGTTCCGTGAGGCGCTCGACCGGAAGAACCAGCGCGCCAAGAAGGGCGTACCTCACGAGGACTTCACGATGAACGTGCACGCCACGAGGCCCGACGGGCGCAAGCGCCAGTTCCGCCGCAAGACGGGCTGACCCGCGGGGCCGGCCGCTGGACGGCCGGTCCGCGCGCCTCCGGGCTGCCGCCGCTTCCCGCACCTCCGGAAGCGGCGGCTTCGTACTGCCGGAGAGCTACCCGGCCTGCCCCGTCAGGGCCGCGACGTGGCTCTGGATCTTCTCGGCGATGGCTCGCGGGCGGCTGCCGAGGTAGAAGTGCCCACCGGGGAAGGTCTCCAACTCGAAGGCACCGCTGGTGTGTTCGCTCCAGGCGCGGACGTCCTCCACAGGCGCCTTGAGGTCGCTGTCCCCCACCATCGCGACGACGGGGCACTTCAGCGGCGGACCGGGCCGGTATCGGTAGGTCTCGGCCGCCTTGTAGTCGGCGCGGAGGCCGGGCAGCACCATGCGGCGGATGTCCGGGTCGTCGAGGAGGGAGGCGTCCGTCCCGTCGAGAGCCCTGATCTCGGCCAGGAAGTCGTCGTCGTTCTTGAGGTGGATCCCCTCGTCCCGGTGCCGCGAGGGCGCACGCCGCCCCGAGACGAACAGCGCCACGGGCACGAGCCCCTTGTCCTCCATGCGCCGCGCCACCTCGAAGGCGACGGAGGCGCCCATGCTGTGGCCGAAGAGCACCATGGGGAGGCCGGTCAGCGGCCACAGCGAGGCGAAGGCCCTGTCGGCCGTTTCGCGGACGTCGTCGAGGCACTTCTCCCGCAGCCTGTCCTGCCGCCCCGGGTACTGCACGGCGACGACGTCGGCCTTGCGCGCGAGGGCCTGCGAGAGGGGATGGAAGAAGCTGGCCGAACCGCCGGCGTGCGGCATGCAGACGAGCCGGAACGGAGCGTTCGGCGCCGGGTGGTAGCGCCGTATCCAGGGGTCTGCGGTACCTGCGGCGGTGGTCATGGCCGGTTCCTCTCGGACGGGTGGGCGGGGGCACGCTCCGGGGCGAACGGCTGCTGGGGCGGCCGCCGCCGCGTAGACACTCGTGGACGCGGGGGCCGAAATCAAGACGGCGGCCGTGCGGCGGGCTGCCGTCAGCCAGCGGTGATCAGCCCCGTCGCGGCGGCGGCCGCGCAGAGGCCGGCGGCCTGGAGGCGCGTGGGCCTCTCCCCCAGCGCCGTCAGCCCGAGCACCACGGGGGCCGCCGGATAGAGGGAGGAGAGGACGACGGCGATCACGACGAGCTGCTCCCTGGTGGCCAGCAGGTAGAGCACGAGAGCGAGAGCCGCGATCATGCCGGTGGCCGCGGCCCCGGCGGCGTACCGCGGCGGCAGGAGGGCCGGCGCATCCGCGGCGGCGCCCGGGGACGCTCCGGCGGGCGTGCCCGGCGGCCGCGGTGTGCTGCGCCTCCGGGCGGCCAGGAGCGGCACGGCGATCGCCGCGATCACCGCGAGGGCGGTGACGCGTCCCGCCGTGACCGGCCAGATCCCCGCCGACGGACGGGCCTGCGCCAGGGCGAGGTACTGCAGCGCGATCCCCGCCCCGGCGATCAGGCCGTCCAGGGAGGAGCCCGCGAGGAGGGGGGCGCCCGGCCGGGACCGCTCCAGGGACACCAGCCACAGGGCCGGGACCGCGACCAGGATTCCCAGCCAGGCGGGTGCGGACGGCCGGTCGCCCAGGAGCAACGCGCCGACTGCCACGGGCAGCGCCACGCCCGCGACGGCGCTGACCGGAACGACGACGCTCATCGCCCCGCGGCTCACGCCCCGGTAGAGGCTGACCATCCCCGCTCCGGTGCCCACGCCGGACAGCGCGCCCCAGGCGACGTCCGGGGAGAGGGCCGGCGTCGCGGCGCCGAACGCCGGAGCGGCGAGCAGGGTGAGCACGAGGCCGCCCGCCTGCCCGGCCAGCGCGACGAGGGCGAAGTGCGCACGGCGCGAGAGCAGGCCCCCGGTGACGTCGGCGACCCCGTAGCACGCCGCCGATGCCAGGGCCAGGAGGGCGCCCATCAGGCGCCGCGCGCCCCGCGGCCGCAGTCGCCGGGCCCGTCGCCGCCGGTGCCACCACCGCCGGTCCCGTCGCCGCCGGGGCCGTCGCGCTCCGCCTGCCCGACGGGGCAGACCGCTCCGTCGCGTACGCAGCCGGCGCGGTCGCACAGCCGGCACATCAGCTCGGCGTCGCCCACCTCCGCGTACGCCCGGGCCAGCAGCTTGCCCAGGAGTTCCGCCAGGGTGTCGCGCTCCGTGTCGTCGAGGGCGTCGAGCATCCCGGTGAGGGGGCTTCCGCGGGCGGCGAGGAGCGACTGCGACGTGCGCCTGCCGGCGGCGGTCGGCACCACCGACACCCAGCGGCCCGGGCCCTGGCGCCGCTCGGCCAGCCCGTCCGACTCCAGGGAGTCGACCATGCGGGCGGCGGCGGACTGCGACAGGCCCACGCGCCGCCCGAGTTCCGTGACGCTCAGCCCCGGCGAGGCGGACAGCGCGACCAGGGCGGCCGCTCCGCTGGCGCTGGTCCCGGCGGCCTTGGTGGCTCCCGCGAGCGCGAGGTCGGCAACGGCGAGCGCGGTGGCCCCGAGGAGGTTGGCCGTGCGTTGCTTATCATGCATGACTCATGCATAACGTGACGGCGCCCGGCGCACAACCCTTCCGGCAGCAGGGCGGCAAACCCGCAGCAATGGGACAATGAGAGGCGTTATGGATGTGCTGCGCAGGAACAACGTGGTGGTCGAAGGCCGGGCGGACGGCCCGGTGATCATGCTGGCCAACGGCTTCGGCTGCGATCAGAACATGTGGCGCCTGGTGACACCCCGGCTCGCGGACGACTTCAAGATCGTTCAGTTCGACCACGTGGGCACCGGAGGGTCCGACAAGTCCGCCTGGCAGGAGGAGCGTTACTCCTCGCTGGACGGTTACGCCGAAGACGTGCTGCAGATCTGCGACGCACTCGGCCTGGGGCCCCTGGTGTTCGTCGGCCACTCCGTCAGCTCCGTGTTCGGCGTCCTGGCCGCCGGCCGGGAGCCCGGGGCCTTCGAGAAGCTGGTGCTTCTGACGCCGTCGCCCCGCTACATCGACGACCGCGACTACACGGGTGGCTTCAGCGCCGAGGACATCGACGAGCTGCTGGAGTCCCTGGACAGCAACTACCTGGGCTGGTCGGCCTCGTTGGCGCCCGTCATCATGGGCAACCCCGAACGGCCGGAACTCTCGGAGGAGTTGACGAACAGCTTCTGCCAGGTCGACCCGTCCATCGCGCGTGTCTTCGCCCGGGCCACTTTCCTTTCCGACAACCGCGCGGACCTCGCCGGGGTGACGGTGCCGACGAGGGTGATCGAGTGCGCTCACGACGTGATCGCCCCCAGGGAGGTCGGCGCGTTCGTGCACGAGGCGATCCCGGGCAGCGAACTCGTCACGCTCGACGCGGTCGGACACTGCCCGCAGCTCAGCGCCCCCGATCAGACCGCCGAAGCCATCGCCTCGTTCGCGGCCCGAACCGATGACGAGCGCTGACGGGGAAGGTTCCGGCGACGAAACCCACTCCCGGACGGCGCACCTGGCCTACGCGTCGCTGCTGGAGAACAACGCCGAGGACCTCTTCGAGAACGCCCCGTGCGGATATCTCTTCACGCTGATGGACGGGCAGATCGTCAAGGCCAACCGCACGCTGCTGACATGGCTGGGCCGGACGCACGACGAGGTCGTCGGGCGCATGCGCTTCGCGGACATGCTCACGGTGGGCGGCAAGCTCTACCACGAGACGCACTATGCGCCGCTGCTCCGGCTCCAGGGCGAAGTCAGTGGCATCGCACTGGAGTTGAAGGCCGCGGACGGAACGCGGCTGCCGGTGCTCGTCACCTCGACCGTCATGACCGACAACGACGAGCATCCCCTCATGGTGCGCACCACGGTCACCGACGCACGCGACCGCCGCTCCTACGAGACCGAACTCCTGCGCGCCCGCGAGGAGGCCGAGCACGAGCGCGCACGCCTCCAGCGGCTCGCCTCCACCCTGCAGCGCACCCTCGTCCCGCCGCATCTCACGGGACCCCCGGGGCTGGAGGTCGCGGCGCACTACCACATCGCCTCTCGCGACGAAGTCAGCGGCGACTTCTACGACTTGTTCCCGCTGGCAGCCCACGGCACCTGGGGGCTCTTCCTCGGCGACGTGTGCGGAAAGGGCGCCCCCGCCGCCGCCCTGACCTCGCTCGCCCGTTACACGCTGCGTGCCGCGGCGGTCTACGACCCGGATCCCGTCGCGGTCCTGCACAACCTCAACACCGTGCTGAACACGGAGGATTACGAGAAGGAGCCCAGGTTCGCCACCGTCCTGTTCGGTCTGCTCAGCGCGCAACGCGAGGGCTACCGCATCACGCTGGCCAGCGGGGGCCATCCCGACGCCCTGCTGCTGCGGGGCGACGGGACGGCGGAGTTCGTCCCCACCCCCGGTGGGCAGCTCATCGGCGCGCTCGCCGATCCGCACATCGCCACGATCACCGTCCGACTGGCCCCGGGCGACACGCTGTTGCTCTACACGGACGGTCTCACCGAGGCACACACCTCGGCGGGCGCCACCGACCGCTACGGCGACGAGGCACTTCTGGACTTCGCCAACGTCCTGGCGCCGAGCACCGCCGAGGAGACCGTCGACGCGCTCGCCGAGCTGCTGGACGCCTTCGGCGAGGGCCTCGACGACGACACCGCCCTGATGTCGGTGGGCGTACCACGGGGCGGGGACGGCCCGTTGACGTGACGGTGCGCGTCGCCCCTGGACAGAGCCGCCGGACAGGGCCGCGGGAGAGAGCCGCCGGGCCGGCCGCCCCGGGACACCGGCGCGAGTCCCGGGGGACGTCACGCTCGTGTTCCGTCGCCGTTGGAGGAGGGGCCTCACCGAAGGCAGCATCGAGGGGTGAGCGGGGCTGTCCCGAGGCACCCGTCGCCCGCGCACCGTCTGGAGCACCACCGTGAAGATCACCCGAGTCGAGACGTTCGCCGTGCCGCCGCGCTGGCTCTTCTGCCGCATCGAGACGGACGACGGTCCGGTCGGCTGGGGCGAGCCCGTCGTGGAGGGACGGGCGGAGACCGTACGGGCCGCCGTCCACGAGCTCGCCGACCAGTTCCTCGTAGGCGCCGACCCGTCCCGCATCGAGGACCTGTGGCAGCTGATGAGCAAGGGCTCCTTCTACCGCGGAGGGCCCGTGCTCTCCAGTGCCGTCGCCGGTATCGACCAGGCCCTGTGGGACATCGCCGGCAAGTCGCTCGGCGCGCCGGTGCACCGGCTGCTCGGCGGGCCCGTACGCGAACGGGCCCGCGCCTACTGCTGGGTCGGGGGCGACGAGCCGGCCCAGGTGCGCGACGAGGTCGCGGCCCAGGTGGACGCCGGGTTCACCGCGGTGAAGATGAACGCCTCCGGCCGCATGAGCCCGCTGCCGACCCCCGCGGAGCTGGCGGACGTCGCGGCCAGGGCGGACGCCGCGCGTGAAGTCCTGGGCCCGGAAGGGGACTTCGCGGTCGACTTCCACGGGCGGTTCTCGACCGCGGGCGCCGTCAGGGCGGCAGGCGTGCTGGAGCCGTACGCGCCGATGTTCGTGGAGGAGCCCGTGCTGCCCGAGTACACGCACCTCATCGGGCGGGTCACGGACTCGACGCGGCTGCCGGTGGCCACCGGCGAGCGGCTGTTCTCCCGCACGGACGCCCTGCCCGCGCTCCAGGCCGGGATCGCGGTGCTGCAGCCCGACCTCTCCCACGCGGGCGGCATCTCCGAGTGCCGCCGCATCGCCTCGCTGGCGGAGACCTTCGACGTGCTGGTCGCACCGCACTGCCCGCTCGGGCCGCTCGCTCTCGCCGCCTCCCTCCAACTCGCCTTCTGCACGCCGAACTTCCTCATCCAGGAGCAGTCCATCGGCATCCACTACAACAAGGGTGCCGAGCTGCTCGACTATGTCGCCGACCGTTCCGTCTTCCGCTTCGAGGACGGCCATCTCCCGCGTCCCACCGGGCACGGACTGGGCGTCGAGATCGACGAGAAGGCGGTGCGGAGGGCGGACGGCGCGTCGGAGAGCTGGCACAACCCGGTCTGGCGCCACCGTGACGGCTCGTTCGCGGAGTGGTGATCCCCGCTCCCGCGACGCGGCCCGGCGCCCCGCCCTCCCCGGTCCGGGCGCCGGGGCCGGGGAGGGTCACCGCCTGGCCGCCTCCAGGATCAGCACGGCATCGTCGCCCACCGCCGCCCGCACGCCGAAGTCGCGGCTGATCTCGTCCAGTACGGCACGCAGCCATGCGGCGTCGGCCGCCGCGGCCCGGTGCAGCCGCATCCTGCGCGAGGTGAACGGCACCGCGCGCAGCCGTGCGAGCCGGCCGGTGGCCGTGTCGACCGTGGCGAGGTACAGCAGCCGCAGTTCGTCCCGGTACTCCTCGTAGCCCGTGATGCCCTCGTAGTCGTCGATGAAGTCGCCGCAGCCGTAGAGGACGAGCTTGCCGCGGTAGATCTCGACGGGGCGGGGGTGGTGCGAGGAGTGGCCGAACACGACGTCCGCGCCGCCGCCGTCGATGAGCGCGTGCGCGAACCGGGTCTGCTCCGGTGGCACCGCGTAGCCCCAATTGGAGCCCCAGTGCACGGAGACGACCACGACGTCGCCCGGACGCCTCGACTCCCGCACGCGGCTGGACAGTTCGGCTGCGGAGGACTCCGAAAGCACCGGCAGCAGGTCGACGCCCGGCCGGCTCTCCGTCGCCGCCCAGGAGCCCGGGACGCCGCTGGACGGGGTGCCCATCGCGAACGTCAGCACCCGGCGCGCGGGGCCCGGGCCCGCGAGCGGTACCACAGCCGGCCGGCGCGCCCCCTCCAGGTCACGGCCCGCCCCCGCCGTCCGCAGCCCCGCCCCGGCGAGGACGTCGAGCGTCTCCTCCAGGCCGGGCACGCCGAAGTCCATGACGTGGTTGTTGGCCAGCACGCACACGTCCGGACGTGCCGCCGAGAGGCAGGGCAGATTGGCGGGAGCCATCCGGTAGTGGATGCCCTTGCCGGGTGCGAACGTCCGGCTCGACGTCACGCTGGTCTCCAGGTTCAGCACCCGGACGTCCGGACGGAACGTCTCCAGCGCCCGCAGGGCGTCGCCCCACGGCCAGGAGAACCCGGCCGGGACGGGAACCGGGCCGCTGCGCGCCTCGACGAGACGGACGTAGTCCCCCGCGTGCCGGGTGAAGCCCTCCCGCAGCTCGGGGCTCCCCGGGTACGGGAGGATCTGGTCGACACCACGCCCGAGCATGACGTCGCCGCACAGGGACAGATCGACCGATTCACCGCTCATCGCCGCAATATATGCACCGGCCGCCGCCTCCCGGCCTCACCGTGTCGCACACCTACGGCCGATGCCCGAAGCGGCACCCCGGCGCCCGGCCGAGCCCGGGCACGACCCCGTCGGGGACGCCGTCGGCCGGGGCGGGCTCCCCCGCTCCTCGGCGCCTCAGCTGGCGGCCTGCTCCGAATCGCCCCCCGAACGGCGCAGCTCGTCGTTGGCGCGCTGCGCCTCATCGAGCTGGTCCTCCAAAGCGATGATGCGACAGGCCGCCTCGATCGGCGTGCCGTCGTCGACGAGCTCCCGCGCGCGTGCCGCGAGGTGCAACTGGTGGCGGGAGTAGCGGCGGTGGCCGCCGGCGGAGCGGAGGGGGAGGATCAGTTCGGCTTCGCCGAGCGCGCGGAGAAAGGCGGGGGTGGCCCCGATCAGCTCCGCGGCCCGGCCCATGGTGTAAGCGGGATAGTCGTCGTCATCGAGACGATCGGCGAACTGCGAGGGATTGTCTGCTGGCACTTGCACCTCTTCCGGGACGCGTCGAGGGGCCCCGGTACCGTGCGGCACCGGGGCCCCGAGGGGTTTCAACACCATCTGCCGGCTGTGCGAGCCGGCTCCTGAGTTACCGCATACGGGCCGGACGGCCGGAATGCGGGGATCGCGGTTGCTGGACCGTGGACCACCTTCCAATCCGGGGTCTGCGGTACCCGGGCGCTCTGCGAACTCTCCCGGGCGATCCCGATGGCGTCTGACTCCTCTCTTTCCTTGATCTTCTTCGAACGGTTCTGCTCGGACAACAGGACATGCACGGCGGCTTCTCCCGGCCGCCCGGTACGGCCACCGGCCAGGGAGTTCCGGGGGATCGCTTCTGACTCCCCGGCCCGCCGCCGCACCGCTTACGGCTCGTGGCAGTTCGTCCTCTGCCACGCTCTCTGACTCCTTCGAAGACAGCAGGAACTCTACCCCTCCCGCACATGGATGTCTACCGTCGCGGGTGCAGATTTCCGGTGTCGAGCGGAAGAGGGATGTTGCGCAGCCGCTGCCAGGGCCCGTCCGGCCGAATCCCGCCTGCTCGCGACGGCCGGCACGCACGCCCTCCCCCGCTTCACCGGAGGTGCCCCAGCGTTGCCGCATCGACCGAGTAGCCCACCGCGAGGGCGGTCCACCGCCTTGCGGACGTACGCACCATCCGCCGCGCGCACCGCCTGCGGCGGACGCCGCCTTTGTCAGACACGCCCAAAACCCCACTGCCGCCGGAGGCGAGAACCTAGCGTGAGGCCCCCGACCCATCCACCGAGGGACCAGATGATGCGTGCCGCTCGAACCCGTGCCGTCCTCACCGCCCTGCTCCTCGCGAGCACCCTCGCCGTGGCCGGCTGCTCGGAGGACGGCAGCCCCGCACCGGCGGACAAGGCGAAGCCCGAGAAGCCGGCCGGGGAGGCCGGAGAGGCCGGAGAGGGGAAGCCGGACAAGGACGCTCCCGGCAAGGACGCCCCGGAGGGCATCGCCCCCGGCGAGAAGGCGCCCGACGGAGCCCCCGCGTCGCTGCAGTTCGCCGGCTCGACCGTCGACGGCAAGACGTTCAAGGGCGCCACGCTGGCCGACAAGCCGGCCGTCCTGTGGTTCTGGGCGCCCTGGTGCGGCACGTGCAAGGGCCAGGCCGCGCAGACCGCCAAGCTCGCCGCCAAGTACAAGGGCAAGGTGAACTTCCTCGGCGTCGCCGGCCTGGACAAGACGGAGCCCATCCGCGGGTTCGTCAGCGCCCAGAAGGTCGGCAACTTCCCGCACCTGAACGACCAGAAGGGCAGCGTCTGGAAGAAGTTCGGGATCACGCAGCAGAGTTCGTACGTGATGCTCGACGAGAACGGCAAGAAGGTGCACGCGGGCGCCGCCACGGGGCCGAGCGAGCTGAACAAGCTCGTCTCCGGTCTCGCCGGCTGACGTTCACGCCCTGGCGATGGCCGACCTTCCTCTCGCCCTGGCGCTGACCGCGGGCATGCTCGCGGCGGTGAATCCCTGCGGCTTCGCGCTGCTGCCCGCGTATCTCTCACTGCTCGTGCTGGGCGAGGACTCCCCCACAAGGGGGGCGGCGGTGGTACGTGCGGTGGCGGCGACCGCCGCGATGACGCTCGGATTCGCAGGCGTCTTCGGCGTGTTCGGGCTCGTGATCGCACCGGTCGCGAGCCAGGTGCAGCAGCATCTGCCGTGGTTCACCGTCTTCTTCGGGCTGCTGCTCGCGGGAGCGGGGGTGTGGCTGCTGGCGGGCCGTGAACTACCCACTCTGGCCCCGAAGTTGCGCCGTGCTCCCGGTGTGGGCCGCTCGCTGCCGTCGATGGCGCTGTTCGGCGGGGCGTACGCCGTCGCCTCGCTCGGCTGCACCATCGCGCCGTTCCTCGCGATCGTCGTCTCCGCCTTCCGCAGCGGGTCCGCGGGCCACGGGCTGCTGCTCTTCGGGGCGTACGCGGCGGGGATGGGCGCGATCGTCGGCGTCGCCGCCCTGGCCGTGGCGCTCGCACGCACCGCGACGGTGGACCGGCTGCGCGGCGTGGGGGCCGTCGCGTCGAGGTTCGGGGGCGGTCTGCTGCTCGCCGTGGGCGCGTACACGGCGTACTACGGCTGGTACGAGATCCGCGTGTTCGGCGGCGGAGACACGGCGGACCCGGTGATCGACGCCGCCGGACACGTTCAGCGGTCGCTCGCGAACGGCGTGGAGCAGCTCGGCATGCCGGTGGTCGCGGGCGTGCTCGCCGTCCTGCTGGCCGCGGCGGCCGTCCTGGTGAAGTACCGGCCGGGGCGGCGGACTTCGGAGGAGCGCGGCGGCGAACCGGCCGATGCGGTGCCGCCGAGGACGAGCTGACGCGGACGAACTGCCGAGGGCGGGCGGCCGCCGGGGTGCCGCCGGGGTTGAGGTTCAGCGCTCCCCGCGCTTCGCGGCGCCCCGCCGGAGTTTGGCCCGTACGGCACGCTGGGCGACCGGTCCCAGGTCCTCCAGGACCTCTGCCAGTCCGGCCAGCTGCTCCAGCGCGTCCAGGGCTCCCGCCGCGCCCCGCGGGTCGACGCCTTCGTAGAGTTCGAGCCCGACGAAGGCCGACGCGAGCGCGCGGGCGAGCCCGCCCGCGTCCGTGAACTCGGCGACGGGAGAACCCTCGAGGACACGTGCGAGCACCCGCTCGATCTCCTCGATCCACAGCGCGAGCCCGGCCGCCGTGGCCGGCGCCAGCCGGGGGTGGGTCTGGGCGCCCGCGAGCAGTTGTGCGAGTACGGCCACGTGTCCGCCGGCCCGCTCCTGTGCGTGCAACTCGCGGCCCAGTTCGAGGAGTTCCGCCAGGGTACGGACCGAGGCGAAGCGCTCGCGGTAGCGCGAGACGCGTTGCTCCGCGCCGAACCGGCAGGCGGCGGCGAGGAGTTCGTCGACACTGCCGAAGTGGTAGAAGACCAGCGCCTGGTTCACTCCGGCCGCGGCGGCGATGGTGCGCGCCGAGGTCTTGCCGATCCCCTGCTCCACGACGGTGCGCAGCGCCCCGTCCAGCAGCTTCTCCCGTGTCCCCTCGCTCACGCCCGCGCCTCCTCGCGCAGCGGCCGCAGCCCGGCGCGTACGCCTCGCTCCGTGACGTCGGCGTACTCGGCGGCGAAAGAGCCCTCGTAGCCGAAGAGGGGCCCGAACCGGCGGTTGGAGACGCGCACTTGGATGCGGAAGCGGCGGGCTTTCCCGTCGTAGGACTCCCGCACCACCGCGTCGCCCGCGAGCAGCTCCGGGACGCGCACGTCCACCGGCCCTTCCCTGAAGCGGTGCTGCCCGGAGCGGATGACGAGGGCGCCCTCCTCGTCCGCTTCCAGGTGCAGGTCGGAGGCGAGGTGCTGGTGGGTGCCGAGGTAGTCGACGATGCAGCCGCGCTCGGGGCTGTGGACCATGGTGGCGTCGAAGCGGCGGACGCGGCGCGGGAATCGGAAGGTGCGCACGAAGGTGACGGTCTCCCGCCCGTAGGAGTCGCGGTAGGGGAAGTTCTCGATGGTGAAGGGGACGTCCCGTCCGGCCTCGGGCACGAGGATGTTGCGGCTGCCGCCCAGAGCCAGGAACGGCCGGACGAAGCCGCGCCGGTGCCAGACGCGGTCCATCGTGCCCCGGCCGACGCACGCCGTACCGCTGCCGAGGCCGACGGAGAAGCGCCGCCGCACCTCCGGGTGGAGGCGCGCGAACTCCGCGGCGCCGAGGGCCTGTTCGAAGATGCTCGTCATGGCTGCTCCAGTGTCGTGAGGAGGGCGGGCGCGGTCGCGGCCGCCCGGCCCGCCGCCGATCGCGACGGCGGGCGGCGCAGGCAGCGGCGGGCGGCAGGGGTGCGGCGCGACGGGGGCAGCAGCAAGGCGAGCGCTGCGACGGCGAGGACGCCCGGCACGGCGTATGCGGCGGCGGGGCCGGGCAGCGCACCGGAGACGGCGAGGGCGGCCGCGCCGGCGACGGCGGCGAACCGTACGGACGCCTCCGCGAGCGCCCACCGGAGCGACCGTTCGGGAGTGATGCCGCGCTCGCACCACAAGCGCAGCCGGTCGAAGGACCAGGCCGTCGCCCAGCCCATGAGAGGCCGCAGGACGAGCCGGTCCGCGACCCGGCCGAAGCGCCCCCAGCGCGGCCGGTAGTCGTATCCCGTCAGGAAGCGCAGGGACTCGCCGTCGGGGACGTAGCGCCAGTAGCCGCGGCCCTCCTCGATGAACGAGAGCGGGTGGGCGGAGGCGAAGCGCAGAGCCGAGGTGCGGGTGCCGTCGGGCCGGCTCTGCTCGCCGGCCGAGACGCCGGTGCCGGAGACCTTCAGCCACGGCAGGACGGAGGTGGCGTAGCGGAAGCGCTGCGGCTCCCCCGGCTCGCGGGGGAGGTAGTCGATCTCCCCGAATCTCAGGTCCCAGCGCTGGTGCAGCGCGGGGTCCTGGCTGCGGTCCCACACCGTCGCGATCCCGGCGCGGATGCGCGTCTCCACGTAGAGCCGCATCAGCGCTCCCTCCCCTCGATCTGCGCGCCCGCTCGATTTGAGCACTCGCTCAAAGCTCAAAGTACAGAGTTTTGAGCAGTTGCTCAAGACGGGGCGGACGCAGCGGACGCGGCGGTTGCCGGACGGGACGCCGGGACCGGGCGGCCGTCGCGGCAACGGAAAGGGCCGCCGACGGCCCGCCCCGAAGGGTGCGGTGCGTCGGCGGCCCGTTGCGGAGCCGTGTGGTGCGGATGCGGCCCGGGAGACCCTAGTCGGCGGTCTTGCCTGCCTCCCCCTTGTCCTTGCCCCGTCCGGCCAGGACGGAGTGCCGCCGCCCGTAGAAGAGGTAGATCGCCAGGCCCAGGACCAGCCATGCCGCGAAACGCAGCCATGTGAACACGTCCAGGTTGGACATCAGGTAGAGGCAGGCGAGCGCGGTGACGATCGGCAGCCACGGCGACAGCGGAACCCGGAAGGGCCGCTCCAGCTCGGGCCGCTTGCGGCGCAGCAGCGGCACCGCCAGGGCGACGATGAGGAAGCCGGACAGCGCGCCGATGCTGACCATGTCGGCGAGTTCGGTGATCGGGACGAACCCTGCCAGGACCATGATCAGGACGGAGATCGCGATCGTCACGCGGTGCGGGGTGCCCCAGCGGGGGTGGACCTCGGAGAGCCGCCGGGGCAGCAGGCCGTCGCGGCCCATCGCGAAGCCGATGCGTCCGAGGGTGACGAGCTCGACCATCATCACGGACGTCAGCCCGCTGATAGCGCCCAGCCCGACGAGCACGCCCACCCAGGGGGCGCCGGCCGACTGGAACGCGGCGGAGATGGGCGCGCCCTCGTCGATCTCCCGGTAGTCGACCATCGCGTTGAGCACGAAGGAGACGGCGACGTACAGGACGGTGCAGACGGCGAGGCTGCCGAGCAGGCCGCGCGGCAGGTCGCGCTTCGGGTTCTTCGTCTCCTCGCCGAGGTTGGCGAGCGCCTCGAAGCCGGTGTAGGCGAAGAAGACGACGGCCGCCGCGGTGAGCACGCCGCCGATGCCGAAGACCGACTGCTCCAGTCCCGCGACCGCCTGGATCAGCGGCTGGTCGACGATGGAGGCGCCGCTCTCGGCGGGCTCGGCCGGCGGGACGAAGGGGTCGAGGTTGGCGCCGCGCACGAAGAAGAGTCCCGCGACGACGATCAGGACGCACACCGAGACCTTGATGACGACGAGCGCGTTGGTCACGCGCGAGGAGCCGCGGATGCCGGTGACCGCCACCACGGTGAGAACGGCGATGATGAAGATCGCCCCGATGTTCACCGTGGCCTGTTCGCCGAACCATTCCGGGGGCAGGTCAAGGAGGTTGGCCACGTAGCCGGACCAGCTCCGGGAGACGACGGCGGCCCCGAGGGCGAACTCCAGCAGCAGGTCCCAGCCGATGATCCAGGCGAAGAGTTCGCCGAGCGTGGCGAACGCGTAGGTGTAGGCGCTGCCCGCCGTGGGGACGGCGGAGGCCAGTTCGGCGTAGCACAGCGCCGCGAGCGCCGCGACGGCGCCGGCGATGACGAAGGAGACGACGACGGCCGGACCGGCGTGCTGCTTGGCCTCCACGCCCACCAGCGTGAAGATGCCGGTCCCGATGATCACTCCGACGCCGAAACCGGCCAGCGACGTGGCCGACAGGGTGCGTTTCAGCGTGTTCTGCCGACTCCGGTCCAGTACGTCGTCGACCGGCATCTTTCGCAACAGGTTCATCGGCGCTTTCTCACTCTGCCCGGATTTCCGGCGCTGTTCGGTTCACGCGGAGCGTGCTGGCGCGGACGCCGCCCGGGCGTCCGCAAGGCCGCCGGTCACCGCTCGCTTCACGGAGCCCGCAGCCGTGCGGCGGCGCGGGTGTCGCCCGCGCTGCCGCACGCCCGTCTGCCCAGTCGGGGCCGGATGATGCCCGTGACGTCGCTCGCACCTTCCGGTGAGCCGCCGGGTGCCGCCCGGGCGGCTTGTCTCGGCCCGTCGGGCCGGGTGCTACTCCCGTACGAGCCGGGCGCGCCGCAGCGTCGCGACCGCGTGGCCCGCCCGGCGGGCGCGCTGCACCGCGAACAGCGCGGCGCCGCCGGCGAAGACGGCGAGCGGGGGCTCGACCAGCAGCAGTCCCGCCCCGACGGCGAGGCAGCCGGCGGCGAGCGCCTTCCACTGTCCGCGCGAGGTCCGGTAGCCCTCCAGGGAGCGCTCGGCCTGAGCGGCGTCGGCACGCGGCACGCCGCCGGTCTGCGGATGCGCCGCCCCGTCGGGGCCCGCGAACTCCGCCCCGTCGGGACCCGCGGACTCCGTCCGGGTCCTGCCCTCGTGCACGGCCAGCCAGGCGTTGGCGGCGGCCGCGGCGAAGAAGACCACGCCCCAGACGGTCGCGCCCTGCGCCGTCCGCACGGCTGCCAGCGCGAGGAACCCCGCGCCGAGGACGGCGTAGCGCCAGTGCAGCCGCCCGCTCACGAGACGACCCCCGCGTAGGAGAGCATCGCGATCACGCCGCACACCGTGAGGAAGACCGAGCCGGCGGCGACCAGGACGCGCAGCAGTGTGGCCATCCGGTACTCGCGCGGCATGTTGACCTTGTCGACGTACAGGAGCCCCGCGCCGTAGATGCCGCACGCGAACACGCCGCCCACGATGGACGCCGGCGTGATCAGGTCGACGAAGCTCGCCCCGGAGGCGATCATCAGCAGCGCGCCGATGCCGGTCCACCCGTACACGAAGGGCCGGATGCCCCGCTGACCGCGGACGCGGACCTTCTTGGAGACGGCCGCCAAGCTCTCGTACGTGGTCCAGGAGTACGCCTCCCACACCGCGTAGATCGTGCCGAAGAGCACCATCACGATGGCGACGATGTAGAAGTACTCGAACACCGGTGCCACCGAGGCCAGGAACTGCGACTGGTGGGTCAGTACGTCGTTGCCCTCGGGCACCTGCTGCTTCTCGCCGAGGATCGCCGCACCGTTGATCATGAACGCGGCCGCGATGATGCCCAGGGCGAGGAAGGCCGCGAGCATGTCGAACAGCGGGGCGCGGCTCCAGGCGCGCGCCTTCTGCACTTCCTGGGGCTCCGTGGAGAGCGGGAGGCGGTCGCGGGGTTCCATCGCGGCGAGCCGGTCGCCGATCGCGTCGATCTCGCGGTGCCCGAGCATGCCCCACTTCTTCTCGCGCAGCATGCCGGTGTATCCGATGTAGTCGTACATGCCGCCGCCGAGGCCGCCCATGAAGACCACCAGCTCGACCCAGACCGAAGTGCCCACGATGTCGGGGTACTTGTCGGCGACGAACGGGGCGTAGTCGAAGTCGCCGGGCACCAGACCGCCGAGCACGCCGAGCCAGTCGGGCTGCGCGACGAAGACCGCGACGAGGACGAGCACCACCATCATGCCCGCGATGGCGACCTGCACCCTCTCCAGCACCGTGTAGCCGCCGACCCACGACAGCACCCCGGCGAAGAGCAGCAGGCCGGCCGCGAAGTATGTCGCGTCGCCCGCTCCCATGGATTCCAGGAAGTCGCCGAGCGCGACGGCGACCCCGCTCGCCCAGCCCGGGAAGGACATGAGGCAGATCAGCGCGAGCAGCACGGGGAACCAGCCGCGCGGCCCCGGAAGCACCTTGGCGAATCTCGCCATGGGGTGCTCGCCGGTCAGGGTGATGTGACGGTTCGACGCGTAGACGAGGGCGCCCTTGGCGATCGAGCCGACCACCACCGCCCACAGCACGGCGTAGCCGAAGACCGCTCCCTCGCGGGAGGCGAGGATCGATTCGCCGCTGCCGATGGTCAGCGAGGCGATGATCGCCCCGGGGCCGAAGTACTTCAGGGCCGTGACGACGGTGACCCGCCGTTGCCGCAGCCCTGTCGGCGGTTCCGGCAGCCGCAGCGCGGTGTCCTCGATGCGGCCGGATTCTTCTGTACTCATGTCAGTCCCGCATATCCTATAGGATACTTCCGGTAGGCCGTACGCATATTCGAGCGCATGAGCTCGCACGTCAAGGGGCTGGACAGCCTCGTTTTCGGTATCAGCAGTCGCAGGGGGAGCAATGGACCGGCCTCAGACGGGCACCGCCAACGCCGACGCACCGCCAACTCCCCTGCCACGGCGGCCGATGCTGGCCGACGACGTCCACGAGGCCATCAAGACGCTGATCATGGACCACGCCATCGAACCCGGCGCCCGCGTCTCGATCGACGGCCTCGCCCGGCGGCTCGGCGTCTCGCCCACGCCCGTACGCGAGGCCCTCGCCCGGCTGGAGTCGGCGGCGCTGGTGGTGAAGGAACCGCTGCGCGGCTACCGGACGACACCCCTGCTGGACCGCGAACAGCTCGCCGATCTCTACCAGTTCCGGCTCCTCATCGAGCCGTGGGCGGCCGCGCGCGCAGCCGAACGGGCGGACGCCGCCGGCAGGGAGCGGCTGCGGGAGGAGATGGAGTCCTGCGCCACCCCCAGCGACGCCACGTACGACGCCTACAAGGCGCTGACCGCGCACGACACCCGATTCCACGTGCTGGTCGCCGAGTTGGCGGGCAGCGCACAGGTCCGTCTCGCGTTCGAGCGCACGCACTGCCACCTCCACATCTTCCGGCTCTACTACGACCGCGGCATCGGGCAGCAGACGCTGGAGGAGCACCGGGCCATCACGGACGCCGTCCTCAAGTCCGATGCGGAAGCCGCCGAAGCGGCGATGCGCACCCACTTGGAGACGGCGTACTACGGGCGGCTGCGCGGCGTCTCGGAGGAGCCCGGCGGCTGAACGGGCCCGCCCGCCCGTCGCGATGACGGGGCGTCAGGGCGCGCGTGCCGACGCGACGTTCGGAGGCGGGCGTGCGGAGGCGGGCGTACGGGAGGCGCACCACGGGAGGCCGTCCGGGGGAAGCCGGCCGACGACCGGAATACCGCCCCAACCCCCGCCGCTCACCCGGTATGACATCGAGCGAGCATTCCGAACGGTTCGGCCGGATCGGCCTCTGGAACACCGCGCTGGGCTCCACGGACCCGTCCAGGCGCGCGGAGATCACCCAAGTCGCGGCAGAAATCGAGGAGTTGGGGTACGGGTCGCTGTGGGTCGGCGGGAGTCCCGGACTGGACCAGGTCGAGCCGCTGCTCGCGGCGACCTCCCGCATCACCGTCGGCACGAGCATCCTCAGCATCTGGCAGCACGAGGCGCGCGACGTCGCCGCCGGCCACGCCGGGCTCGACGCGGAGCACGGCGGGCGCTTCGTGCTGGGCCTGGGCGTCAGCCACGCGGAGGCGGTCACCGACCCGCGGGCGAAGGAGGAGCTGCGGCGGCGTCCGTACTCGGCGATGCGCTCCTACCTGGACGCTCTGGACGCCGCCCCGCGGCCCGTGCCCGCGTCGGGGCGCGCCCTCGCCGCGCTCGGCCCGAGGATGCTGGGGCTGGCGCGGGAGCGTGCGCTGGGCGCGCTGCCGTACCTGGTGACGGAGGAGCACACCGCGCGGGCACGTGCCGCTCTCGGGCCCGGCGCCCTCCTCGCCCCCGAGTTGAAGGTCGTACTGGAGACGGACCTGAGCCGTGCCCGCACCGTCGCCCGCGCGTACCTGGAGAGGTATCTCCGCCTTGCCAACTACCGCAGCAGCTTGCTGAGGCTGGGCTTCACCGAGGAGGACTTCGCGGGAGGCGGCAGCGACCGGCTTCTGGACGCGGTCTACGCCCTGGGCGACACCGATGCCGTGCGGAAGCGCGTCGAGGCGTTCCTTGCGGCCGGTGCGGACCACGTGGCGCTGCAGGTGGTCACCGCCGAGACCCCGCAGGCGCTGCCGCTGGCCGAATGGCGCGCTCTCGCTTCGGCGCTGCCGCTGTGAGGGGCGTGGGACCGCCGGCCCCCGCACGGACGGCGGTCCCCGCGCGACCTCGGCGGGTCACCCCGGCTGGGTGTTGTCCTTCAGGGTGCCCCAGCCGTGCCACCGGTCGATCTCGACCCAGGCGCTGAAGCGGCGGCGGTCGCGCTGCGGGTACTGCTGCCCCAGGTACTGCCGCGCCAGCCGGTCGATGTCGGCGAGGCCCTCGTCCTCCCGGATCTCGGCGACCCGGCCGACGATGCTGATGTGCGTGTACCAGGACGACTCGTCGAGGACGGTGAGCGTCACGCGGGAGTCGTCCCGCATGTGCTGGAGCCGCTTGCGGCCCTCGTCCATGTTGACCAGGACCCGCCCGCCGTCCCACAGGTACCAGGTGGCCGTCGACACCGGCTGGCCGTCCGGGCGCAACGTCGTGATCACGGCCGGATTGGCCTTCTCCAGCATGGCGACGGCCTTGTCCGGAAGCGGGGGTTTCGACATGCGGCGCTCCTCTGGGTGTCATCGCCCGGCGCCACGCGGCTCGACGGGCGTTCCCGGGCAGGTTCTGCGGACCGATCCGCCACGCGTACCCGGCGGCAGGCCGTTCAAGGCGGCGGGAGGACGGCAGCGGCGGACGGCGGACGGCGGAGAACGCGAACGGACCGTGACACCCCTGGGGCGTCACGGTCCGTCTCCTTCGCGGGATCGCGAGCCGCTCCGGCGGGCCGCACTCCCGGGCGGGTCGTACCGCCGGCTACTCGGGGACGGAGGCGCTCTCCGGCGCGGCGTCCTTCTGCCTCTGCGGCGCCGCTCCGCCGCCGCTGTCGCGCACCTTGAACCAGCCGCCCAGCAGGAAGACGGCCCAGACGGCGCCGACGTACAGGGAGATCCGCGCCTCCGAGTCGTAGGCGATCAGGCCCGTCACCAGGAGCAGGAAGAGCAGGGCCCCGGTGCTCGCCACGGCGCCGCCCGGCGCCGGGAACGGGGAGCGCGGCAGACGTCCCGCCTTCAGCGCCACGCGGTACCGGATGTGGCTGCAGAGGATCATCATCCAGGTCCAGATGCCCGCCGCCGTCGCCACGGAGGTCACGTAGCCGAACGCCTTCTCCGGAACCAGGTAGTTGAGCACGACGCCGATGCCCATCAGCGCGGCCGAGGCCGTGATGCCGATGGCGGGCGACTTGCGGGAGTTGAGCCGCTCGAAGACCTTCGGCGCCTGGCTGTTGGACGCCAGGTCGCGCAGCATGCGGCCCGTCGAGTACATGCCGGAGTTGCAGGACGAGAGGGCCGCCGTCAGCACGACGAAGTTGACGATTCCCGCCGCGAGCGGGATACCCATCTCCGAGAAGGCCTTCACGAAGGGGGATTCGCCTTCGGAGAATTCCGTCCACTTCACGACGGCGAGAATGACCGTCAGGGCACCCACGTAGAAGAAGATGATCCGCCAGGGAAGAGTGTTGATCGCCTTGGGAAGCGTCTTCTCCGGATTCTCGGACTCACCGGCCGTCACGCCGACGAGTTCGACGGCGAGGTAGGCGAACATGACGCCCTGAAGCGTCATCAGGCTGGAGCCGATTCCGTTCGGGAAGAACCCGTCGTGCGCGTAGAGGTTGGCCGTCGACGCGCTGTCACCGACCTCCGAGAAACCGAGGGTCAGTACGCCCAGACCGATCACGATCATGCCGATGATGGCGGTCACCTTGATCATCGAGAACCAGAACTCGACCTCGCCGAAAATCTTCACCGAGATGAGGTTGACCCCGAAGAGCACCACCAGGAACGCCAGCGCGCTGATCCATTGCGGGATCGCGGGGAACCAGAAATGGATGTAGATGGCGGCCGCGGTCAGCTCCGCCATGCCGGTGACGACCCAGAGAAGCCAGTAGGTCCAGCCCGTCGCGAATCCGAAGAACGGGCCGAGGAATTCCCGCGCGTACTCCGCGAAACTTCCGGTCACCGGCCGGTAGAGGAGCAGTTCGCCGAGGGCGCGCATGATGAGGAAGACGACGCAGCCCGCCAGCGCGTACATCAGGATGATGCTGGGACCCGCCTTGGCGATGTTCGCCCCTGCCCCCATGAACAGGCCGACCCCGATGGCGCCGCCGATCGCGATCATCTGGACCTGGCGCGGACCCAGCCCGCGCTCGTATTCCTCGTCGGGTCCGTTTCCTGCGGCCCTGCCGACGTCGTCGGGCCGACTGGTTTCCACCGAGACCATTGCGTCCGTGCCTTTCTCCACGTCCGGCCGCACCTTTTCGGCGGGGCCGGATCCGGTACTCCCGGGAATGAATGGAGGTGCTGGTTGGCGATCCGCCAGCACTGGGGCTCCGGCACGGCTGGAACGTCACCGTGCAGGAGATCGTGAACATCTATCACGCCGCCCGGACGCGTCCGCACGGGGGGTATGTGACCGACTTCACGGATAGAAGGGCCCAAACTCGGCACGGAGGTTCAATCATCCCCGGACCGTTGAGCCCGCCATTACCCCGATTTGAGAATGGATTAAGGAAGGGATTGAATACTTGAGGTGGCGTTGAGGTTCGAGCCGAAGTCGAGTTGAGGGAAATCTGAGGTAAACGGCGCGGAACCCCACTCGCTTCACGTGAATTCGAGCGGAAGCCGAAGCGGAAACATCACCCCCGGCATTCCCTCCGCCACCCTCGGTACCCGCCCCTCTCCCCCAACTGTTGACTCGCAGCGTGTTCTGCTCGACGCTTTCCGTATGCGAAACGGCGGCGGAGACGGTGACCGGAGGACGCCGGCACGGATCCCGCGGCTCTGGGGAGCCCGCCGGAACGAGATGGAGCGGAGCTACCCGTGCGACGGCCTCTCAGGCGGGCCGGGCGAGGCATGGTTCCGCGCCGTCACGGTGGCCGCCGGCCGCCCGTCCGTCTTCCGCTGGCTCTGCCAGCTGAAAGTCGCCCCGTACAGCTACGACCTGCTCGACAACCTCGGGCGCCGGAGCCCGCGCCGGCTCACACCCGGCGCGGAGCACCTGGAGCAGGGCCAGCGGGTGATGACCATCTTCCGGCTCGCGGACTTCGCCGTGGACGACCACCTGACCCTCGTCCTGGACGACGACCGGGCGCTGCGGATGTTCGGGCCGCTCACCCTCACCTACGCCGTCACCGAAGGAGATCCCGGCACCACGAGACTCGTGGTGAAACTCGTCCCGGGCGACGAGGGCGGGCTCCCCGGACGGCTGCGCCGCCGCGTCCTGGCCTGGGGCGACCTGTTCATGATGCGCCGCCAGCTGCTCACCCTGCGGAAGCTGGCGGAGAACGGGGAGCCGGCGTAACCGGGTTGGCTTGCTTCCCGCGCCGATACGGGTTGCGGCCGGTCGGCCCACGGTCCCGCGCGACCGGCCTCGCCTCACCCAGCGTCCAGGAACTCCCGGACTCCGCGCAGCCGGGAGCGCAGTCGGCTCCGCGTCGCGGCCCCTTCGAGACGGACGTCCAGCGCACCGGGCGGGCCGCTGCGGGCCCGGCGTCCGGCAGGCAGCCGGGCGGGGTCGAGTCCGTCCCGGCGTGCGATGAGAAGGCCGAGCTGGTGACGGCTGACGGCGTCTGTTCCGGCGAGGTGGAACATCCCCGCCTTGCCGGAAGCCGCGAGCTCCCGCAAGGCGGCGGCGAGATCGGCGACGTGCACCGGGCAGCGGACGTCGTCGGTGAACAGGACGCCGTCACGCGGGTCTGCCGCCAGGGCATGGACCAGACGCTCGTGCACAGACAGGCCGTCCCCGACGATCAGTGAGGTCCGGGCGACGGCGGCCTCCGGCGCCAGCAGCCGCACCGCGGTCTCGGCGGCGGCCTTGGCCGCGCCGTAGGGGGTGACCGGGTCGGGCAGGCAGGACTCGTCGTAGTGGGTTCGCGCACCCGAGAACACGGCGTCGCTGGAGACATGGACCAGCCGGCGGCCCTGCCGCACCGCGGACATCGCCACACGGATCGCACCGTCGGCGGTGACAGCCCAATCGCTGTATCCGCTGGTCGCGTTGATCACCACATCGGGTGCGGCCGCCCCGATCACGTCGTCCACCTGTCCGGGGACGCGGATGTCGAGCCGGTGCCAGGCCACTCCGGGGACGTCACACGCACGGGACCGGTACGTAGCGGCAGTGTCCCAGCCCGCGGCCGCCGACTGACGTACCAGCTCGCTCCCCAAGTACCCGCTGCCTCCTACGACCAGGAGCTTCATGACGTCCTCCGAGGGGGTCCGGTCGCGTGTCCGGCCGGACCTGGACGGTGGCCCGCACCACCGGACGCCGTGACTGCGGGGGCGACGAAGTCCCGGGGAGCCGGGCTAGCTTCCCTTCCCGTGCTGGTACGGGCTGCCCGCCGGCGGTTGCGGAGGGCCGTAGGGGGACGGCGCCTGGCCGGGCTGTCCCTGGTAGGGACCGGGCTGTGCCTGCTGGGGGCCCGGCTGCGGCTGATAGGGGCCTGGCTGCTGCGGCCAGGGCGGCTGCTGGCCGGGGCCGCCGTACGGGCTCTGCTGGGGATAGGGGCCCTGCTGCGCGTACGGGTGCTGCTGCGGGCCGGGCGGTTGCTGCTGGCCCGGCGAGGCGGCCACGGGACCGGGAGCCTGCCCGGCGCCGGGGTGGCCGTACGGTCCGGGCGCGCCCTGCTGCGGCGGGGCGCCGGTGGCCTGATGGGCGAACGGATTGTGCGAGCCGGGGAGTTGAGCGCCGGGAGGCAGGTACCGGGTGCGCCCCTGCCCGTCCTGCACGGGGACGAGCCCGGCCTGCCGCAGCACGTCCGCCGACCGCTTGTGCCTCCTCCGGGTCCACAGGAACCCGCAGGCGATGATCAGCATGAAGAAGCCCCAGCCCACGACGGGGCCGACGGCCGTCCTGTCCGACGCGAGGTTGCGGACCAGCAGGAAGGCGAATCCCGCTGTCAGTCCGATCGCGCCCATGAGCACGCGCTTCTCGGCGTTCTTCCCGGTGAGGTCGTACGTGACCCGCGCCTTGAGCAGCTCCAGGTGAGGGTGGGCCTCGGGCACCGGCGTGAGCTTGGGACCCGGCTGCATGCCGGGGAGGTCGCCGCCGTTGAGGGCCTGCGGGTAGCGCGCCGCGCTGTCAGCCGCGCGGCGCTGGGCCTCGGGGTTCGGGTCGCGGTGCAGCGTCAGTACCGTCTTGGGCGCCCGGCCGCCGGTCTGGTGCGTGTCCCCGTACATGAAGCCGAACTGCTCGGCGACCAGCACCAGTCGGGCCAGCTTCTTGGTGGAGCCCCACCTGTCGACGACCTGCACCGTGTGCGCGCCGGACATCTCGCGCAGCATCCTGTCGACTTGCCTCATGGCTGATCCCCCCTCGCGCTCCCCCTGTGCCAACGCTCACGAAAGCGTACTTCCCGGCTCACGCTCCCCCGCCCCGGGGTAGATTCGGCCGGCCGGCCCACCGGCTGACGGACGGGCTGACGGGCTGACGGGAACCGCATACGGCCGCGGAAGCAGCCACCCCCGGGGGAAGCCGGGAAGCCTGGGCAGCCGGCCGACCGCGCCCCGACGGCCCTTGCCCGCTGCCGACGCCCACGACCCCGCCCCGGAATGGTGTCGATGTCCTCCACGCCGACCACGCCTCGTACTTCGGGTACTTCCGTGTCGCTTCCGGCCCTGCTGGTGGTGGCGGTAACGGTCGCCCTGATCGTCTCCGGCATAGCGCCCCATGACCGCGCCACGTGGCTGATGGAGACCTTCTGGGTCGTCCTCGGCGTACCTCTGGCCGTCTACGCGGGCCGCCGCTTCCCCTTCACCACGTTGCTGTGCGTGCTCCTCGCGCTGCACGCGTTGATCCTCAGCCTCGGCGGCCATTACACGTACGCACGCGTCCCGTTGGGCGAGTGGCTGAAGGACGGGTTCGGCCTGGCGCGCAACCCCTACGACCGGATAGGCCACTTCGTGCAGGGGTTCGTCCCCGCGATCCTGCTGAGAGAGATCCTGGTGCGCCGTTCGCCCCTGCGCGGCAGCCGCTGGCTCGCCCCGCTGACGGTCTGCGGATGCCTGGCGTTCAGCGCGTTCTTCGAGATGATCGAGTGGTGGGCGGCGGTCGTCGGGGGCTCCGGCGCAGACGACTTCCTCGCCACCCAGGGCGATGTGTGGGACACGCAGTGGGACATGTTCCTCGCCCTCGTCGGCGCCACCACGGCGCTGCTGCTCCTCGGCAGGGTCCACGACCGGCAGCTCGGCGCCCTCGAGGCGCAACGTCCCGGCACGTCCGGCGGTTAGGACGGAGTAGGCACCACGACGAGCAGCGAGGACGGACGATGCCGGAGCGGACGGGCCCCTTCTGGGACGGGATCACGGGGCGCGCACCGCTGCCCCGCGCGGCGGCCGCACTCGGCTTCGAGTTCATCGACGCGGACCCCGAACGGGGCACGATCGAGGTGGCGTTCACCGCCACCGAGGACTTCACCAACCCCGTGGGCAACGTCCTGGGCGCGTTCCTCTCGGCGATGCTCTACGACACGGTGGGGCCGGCGCTGCTCGCGACGCTCGAACCCGGCCAGTTCCAGTCGACACTGGAGCTGAAGGTCGCCTTCTGGCGCCCCGCGCGGCCCGGCCGGTTCGTGGGGAGCGGTCAAGTGACACGCAGGGAAGGCGACTTGGCGTTCCTTGAGGCGTCACTCGCCGACTGCGACGGGACGACGGTCGCCACCGCGTCGGCCACGGCACGCGTCATCGCTCTGGCCGACGCGGCGTCGTCCGTCTGAGACAGACCCCGGCGCACGCCCGTAGGCGCGGCGCGACTTCCGTCATTCTTCCTCTACTTGACGACGAGCTGGCTCTGGGTCGTATGGCCCACGAGGCGGTCCTCGCTGTCCGTGAGCCGGGTCTGGACGACGATGAGCGTGCCGCCCACGTGCAGCGGGCGGGACGTGGCCGTCACCACTCCGGAGCGGACGCCGCGCAGGAAGTTCGTCTTCGACTCCACCGTCGTCGTTCCGGCACCCGTCGGCAGGTTCAGGAACGCACACACCGCGCCGACCGCGTCCGCCAGCGACATCAGCGCTCCGCCGTGCAGCACGCCCCCGACGGTGCACAGGTCCTCCGACCACGCCAGCGTGCCCACCGACTCCTCCGCGCCCGCCGTCTCCAGCGTCATGCCGAGCCGCGTGGCGAAGGGCATCGAGGCCAGCAGCGCTGCGGGCGTCGGACCGCCGGCTGCTCCGTTCGCCTCGTCCGTCATCGATGTCCTCCTCGGCCGGTGTCGTGCGGAAGCAACTCGGCGCACTATGCCAGGAGTTGCCGGCGGGCGCACGAGCCACCGTCGTGTTCCGGCCGACGTGCCGCCGGTCGGTGGAGGTGTGACGCCGGTGTCAGGCCTCGACGCCGGCGGAGCGGTCACCGCATCGTCACCGGCGAGTGGGAACCGGCTCCCTGGTACATCCGGTCCGTGCAGTGAAGTGGACACGGAGTCCAGCCCTCGACGGCACGGAGGAACCCGGCATGAGATTCAGAAGCGCCCTCACGCTCTGCGTCCCCGCACTGCTGGTCGCGACGGCCGGAGCCGGGTGCGCCGGGCCGCTGGAGGCGGTCGAGAACGCGAAGGAGCTGAAGAGCGACTCCCGGCGGATCGAGAGCAACGACGACCGGTCCGTCATCCAACTCGCGGACGGCCGCTGGGTCGAGATGCGCTACCGGCCGGGGAAGGGACTGACCGAGCGGCACCAACGGTCCACGAAGGGCAGATGGACCACCCCCAGGACGATCCACCGCACGAAGGCGGGGCCGTGCCGGGGCATCAAGCTCCGGGCACGCGGGGACACGGTCGCGGCGATCGCCGACTTCGGGCACGCCTGCCGGGAGGACCAGCCCCCGGACTGGTCGGTCGCCGTCGTCTCCGAAGGCGACCTGTCCCAATGGGAGAGCGATGTCACGGAAGGCACGGACGGCTGGCCCCGGGCCCGGTTCCTCGACGGCGGCGTGCGCTTCGTCGACAAGTGGCACGACGGGACGCAGACGTTGCTGTGGACTCCGGACGGCGGATTCGACAAGAGGACCGTCTGGGACGGCGTGCCGAAATCCTTCGTCGGCACCTGGCGCGCGACGGACGGCAGCCATCAGGTCACCTTCGAGCAGGGCGGGGACAAGCCCCCGCGTGTCGTCATCACCACGTCCGACGGCGAGTGCGAAGCCCGCGGTCAGGTGGAGGCGATCGCGGACGTCGTGCAACTGCCCCTCGACATGGACGAGGTCAGGGGGAAGGACCCCGACGCGTTCTGCCCGCCCGAACACAGCTCCCCGAAGAACTACGAGTTGAAGGGAGGCACGTTGCGTCTGACCACGCCGGTGGAGAGCACTGGCGGTGGCGGCTACCGGGACAAGGTTCTCGTCACCTACGAACGCGTGAACTGACGCCGCTGCTCGTCGCGTTGGGCATCGCGCCCGGGCGATGTCGGTGGCACGGCCTACTCTGCGTGGGTGACCGGAACAAGCACGGACGACCGCTGCCTTCCTCCCGCCCTCGCCGACGTGGCACGCGTCGAGTTCGACTACGCCGACGGTGACGGCATCGACTTCGAGCCCTACAGCACCTTCGAATCCGCCGAGGAGACGACCGGCTGGGTCCGCGACTGGACGGGCGACCGCACGGCCGACGGCAGCGCCTACCGCGTCTTCGGGCAGGACGGCACCGGTGGGCTCGCCGCCCTCTGGCTGGCGCGGCCGGGCCGGAGCCTGTCCGATCAGCCCGTGGTGTTCATGGGTTCGGAGGGCGCTCTCGGCGTGGTGGCGGGCAACCTCTCCGACTTCCTCTGGGTCCTGGCCGACGGCGTCGGACCGATGGAGGCCGTCCAGTTCGGGAGCCGCGAAGGGCGCCCCGACGCACGCCTGACCGAGATCGCCGAGCGCCGTGCAAGCACCCCGCGCAGGCCCGCCGGCGAGATCATCGAGGGCGCCCGGGCCGAGTTCCCGTCCTTCGTCCAGGACTTCGAAGCACTCTGCCGCTGAGACCGGCCCCGGCGTCGGTCACCGCACGGGGAGGAAAGTCTTCCGGAGGCCGTGCGGCGCGGCCCGACCCGGCGGCCCCCCGGTCCGCGTACCTGGAGTAAGCACGGGCTCCCACAGGCGCGTCGACAAGTGATCAACCCATGTCAACAGGTCAGGGTTCGACGTTCGAGGCGTCCTGCGCGAGGGCGAGGTCTCTGGGATCTGGCAGATCCCGCGAGTACCGCTCGTCATCACGGCCGAGGTACATTCACGCAGCTCACCCCGACAAGGCCCTGTCGCGGATCCGTTGATGGTGTAGATCGTTAGCGGCGACGTGACGTCGGCGGTCGTCGTATGTAGAGGACGATCAGCGTAGTCAGAACAGCCCCTCCGAGCAGTGCAAGGAAGCCGCCGAGGCGGAAGGTCCAGCCTTCACCAAAGAGCACTCATCCGCCGCCCCAGAGCAGAAAGAAGTCGAAATAGACCGGGAGGAACATCCGGCCTGTATGGGGGAAGAAGTCCCCAGCCCTGAGCGGTGGGCGGGGTCGACTCGGCCAGCTGCGCAGCCAAGCCAAGGCTTGGTGAACAAGTGGCGGCTGTTCTTCCACCGGCACGACTGCGTGAGTCGCCCGATGCCGTCTCCGCTTGGAGTGTTCCCCTCGTATCGACATGGCCGACCAGTATCGCAACGAGAAGGGGAGTCCCAGCTCAGGGCTCGATTTCGGCCAACCAGAGGGTGAGAGCGGCCAAATAGAAGAGGTGCCCGCTTTGGGGAGAACTTGCGGACGGCCTGGCCGACTACCGCTGAGCGCACCAGCACCCGGCTCGAGGAAACCGGCCCGAGCACGCCGGCTGGGCGTCCCGGAAACCACCTCAACCGGCGGTCACTCCCCGGTAGTTGAACCCGTCGTCCGAGCCCGGACGCCCCTGCCTTGACCGTGGTGTGAGACTTGCAGCATGGACATGGGGCGTGAGTCGCGGTGGGACAAGGACGCGATGACGGTGGAGATCGTTTTCGCCCTGGTGACCGCTGTCGCCCTGGCCGCAGTGGTCTTCGTCGCCGCCCTGGCTCTCGCATGGGCACTCGGCGTGTCCGGTCCGGCGGACAAGGGCGTGTCGGTGGCAGGTGCGCTGCTCGGAGCGGCTGCCGGAGTGTGGCGCCTGGTACGGGTGCTGCGTCGGTTCGACGAGCAGCGCCGAAAGGGCAGTTGACGGAGGGAACTCCCCTTCAGCCGGCAGCTTGCCGGCACGGCGGTCGTTCAGCGGCTCGTGCCGGATGATCAGCGGCTGGTGCCGGATGAGTGGTGACCGCTCAAGGAGGATGGTTCCGGAGATGGCGCCACGGCGGACGAGGGGTCATGGCCGCCACCGTGTTCATGAACGATGCCAGGGTGTGGGGCGGTCGGCGTCAGAGAAGGATGGCGTACGGACGCCGCTCCACTCGGGCCGCCCAGGCGAATCGTTCGCCGCCTCGGCGAAGCCCGGTCCCATTCAGGTCAGTCCGTCGACGGGGAAACCACATGTCTCGATCTTCGCCACCCGCCCAGCCGTCGAGCGACGGCGGCTCCTCGACCCCGCACGTCGGCGGCGGCGGCAGCAGCAGCAGCAGCAGCAGGAAAATGATCGCCGTCACGGCGACGGTCGGCGCCGCCGCGTCCCTCGTCGCCGCGGGCCTCTTCCTCATCTACGGCGATGCCGGAGGCGGCGCGGCTCGGGAAGGGGACAAGCCCCGCGCGGAGGAGTCCGGCAGGCAGGGGAGGACACTCTTCAAGGTCAGGTCGCCGAAGGTGACCGGCGGAGCGGATTCGATGGACGTCGTCGGCTCCTGGGTCACCGACGGCAGCTACGCGAGGGGCACCGGCGAGACGGTCGTCGGTATGGATCCGGGCAGCGGCGAACGGAAGTGGGAACTCCCCCTCGACGGTCGGATCTGCCATTCCTCCGAGCGGGCCTCCGCCTCCGGGAAGGCGGCGGTGGTCGTGGCCGAGAGCAGGTCCTCCGGCAGCGCTTGCGATCAACTCGTGGTCTTCGACGTCGACTCCGGCAAGAAGGAGTGGCAGCAGGAGTTGCCGAACGGCGGCGGGTCCTCGGCTTATGAGACCGAGGTGGCCGTCAGCCGCGAGGTCGTGGCCGCCACGTGGGAATACGGATCGGCTGCCTACAGCCTCTCCGGCGGCTCTCCGCTGTGGAAGCACGATCTGGACGACGAGGGCGACTGCACGAACGAGGACCTCTCGGGCGGGGAGGTGCTGACGGTTGTCGTCAAGTGCGGCTACTCCGACGATCTCCGAGTGCGGAAGCTGAACCCCGGGACAGGCACGTCGAGTTGGGAGTCGAAGCTTCCCGGCGACGCGGAGACCGGCCAGGTCGTGTCGAGCGATCCCGTGGTCGTCGCGGTCGACACCGATCCCGGCACCGGTGTGCGGACCGACGTGATGTCGGTCGGAGAGGACGGCAAGCTCACCACGATCTCCCTGGGCAAGGAGAAGTACGTTCTCGACCCCTGCCAGCTCTATGCCGAGTCCTGTCCCGCCTCGGTCGTCGACGACGACTTCCTGTACGTGCCGTCCTTGGCGCAGGGCGACGGCGACGGCGCGCAGAACGAGATCACCGCCTTCGATCTCCGCACAGGGAAGCTCGCGTGGAAGTCGGGTGCCGGGAAGCACCGTGTGATCGTCCCCCTGCGCATGGAGGACGGTGAACTCATCGCCTACAGGCTGCCGGCCCCGGGCTCGGGCGGTGAGGTCGTCGCGATCGATCCGGCCGCGCACGGTAAGAAGCAGGAGGTCCTCCTGCGCAACCCGAAGGCCGGTGCGGCCCTGGAGTCCGCGTTCGTGCGCCCGCGAGAGGCCCGGATCCTCTACGAGGACGGCAGGTTGTTCCTTCAGCAGGGTGCGGTCCCGAAGTCCCCGGACCCGCACCAGAAGTACGTGAGTGCCGTCTTCGGAGCGGGATAGGCGGGAACGGGGAGCACGGGGGGACGAGCGGCAGCGATCGCCCCCTTCTCCCCCGCGCCTCCCGCCCGGGCGGGCACGTACCCGTGGACCCGCGGAGCAGGCGCAAGTTCCCACGCTCCGCGCTTGATCCGAAGTTGTCCGACGCACTGATGCCGTGTCACCTGTGGGCTTACAGTGACCCGCATGCCCGACGCCTCGTTTCCTCCCGACGCCGACGTGGCGGGGATCGGCTCGCGGATGCTGGAGTTGCGCGTCCAACGGGGCCTGACGCAAACGGACTTGGCGGGCGACCGGTTCACGAGGGCGTACGTGTCCTCGATCGAGGGAGGCAAGCGCACCCCTTCCCCGGCCGCGGCGGCCTACTTCGCGGCCCGGCTCGGCACGGACCTCGAAGATCTCTGTTTCGGCTATCCTCCGGGCCGCCGCCGCGCGTTGCTGGCCGAGGCCGCCGAGGCACGCGTCGTCCTGTCCGAGGGCGACACGGAACGGGCGGCCGCCGTCTACGAGGCGCTCAGCGCGGAGGCGGCGCGGCACGGGGACCGGGCGCTGCGGGCGCTCGGCCGCCACGGGCTGGGGCTCGTCGCCCGCCACGGCGGGGATCCCGCCGCCGGGGCCGCGCTGTTCGACGAGGCGGGCGCGCTGCTGCACGACCGGCCGCTGGCCGAGCGGCTGCCCGCACTGATGGGGCGGGTCTGGGCGCTGTTCGCGAACGGGCTGATAGAGGACGCTCTGTCCGTCGCCGAGGACCATCTGCGTGAGGCCGTACGGACGTCGCAGCCGACGGCGGAGTTCGCCCTGCTGGCCGCGTGCGGGCTCCCCCATGTGGAGCGGGGGGACCTGGGCCGGGCCGGTGCCGTGGCCGACGCCGCCCTGCGGAGGGCGCCGGACGTGAGCACGTCGGACGTCCTGGCCCAGGGCTACTACCACATCAACCGGGTCCTCGTGGCGCAGGGCAGGTACGACGAGGCGGAGCAGACGATCGTGCGCGCCACGGCCCTGTACGAGCATCTCCGGCTGCGCACCGAGGTGGGCATGTGCCGTTTCGCGCACGGCTATCTCACCGCGCGGCGGGGCCGTCTCGCCGAGGCCGAGGAGCAGCTCCGTGAGGCGCGGGACATCCTGAGCGGGACCGGCGCCGTGCAGCGCAGGATCAACACGACAGCTGAACTGGCCGAAGTCGTACGCAAGTTGGGGCGTCCGGCGGAGGCCGCCGAACTCGTCGGCGAATGCCGGGAGGTGGCGGCGGGACGTCAGGACCCCGAGCAGGCCGCCGAACTCGACCGCATCGAGGCGCGGATCGCGGTGGACCGGGGCGACAACGCCGCCGCCGAGGCCCTGTTCCGTTCCGCCATCGACCGCTACCTGCTGGTCGGCGCCACGCTCGAGGCCATCGGCACCTGCCGGCTGCTCGGGGACCAGCTTCTGCGCGCCGGGCGTACGGCGGACGCCGCGGAGGTCTACCGGCGCGGCCTTTCCGCGCTCGAAGGGGTGTAGCGACACCCGCGGCCTACGGACTCGAACCGAGCCGCAGCGCCGTCCGGCCACCGTCAAATTCCCGTCAAATGCCTTGCCGCACAAGGCTCTTGACGCCACACCCGGGGCCACGCACACTTCTCAGCAGCAGGGTAACAGCTTCCATAACTCCTGTTGACAACCCCGGCGCGCCCCACCGGCCCGTGCTCCCGAACCCCACCCCGGAGGAGCGGCGGAGTCCGAGTCCTACGGCGGACCGGGCCAACTCGACCGGAAGCAGTTCCAGTTGCCCCGTGTACCACCTGACCCAGTCGCACGTCCGCGCGCCCCACCGCGCCCTGCGCCGGTGTGGCACGCCGTTCGGTCCATGAGCGTCCGAGATCCGGTCCAGGAAAGGTCTGGTGCACTACATGAGATCCACGACCCGCCGTCTGAGCGCCCTCGTGCCCGCCGCGCTGCTGCTCACGGGCATGCAGCTCGCCGGCTCCCCGGCACACAGCGCGACACCCCCCTCCGCCGAGGTCCGGCTCGCCCCCGCTGACACAGCGATATCGGGCAGCTGGATCGTCACCCTCGAGGACGGTGCCGAATCGCCCCGCTCCGCCGCGGCTGACCTCGCCCGCAGCAACGGCGCCGACGTCACCCGCGTCTACCGGGAGGCGCTCAACGGCTTCGCCGCGAAGATGACGGAGAGCGAAGCGCGGAAGCTGGCGGCCGACCCGCGAGTCGCCCGCGTGGAGCAGGACTCGAAGGTCTCGCTCAACGAGACCCAGGCCGACGCCACGTGGGGGCTCGACAGGATCGACCAGCGGGACCTGCCGCTGGACTCCTCGTACACCTACAACACCACGGCGTCCGGCGTCAGCGTGTACGTCATCGACACCGGAGTGCGCGTCTCGCACAGCGAGTTCGGCGGACGGGCGTCCGTCGGCACCGACACCGTCGGCGACGGCCAGAACGGCAACGACTGCAACGGCCACGGCACGCACGTCGCCGGAACGGCGGCCGGCGGCACCTACGGCGTGGCCAAGGAGGCCTCGGTCATCGGCGTCCGCGTCCTCAGCTGCAGCGGCTCCGGCAGCGTCTCCGGTGTCGTCGCGGGCGTCGACTGGGTCACCGCCAACGCCGCGAAGCCCGCTGTCGCCAACATGAGCCTGGGCGGCGGCGTCAGCGACACCCTCGACGCGGCCGTGAGCAACTCCATCGCCTCCGGCGTCACTTACGCACTCGCCGCCGGCAACGGCGACATCTTCGGCAACCCGCAGGAGGCCTGCAACGCCAGCCCCGCGCGGGTGCCCGAGGCGATCACCGTCGGCGCCACCGACAACACCGACACCCGCGCCTCCTTCTCCAACTACGGGACGTGCGTGGACCTGTTCGCCCCCGGCGTGGACATCACCTCGTCCTGGATGACGGACGACTCGGCCACCAACACCATCAGCGGCACCTCGATGGCCTCTCCGCACGCCGCCGGTGTCGCCGCCCTCTACCTGGCCGACCACCCCGAGGCGACCCCCGCCGAGGTGAGTGACGCCCTCGTGGCCAACGCCACGAGCGACAAGGTGCAGGACCCGATGACCGGCTCCCCGAACAAGCTCCTCCACAGCCTGTTCTGACCCAGCACCCGGCTGGTGAGGGGCACTTCACCCCTCACCCGCCGGACCGGTCCCGGCTCGGCGGCGCGGCCACGGCCCTGCCCGCCGGGCCGGGACGACGCACGGCGCACCCCGCACCACGCACGACGCCCCGCAACGCCAGACCCGGGGCGCGGGCCCCCGTCCGCGCCCCGGGGACCCCCCTGCTCCCGATCCAGGAGTTGCCATGCGACTTCGTCCGAACCTGAACCTGAACCTGAACCGAAAACGGTCCACCACCGTCGCCGCCCTGCTGGCGCTGGCGCTCGCGGCGCCGCTCACCGCCGCCGTCGACGCCACCGCCTCTTCGCCGGACCGGCCGTCCTCCGCGACCTCCGACGAGTCCGTGCGGCAGTACGAGATCCACGGGCCGTCGGCCCCCGCGGACCGCACGGCGCTCGCGTCCACCGGGGTCTCCCTGGACGAGGTCCACGACCACTCGGTCGTCGTCAGCGCCGACCCGGCGCAGACCCGCGAGCTGCGGAAGCTCGGATACTCGCTGAAGAAGCTCGACGGCCCTCCGGCACGCACCGGCGGCAAGGCCCGCAAGGCCGGGGACTTCCCGCCCGAGGACTCCGGCTACCACAACTACGCCGAGGCGATGGAGGAGATCGACCAGCGCGTCGCGGCGAACCCGTCGATCATGAGCAAGCAGGTCATCGGCAAGTCGCACGAGGGCCGGGACATCATCGCCGTCAAGATCAGCGACAACGTCGCGACGGACGAGGACGAGCCCGAAGTCCTCTTCACACACCACCAGCACGCCCGCGAGCACCTGACCGTCGAGATGGCGCTGTACCTGATGCGCGAGTTCGGCGAGGACTACGCGACGGACTCCCGGATCGCGGAGGCCGTGAACGGCCGGGAGATCTGGATCGTCCCCGACCTCAACCCGGACGGCGGCGAGTACGACATCGAGTCCGGCTCCTACCGCAGCTGGCGCAAGAACCGCCAGCCCGCGTCGGGCGCCGTCGGCACGGACCTGAACCGCAACTGGGACTACAAGTGGGGCTGCTGCGGCGGCTCTTCGAGCAGCCCCAGCTCGGAGACCTACCGGGGACCGTCCGCCGCGTCGGCACCGGAGGTGCAGGTCGTCGCCGACTTCGTGCGCTCCCGTGTGGTCGGCGGCAAGCAGCAGATCAAGGCTGCCATCGACTTCCACACCTACAGCGAACTGGTGCTCTGGCCCTACGGATACACCACCGACGACACCGCCGAGGGCCTCACGCAGGACGACCGCGACGCCTTCGCCGCCGTGGGCGAGAAGATGGCCGCCAGCAACGGCTACACCCCCGAGCAGTCCAGCGACCTCTACATCACCGACGGCTCGATCGACGACTGGCTGTGGGGCGACCAGAAGATCTTCGCCTACACCTACGAGATGTATCCGACGAGCATCTTCGAAGGCGGCTTCTACCCGCCCGACGACGTCATCGAGCGGGAGACCGACCGCAACCGCGACGCGGTGCTCCAGCTCATCGAGAACTCCGACTGCATGTACCGGTCCATCGGCAAGGAAGCGGAGTACTGCTCGGGCGCCTGAACCCCAGCGCCCGGCACGGGCGGGAGGCGGGACGAGCAGTAACGGCGAACTGCCCACCGCCTCCCACCCGTTCGCACCGCGCTTGCCGGTACAGGCGGGCCGGGACACGAACCCTCACGTGCCCCGGCCCGCCACCGCGGCGTAAGCAGTTCCGGCTCCGGCTATGGCTCCGGCTGTGATTCCCGGACGGGATCAGCCGAGCCGCTCGACGGCCATCCCGAGGAACCCCGCCCATGCCTCGGGCCCGACAGTGAGGACGGGACCGGCAGCCGTCTTCGAGTCCCGCACGTGCACGGCGCCACCGGCTGCCGCGACCTCCACGCACTCACCGCCCTCACCACCGCTGTAGCTGCTCTTGAACCATGCCGACTCCGGAAGAGCCGACTCAACTGTCCCGATGCTCATCCCACTCCCAGCAGATCCTCGACGAAGGCCAGGGACTCACACGGAGTGAGCGCCTGTGACCTCAAGATGCTATAGCGCGAGCCCAGTTTGTGGACCATTCGGTGGCCTGTGTGCATCCGGCTGTCCCCCTGTACCTCCGTGTACGCGAGCCGCTTGCCGTCCGAGGTCTCGATCACCGTGAAGGGCCCGTCCATCGCGGCGTGATCCTCACGGTCGGTGGGCATCACCTGGATCTCCACGTTGCGGTTCCGCCCCGCCAGCAGAATCCGCTCCAGCTGTCCCCGCAGGACGTCACGGCCGCCGATCGGTTTTCGGAGCACCACTTCCTCGACGACGAAACTCAGCAGTGGGGCGGGCCTACGGGTGAAGATCTCCTGACGGGCCATCCGTGCGGCCAGTCGCTGCTCGATGACCTCGTCCTCCAGCAACGGCCGTTGCATCCGGAAGACCGCCCCCGCGTACTCGGCGGTCTGAAGGAGCCCCGGCACCGCGTGGTTCGCGTACACGGAGAGACCGATCGCCTCGGCCTCCAGCCGCGCCATGTCCCGGAAGAACGCCGGGTATTGAGCACGAGCGACCTCGTCCTTGAGCGCCCTCAGCACTCCCCCGGCTCCCAACGCTTCGTCGGCGGAGTCGATGAAACGCGCAGGCGGAATGCGCCGTCCTTGCTCGAAGGAGGCGACCGACTGCGGCGCGTAACCCGTCCGCTTGCCGAACTCCGGCCTGTCCAGGCCCGCTTGGACACGCAGCAGCTTCAACTGCCGCCCGAAAGCGACCAGCACACCTCTACCGGGATCGTCCTCCGGCCCTATCCCGGCCTCGGCCCCGGGCCCGCGCTCCTCCTGCGCCATCACCGCCCCCTGCCCCATCAGCGACCACTCCCCCGCACCCAACGCCCTCCCACCACAAGGGTCACGCCGCTCCGGCTATGGCTATGGGCCCGGTCGGAATCAGTCCAGCCGCTCGACGGCCATCCCGAGGAACCCCGCCCATGCCTCGGGCCCGACGGTGAGGACGGGACCGGCAGACGTCTTCGAGTCCCGCACGTGCACGGCGCCACCGGCTGCCGCGACCTCCACGCACTGTCCACCCTCGGCGCCGCTGTAGCTGCTCTTGAACCAGGGCAACGCTTGAGTCGTGACCGAGACCATTGAGGTGTTCATAGCTCCCCTAGCAAGCTCTCGACGAATCCCAGGGTCTCTCGCGGAGTGAAGGCCTGGGACCGGATGATCCCATAGCGTGCTGCGGCAAGATGGGCTTCCCGACGGTCCGTAAGCAAGCTGCTTCGGCCCTGTACCTCCATGTACACGATCTGCTCCCCGCCTTTGCGTGAGATCACGGTGAACGGGCCGTCCACTCCCGCGTTGTCCTCGCGGTCGAGAGGCATCACCTGGATCTCAACGTTCCGTTGCCGACCGATGAGGTGCAACTGCTCCAACTGGCCGCGCATGACTGCTCGTCCGCCCAGGGGACGGCGCAGAACGGATTCCTCGAGAACGAAGCTCAACAATGGGGCGGGCCACCTGTTGAAGATCTCCTGCCGAGCGAGGCGAGCCGCCGTTCGCTGTTCCATGGTCTCCTCATCGAGAAGAGGGCGCCGCATGGCGAGCAAAGCGCGCGTGTACTCCTCGGTCTGCAGCAGACCGTTCACTACGTGAGTGTCGTAAGCGCACAGTTCGATCGCCTCGGCCTCCAGGCGCGCCATATCCCGGAAGAACGCCGGGTATTGAGCACGGGCCACCTCGTCCTTGAGCGCCCTCAGCACTCCCCCGGCTCCCAGCGCCTCGTCGGCGGAGTCGATGAAACGCGCAGGCGGAATACGCCGCCCCTGCTCGAACGAGGCGACCGACTGCGGCGCGTACCCCGTCCGCTTGCCGAACTCCGGCCTGTCCAGGCCCGCTTGGACACGCAGCAGCTTCAACTGCCGCCCGAAAGCCACCAGCACACCTCTACCGGGATCGTCCTCCGGCCCTATCCCGGCCTCGGGCCCGCGCTCCTCCTGCGCCATCACCGCCCCCTGCCCCATCAGCGACCACTCCCCCGCACCCAACGCCCTCCCACCACAAGGGTCACGCCGCGCGTCGCGTACAACGGCGGCGTCAACGCGTACAACTGGCTCCTCGCAGCGCGTCACCTCTGGTCACGCTACGCCACCGGGGGAAGCGTTGCGGGCATGACGAACGAGACGGTTCCACCGATTCGCACCACCGAGATCCCCGCCCGAGTGGGCCGCTTCACGATGCGGTTCAGCTCCACACCGCGCGGCGCACGCCTCGCCCGCCGGCTGGCGGGGAACCGGCTGGAGACCTGGGACATCCCGTACGACAGCGCCGCGCACGACGACATCGTGCTGATCGTCGCGGAGCTCGCGGCGAACGCGGTGCGGCACGGCCGGGTCCCAGGACGTGACTTCCGGCTGACGCTGACCGCAGTCGGCCCGTCCGTGCGTGTGGAGGTCACCGATGCCCGGTCGGAGCGCGAGCCGGCCGTTGACGCGCCGTCCGGCGGCTGCGACTCCGGCCGCGGTCTTCTGCTCGTCGCGGCGCTCTCCGCCCGCTGGGGCTGGCGGCCGCGTGGCGACGGGCCAGGCAAGACCGTATGGGCGGAGTACCAACTGCCGTACACGGAACGCCGGACGGGACCGCGAACGCAGGCAGGTCGCGCGGAGTCCTGAAACAGGAGGAAGAACCCGCCAGTGTGTGAGCTGACCGCGTCAACTGGTCACTTGAGCTCCTCACCGGGGTCCGGGCGGAAGAAGAGCCACTGCCCCTTGGTGCCGAAATTCTGCCGGTGGTAGCCGGTCTCCTCCGCGATCCGATCCGCGTCCTTCTCCGTCAGCTTCGTGTACTTCAGCGGATTCAGCCTGATGTGGCCGCGCCTGGTGACGGCGCCCGTCCGCAAGTCCTCCAGGAAGACCTCCACCTGCTCCTCGAAGGAGTGCTTCCGCATCTTCCAGCCGTCCAGGAACGAGAAGAAGACCGACAGGAGCCACAGGACTCCTACAGCGCCGAGACCCCACCACCCCCAACCACCGAACTCACCACCTTGCGGCGCCGCGACCACCGCTACCGCCTTCATGGACGGTGCCACTCCAACTCCCAAGACGAAGACCCAGTCACTCGAAGGGGCAGAAGAAACAGTCGCGGAGCAGAGCAGGTGCGATGTGCTCCGCCACCGGCCCCTTCGAAGCACTGACAGCTGCAGCTACGGCTGATCCCTTCGAAGCCCTTCCGGTACGGCGCTCAACTCGCGTGGGGGTGCGACTTGCAGGTGCTGACTCCCCCGCCGTACTCGCCCCCGTACCTCAACTCAGCCCCCGTACCACCCGTATCGCTCCGCGATGACGGGCAGGCGCTCCGCCACGATGGCGTGGGCCGCGGCGCGCGGGCTCGTTCCGTCGGCCTCGGCGCGTGCCAGCATCAGGTCGATCAGCGCGCGCATCGAGCGCCGGATGTGCGCGAAGGCCTCGTCCGCGTCCGCGCCGATGTCGCCGAAGAGGGTCCACCACCACCAGGCGTTGGTGCAGGAGTTGACGACGACGTCCGGCAGGACGGTGACGCCGCGTGCGGCGAGCAGCGCCTCCGCCTCTGGCAGTACGGGCATGTTGGCCGCCTCGACCACCCAACGCGCCCTGATGTGCTGCTGGTTGACGGTGTCCACCGCGTAGGAGACGGCTGCGGGTACGAGAACCTCGGCCTCGGTGGACAGCCATGCGCCGTCCGGCAGTTCGGCGTCGCCGGGACGCAGGGCGGAGCGGTCCACGCGGCCGTACCCGTCGCGTGCGGCGAGCAGCGCCTCCACGTCGAGTCCCGCCGGGTTGGCGATGGTTCCGTCGGCGTCGGCGACCGCGACGATCCTCAGTCCGGCATGTGCGAGGAACCGGGCGGCGGAACCGCCCATGGTGCCGAAGCCCTGCAGCGCGACCCGCGTCTCCCCGTGCGCCGCTCCCGCCCTGTCGAGGCCCGCGAGCACCGCTTCCGCGACGCCGCAGCCGCCCGCCAGTTCGTCGAGTCCGATGCCGTCCACGTCGATGGCGAAGGCGTCGTCCAGCCGCTGCCGCGCGGCCTGTTCGTCGTCGAGCAGTGGATAGACGGCCTGGACGGTGGAGCACAGACCGGCCTCGGCCGCCGCCGCGTCGACGGTGGCCTGGGTGAGGCCGAGGTCCTCGCCCGTGGTCCAGAAGTTCTCGATGTGCGGGCGCATGGCCCGCAGGTAGCGCACGAGGACGCCGTACGCCTCGGGGTCCTGCGGGTCGCAGTCGATGCCGCCCTTCGCGCCGCCCAGCGGGATGTAGCGGGCCTGAGGGTCGTAGTGGAGGGCTTCCTTCATCGTCATGCCGCGGGCGAGGCCGGCCACTTCGTCCAGGGTGCAGCCCTTGCGCATGCGCAGTCCGCCGCTGGAGACGCCGCGCACGAGCCGGTCGATGACCAAGTGACCCTGGTAGCCGGTGACATGGTCGGTCCAGGTGACGGAGAACAAGGGCGCGGATGCGCTGCCGGTGCTCATCGGAGGGCTCCTCGGGGTCGGCGGATCACGAGACATGATCCGACGTGCGCCGGACGGCCTGCCCGCCCGGGGTCCCGGCCCGCCCCCGCCCGTCCCATCGCAACCTGCGGACGCTCGTGCGGACTTCGGCTCCGTACGGACTTCGGCCCGCCGCCCCCACCGGGCGACGGGCCGAAGACTCTCGCATGCCGCGCGGCGACAGCCACGCACCCCCGCGTCAGTCCGCTGGCGACCCCGCGGTCACCGGCTTCTGCGCCGTACCGCCACCTGCGCGGGCCGGGCCCTGGGACCGCTCGGGCAGCGCGCGGAGGATGTCCTCCACGCTCTGCTTCGCGTCGCCGAAGAGCATGCTGCTGTTCTCACGGAAGAACAGCGGGTTCTGCACACCGGCGTAGCCCGAGGCCATCGAGCGCTTGAAGATGACGACGTGCTCCGCCTCCCATGCCTTCAGCACGGGCATCCCGGCGATCGGGCTGGTCGGGTCCTCCGTCGCCGCGGGGTTGACCGTGTCGTTGGCGCCGATCACGAGGACGACCGAGGTGCTCGCGAAGTCGTCGTTGATCTCGTCCATTTCGAGCACGATGTCGTAGGGCACCTTCGCCTCGGCGAGGAGGACGTTCATGTGCCCGGGCAGCCGCCCGGCGACGGGGTGCACGCCGAACCGGACGTCGACGCCGCGGTCCCGCAGCGAGCGGGTCAGTTCGGCGACCGGGTGCTGGGCCTGCGCGACGGCCATGCCGTACCCGGGCGTGATGATCACCGAGGTCGCCCCGTCGAGGAGTTCCGCGGTCTCCGCCGCGGTGGTCTCGCGGTGCTCGCCCTGTTCGGCGTCGCCGCTCGCCGGGGCCTCGATCCCGAAGCCTCCGGCGATGACCGAGATGAACGACCGGTTCATGCCCTTGCACATGATGTACGAGAGGTACGCACCGGAGGAGCCGACGAGCGCGCCGGTGACGATGAGCAGGTTGTTGTCGAGGAGGAATCCCGCAGCCGCCGCGGCCCAGCCCGAGTAGCTGTTGAGCATCGAGACGACGACGGGCATGTCGCCTCCGCCGATCGAGGCGACCAGGTGCACTCCGAGGGCGAGCGCGAGCACAGTGACCGCGATCATCAGCCCGAGGCCGGGGGTGATCGCGAACCAGACCGTCAGCGCGGCGAAGGCAGCCAGCGCGCCGAGGTTCAGCGCGTTCTTGCCGGGGAGGACCAGCGGCTGCGACTTGATGCGCGCGGACAGCTTCAAGTAGGCGACGACGGAACCGGTGAAGGTGACCGCGCCGATGAAGATCCCGATGAAGACCTCCGCGTGGTGGATGCGCAGGAGTTCCGCGGCGACGTGCGTCTGCTCCGCGCCCTTCGCCTCGACCTGGAGGTAGCTGTTCCAGCCGACGAGCACGGCGGCGACACCGACGAAGCTGTGCAGGATCGCGATGAGTTCCGGCATCTCGGTCATCGCCACGAGACGGGCCCGCCACAGGCCGGCGGCGGCGCCGGCCGCCATCGCGACGAGTACCAGCACGGTGGCGGTGGCGGAGATGTCGACGGCGGCGACGGCGACCGTCGCGACCAGCGCGAGCGCCATGCCGCAGATCCCGAAGGCCACCCCGGCACGGGAGGTCCGGTGCCGGGAGAGCCCGGCGAGGCTCATGATGAACAGGAGTGCCGCGACGAGCTCGGCGGCGGAAGTGGTGGCGTCCATGGGGCCTCAGCCTTTCGAGAACATGCCGAGCATGCGGCGGGTGACGGAGAAGCCTCCGAAGATGTTGATGCTGGTCAGCAGGATCGCCACGAAGGACAGGACGGTGACGGTCGTCCCCTCGTGCCCGATCTGCAGCAGCGCCCCGACGACGACGATCCCGGAGATCGCGTTCGTCACCGACATCAGCGGCGTGTGCAGGGCGTGGTGCACCTTCCCGATGACGTAGTAGCCGATGACGACGGCGAGCGCGAAGACCGTGAAGTTCCTCTGCAGTTGGGCCGGTGAGACGGCGATCAGCGCGAACAGCGCCGCCATGCCGGCACCGGTGAGGGTGTGCTTGGCGGCGGACGACAGGGCGGGCTTCTCCTCCGCCGCCGGAGCTGCGGCCTTCGCCTCCGCTGCGGCCGGTTTCGCCGCCGACACCTGCACGGGCGGAGGGGGCCAGGTCTTCTCACCGTCGCGGACCACGGTGACGGAGCGCTGGACCACGTCGTCGAAGTCCAGCCGCAGCTGGCCGTCCTTCTCCGGTGTGAGCAACTTCAGAAGGTTGACGAGGTTGGTTCCGTAGAGCTGGGACGCCTGGGCGGGCAGCCTCCCGGGGAGGTCGGTGTAGCCGACGATGGTCACGCCGTTGTCCGTGACCACGGCCTTCCCGGGGACCGTCCCCTCGACGTTGCCGCCCTGCGCGGCCGCCATGTCGACGATGACGCTGCCGGGCTTCATCGACGCGACGTCCGCCGCCGTGACCAGCCGGGGAGCCGGCTTTCCGGGGATGAGCGCCGTGGTGACGATGATGTCGACGTCCGCCGCCTGCTCGCTGTAGATCTCCGCGGCCCTGCGGTTGTACTCCTCGGAGGTCTGCTTGGCGTATCCGTCGGTGGACGCCTCCTGCTCGACCTCGACCGCGAGGTACTCCCCGCCCAGGGAGCGGACCTGGTCGGCGACCTCCGGCCGGGGGTCGGTCGCCCGTACGACCGCGCCCAGGCTGGACGCGGCGCCGATCGCCGCGAGGCCGGCGACTCCCGCGCCCGCCACCAGCACCTTGGCCGGCGGCACCTTCCCCGCGGCGGTGACCTGGCCGGTGAAGAACCGCCCGAAGACGTGAGCCGCCTCGACGACCGCCCGGTAGCCGGCGATGTTGGCCATCGAGCTGAGCACGTCCATCGACTGTGCCCGGGAGATCCGCGGCACGGCGTCCATGGACAGCACCGTGACGGGGCGCTGCGCGAGCTCGTCCAGGAGGCCGGGGTTGAGGCCGGGGCTGATCATCCCGATGAGCGTCGCCCCGTCCTTGAGCCGCGCGATCTCCTCCTGCGACGGCTCGTTGATCTTCAGGACGACGTCCGACTGCCAGGCGCCCTCGATGCTCGCGCCCGCCTCGGTGTACTTCTCGTCGGGAAAGCCCGAGGCCTCGCCGGCTCCGGACTCGACGACGACCTCGTAGCCGAGCTTGATGATGTGCCGGACGGTGTCGGGCGTGGCCGCCACCCGGGTCTCTCCGGCTCTCGACTCGGCGGCTACGCCTACGTGGAGCGGCTGTGGATCTGACATCGGTCTCCCTTTGCGCGGTATGGGCGCTGGGTGGTCCGTGGGGCCGGACGGCCAGCTGACGGGTCTGCTCAGGGTTCTTCTTCGTAGTGTCTGCGTGCCTGCGGCGGAGAGCGAGGACTCTCCCGCAACGGGCTGCCTGCTGTCACGGGGTGGGGCGTCCGCCTGTGCTGCGGAAGCCGCTTCGCGTGGAGGGGGCGCCGGCGAGACGCACGAGCGCGTCAGCCGGTTCCGGCGGCTGGGCGCGACTGTGCGGAGGGGACGGCGGCTGCCGTCGGACAAGCCCATCGGCGAGGGGAGAAGAACGGAACCCTGAGAAGAGGAGAATCCGCTGGTGCCGATCGAGAACCGACCGGCACCGCCGCAATGAGAGTGTCCGAGGGGGGACTTGAACCCCCACGCCCTGTAAAGGGCACTAGCACCTCAAGCTAGCGCGTCTGCCATTCCGCCACCCGGACAAGGTGTATCGCCCCGGCTCTGCCGTGGCGACGGGGACAACCATACCAAGCTTTCGGATCGCTCTTCACCTCCGTAATCGCCGAGTGAGGGGCGCCCCGGCAGACAGTCGCCGGGCCGCCTTGCGGGCGGGCGGTCAGGCCGCCGCCTGCGGGGATCCGGCCTTCGGCCGGGTACCGCCACCGGGGAGGCCGCCGGGCGGTCTCCCGCCGGGTGGGCCGTCGGTGACGGCGTGCACGAGGAGTTCGCCCCCGGCGAAGGCGCCGGGCCGGGAGGCGGAACCGCCGTGCGGTCCGTCGTGGCCGCTGCGGGAGCGGGGTCTGTTGCGGTCGGTCCTGGCGGCCCGGATCCGGGGTGCGAGCCGGTCGTACAGCGCCTCGTCGTCGGTGGAGAGGGTCGCGACGAGGGCGCCGTCCCCGGCGTTCATCCCGGCGACGAGCTCCGCCTCGGTGTCGGCCAGGACGACGGTGTCGACCGGGCCGACGGACTCCGCCCGGTGCAGCGGCGAGGAGGGCGGCGGCGAGAGCAGCGCCGTGGGCGGCAGGTAGGCGGAGGTGTCCTGCCCGGGCAGGAAGCGGCCGTCCGCGAGGGAGCCCTGGTAAAGGGGCACCGCACCGTGCTCGACGGCCTCCCGTGTCCGGGCCGCCAGCTCCGTGGCGGTCGCGGCGTTGATCAGGGGGCCGAAGTCCAGCTCCGGGAGGTAGTCCTCGGGGTGCGCCACCGCGAGCGGATGGCCGAAGCGCACGGAGCGGACGGCGGCGAGGTACGCGTCGAGGAAGCCCGCGAAGAGGCGGCGCTGCACGACGAACCGGGGGCAGGCGGCGCCGCGTTGCTTCGCGTGCTCGAACGTGCCGCGGATGAGCGGGGTGAGCGCCTCCCAGTCCGAATAGTCCCAGACGCCCCAGGAGTTGAGCCCTTCCGTCTCCACGATGTGCCGCTTGCCGGCGTCCGCGGCCGGTGCGGCGTCGCGTCCGCCGGCGAAGGAGACGCAGCCGATCTCCGGTGCGCGCACGAGGTGTTCGGTCACTTCCTGCTCGTCGCCGCCGACGAGGGTGAGCGGCAGCCCTTCGCGTGCCGCGAGCGCGCACGCCAGCGTCAGCCCGGCGGCTCCCCCGTCGTCCGGGGCCCTGGCGATGACGGCGTTGCCGGCGAGCGCCTGGACGAGCATGCCGCGTACGAGCACGCTCATCGGGTTGTTCCAGCCGGGGAGGTTGCTGACGGGGCCGGGCAGCGGTGTGCGGCCGTCGAGCATCGTGTCGATCCGGTCGACGTACCAGCGCACGCCGTCGACGGCCCGGTCGACGTCGGCCCGTGCGAGCCGCCACGGCTTGCCGATGTCCCACACCAGCAGCAGCGCGAGCAGTTCGCGGTGTTCGGCGAGTGCGTCGAGGGTCGCCGCCACGCGGGCCCGGCGCTCCGGCAGCGCCACGTGGCGCCAGGCGCGGTGCTGGTCCAGGGCGGCGGAGACGGCCTGGCGCGCCGTGTCGGCGTCGAGCGACGGCGGTGCGCACACCCGCGTGCCGTCGACGGGGCTCGTGGCCGTCCGCGACGCGCCGCCCGCCTGCCAGCCGCCCCGCCACAGGGCGAGCACGCGGCCGTCGCCGGCGAAGGCCTCCGGGGCGAGCTCGCGGCAGCGCCGCCACACGTCGCTCCAGGCGGTGCCGGGTTTGAGCGCGAGGGTGGGCGGGGTGACGGGTGCGGATGTGGGTCGGTGGCCCATCGCGGTCTCCGCTCTCGTTGCAGTACGGGGCGGGTTGTGGGGGGTTGCACGCGGACATCCCTGATTGCACGGGGAACGCCCGGTGTTATTACTGGACAGTAGCGAGTCGCGGGCGACTGGTCACCGGTCTTCGCAGCGGTATGCGCAACGTCACGTCCACCGGGGCGCCGGCAGCACGGCCGGCGCCCCGGTTCGGGGACGGGGGCGGGCCCGGATCCGGGCCCGGGCGTCAGGAGAGCCGGTCGAGCACCAGCCGCGCCGTGCCGGTCGGCGTCTCGCCCACCCGTACGCCCGCCGCCTCCAGCGCCTCCTTCTTGGCCCGGGCCGTGCCCGAGGAGCCGGAGACGATCGCTCCGGCGTGCCCCATCGTCTTGCCCTCCGGAGCGGTGAAGCCGGCCACGTAGCCGATGACGGGCTTGGTGACGTTCTCCTTGATGAAGGCGGCGGCCCGCTCCTCCGCGTCGCCGCCGATCTCGCCGATCATCACGATCAGATCGGTCTCGGGGTCGGCCTCGAACGCTTCGAGGCAGTCGATGTGCGTGGTGCCGATGACGGGGTCGCCGCCGATGCCCACGCAGGAGGAGAAGCCGATCTCGCGCAGCTCGTACATGAGCTGGTAGGTGAGGGTGCCGGATTTCGAGACGAGCCCGATGCGGCCCGGCTCGGGGGCGATGTCGGCGGGGATGATGCCGGCGTTGGACTGCCCGGGGCTGATGAGCCCCGGGCAGTTGGGGCCGATGATGCGGGTGCCGCGCTCCTGCGCGTACGCGCGGAAGGCGACGGCGTCGTGCACGGGGATGCCCTCGGTGATGACGACGGCGAGCGGCATCCCCGCGTCGACGGCCTCCTGAACCGCCGCCCTGGAGAAGGCGGGTGGCACGAACAGCACCGAGACGTCGGCCCCCGTCGCCTCCCGCGCCTCCGCGACCGAGCCGAAGACGGGTACCGGACGCCCGTCGACGTCGACGTCCCGGCCCGCCTTGCGCGGGTTGACGCCGGCCACGATGTCGGTGCCCGCCGCGAGCATCCGGCGCGTGTGCTTCATGCCTTCCGCGCCGGTCATGCCCTGGACGATGACCTTGCTTGCCTTGCTGAGGAAGATCGCCATTGGTGTCCCGCCTCCCTATGCGGCCGCGGCCGCGGCAGTGGCCAGTTCGGCGGCACGCTGGGCGGCGCCGTCCATGGTGGTCCGCTGCTCCAGCAGCGGGTGGGGGTTCGCCTCGAGGATCTCGCGGCCGCGGACGGCGTTGTTGCCGTCGAGGCGCACGACGAGCGGCTTGGTCAGCCGGACCTGGCCCAGGGCCTGGGTGATGCCCTCGGCGACGGCGTCGCAGGCGGTGATGCCTCCGAAGACGTTGACGAGAAGCGACTTCACGTCCGGGTCGCCCAGGACGAGGGCGAGGCCGTCGGCCATCACCTGCGCGGAGGCTCCCCCTCCGATGTCGAGGAAGTTGGCCGGCCTGGCGCCGCAGCCCGCGACGACATCGAGCGTGGACATCACCAGCCCCGCGCCGTTGCCGATGACGCCGACCTCCCCTTCCAGCTTCACGTAGTTGAGCCCCTTGGCCGCGGCCTCGGCCTCCAGCCGCCCGCCCTCACCGCCTGGCGACGCCTCCGCACTCTCGCCCCAACGGGCCTGGCGGAAGCGGGCGTTGTCGTCCAGGGTCACCTTGCCGTCGAGGGCGACGACGGAGCCGTCGCCGGTACGGACGAGGGGGTTGACCTCGACGAGCAGCGCGTCCTCCGACTCCAGGACGGTCCACAGCTTGCGCAGGACGGGGGCCACGTCCTCGGGGAGCCCGGCCTCGGAGACGATCCGGTCGGCGACTTCGGGTGTCACGCCGCGGGCGGGGTCGATCGGGACACGCGCGACGGCTTCGGGGCGCGCCGCCGCCACCTCCTCGATCTCCATCCCGCCCTCGGCGGAGGCGATGGCGACGAAACCGCCCGCGGCACGGTCGAGGACGTAGGAGACGTAGTACTCCTTCTCCACGTCCACGGGGCTGGCGAGCATGACGCTGTGCACGGTGTGGCCCTTGATGTCCATGCCCAGGATCTGACGCGCGGTGATCTCGGCCGCCGCCGCATCGGCTGCCATCTTGACGCCGCCGGCCTTGCCCCTGCCTCCTGTCTTCACCTGTGCCTTGACCACGACGCCGTGCCTGCCGGCACCGAGCCTTCCGGCCGCTTCCCGCGCAGCTCGCGCGGTGTCCACGACCTCGGCTTCCGGTACCAGGACGCCGTGGCGATCGAAGAGTTCCCTCGCCTGGTGCTCGTAAAGGTCCACATGTGCTCCCTGGTCGATCTTCGAAACGATCGGTGCACGCCCCCTGGACATCGCCCAGTCGATGCGGGATAACAAGGTTCATACAGTATTCGTCGACTGTATGCAATCTGCTCTGACCGTGCTCCACACCCGACGAAGGGACTCGATACGCCATGCCCGACGACAGCCAGGACAGCCAGGAAAGCCAGGAACTGATATCCGGCGGGCACCTGGTCGCCAAGGCGCTCAAGGCGGAGGGCGTGGAGGTCATCTACACGCTCTGCGGCGGCCACATCATCGACATCTACGACGGCTGCGTCGACGAGGGAATCGACGTCGTCGACGTACGCCACGAACAGGTAGCGGCGCACGCCGCGGACGGCTACGCCCGGCTCACCGGCAAACCCGGCTGCGCCGTCGTCACCGCCGGACCGGGCACGACCGACGCCGTGACCGGCGTCGCCAACGCCTTCCGCGCGGAGTCGCCCATGCTGCTCATCGGCGGCCAAGGGGCCCACACGCAGCACAAGATGGGCTCCCTGCAGGACCTCCCGCACGTCGACATGATGGGGCCGATCACCAAGTTCGCCTCCACCGTGCCCGACACGGCCCGGGCCGCGGACATGGTCTCGATGGCCTTCCGCGAGTGCTACCACGGCGCACCCGGGCCCTCCTTCCTGGAGATCCCGCGCGACGTGCTCGACGCGAAGGTCCCCGTCGAGAAGGCCAGGGTCCCCAAGGCCGGCAACTACCGGGCCTCCACGCGGCAGCCGGGCGACCCGGACTCCGTGCAGAAGCTCGCCGACCTGCTGGTGCAGGCCGAGCGTCCGGCGATCCTGCTCGGCAGCCAGACCTGGACGTGCCGCGCGACGGACGCCGCGACGGAGCTGGTGCGCACGCTGAACGTCCCCGCGTACATGAACGGCGCGGGCCGCGGAACCCTGCCGCCCGGCGACCCGCACCACTTCCAGCTCTCGCGCCGCTACGCCTTCTCCAACGCCGACCTCATCATCATCGTCGGCACGCCCTTCGACTTCCGCATGGGCTACGGCAAGCGCCTCTCCCCCGACGCGACGGTCGTCCAGATCGACCTCGACTACCGCACGGTCGGCAAGAACCGCGACATCGACCTGGGCATCGTCGGCTCCGCCGACCTGGTGCTCTCGGCCGTCACGCAGGCCGCCTCCGGACGCATCAACGGCGGCGCCGAGAAGCGGAAGGCGTGGATCGAGGAGCTGCGCAGCGCCGAGCAGACCGCGCTGGAGAAGCGGCTGCCGCAGCTGCGTTCGGACGCCTCGCCCATCCACCCGTACCGGCTCGTGAGCGAGATCAACGACTTCCTCACCGAGGACTCGCTCTACATCGGCGACGGCGGCGACATCGTCACCTTCTCCGGCCAGGTCGTGCAGCCCAAGGCGCCCGGCAACTGGATGGACCCGGGACCGCTCGGAACGCTCGGCGTGGGCGTGCCGTTCGTCCTGGCCGCCAAGCAGGCCCGTCCGGACAAGGAGGTCGTCGCGCTCTTCGGCGACGGCGCCTTCTCCCTGACCGGCTGGGACTTCGAGACGCTCGTCCGCTACGACCTGCCCTTCGTGGGCATCGTCGGCAACAACTCCTCGATGAACCAGATCCGTTACGGCCAGAAGGCCAAGTACGGAGAAGCGCGCGAACGGGTCGGCAACACCCTCGGCGACGTGCCCTACGACCAGTTCGCGCGGATGCTCGGCGGCCACGGCGAAGAGGTGCGCGAACCCTCCGAGATCAGGCCCGCGCTGGAGCGCGCCCGCGCGTCCGGCAAGCCGTCCCTGGTCAACGTGTGGATCGACCCGGACGCGTACGCGCCCGGAACCATGAACCAGACCATGTACAAGTGAGGTGACTGCTGTGACCGACGTGACGGATACGACCGGCACGACGACAGTGACCGAGAAGGCACTCGACGGAATCCGCGTACTGGACATGACCCACGTCCAGTCGGGCCCCTCCGCCACGCAGCTCCTCGCCTGGCTCGGCGCCGACGTGATCAAGCTGGAGGCCACCTCGGGGGACATCACCCGCAAGCAGCTGCGGGACCTCCCCGACGTGGACTCCCTCTACTTCACGATGCTCAACTGCAACAAGCGCAGCATCACGCTCAACACCAAGTCCGACCGCGGCAAGGAGCTGCTGACGGAGCTCATCCGCCGCAGCGACGTGCTGGTGGAGAACTTCGGCCCCGGAGCCGTGGACCGGATGGGCTTCACCTGGGACCGCATCAAGCAGATCAACCCGAAGCTGGTCTACGCCTCCATCAAGGGCTTCGGCGAAGGCCCGTACACCAGCTTCAAGGCGTACGAGGTCGTCGCGCAGGCCATGGGCGGCTCGATGTCGACGACCGGCTTCGAGGACGGGCCGCCGCTGGCGACCGGTGCGCAGATCGGCGACTCGGGAACCGGCGTGCACACCGTCGCCGCGATCCTCGCGGCGCTGCTCCAGCGTGAGCGCACGGGCCGGGGACAGCGCGTCAACGTGGCCATGCAGCACTCGGTGCTCAACCTCTGCCGGGTCAAGCTGCGGGACCAGCAGCGGCTGGCGCACGGCCCGCTCGGCGAGTACCCGAACGAGGACTTCGGCGACGAGGTGCCGCGCTCGGGCAACGCCTCCGGCGGCGGCCAGCCCGGCTGGGCCGTCAAGTGCGCGCCCGGCGGCCCCAACGACTACGTGTACGTGATCGTGCAGCCCGTCGGATGGGAGCCGCTGACGAAGCTCATCGGCCGTCCCGAACTCGCCGACGACCCGGAGTGGAACACGCCCGAGGCGCGCCTGCCGAAGCTCGGCAAGATGTTCCAGCTCATCGAGGAGTGGTCCTCCACGATGCCCAAGTGGGAGGTGCTGGGCGCGCTCAACGCCCACAACATCCCCTGCGGGCCGATCCTTTCGACGAAGGAGATCGTCGAGGACGAGTCCCTCGCCGCCAACGGGATGATCGTCGAGGTCGAGCACCCCGAGCGCGGCTCCTTCACCACCGTCGGCTCCCCGATGAAGCTCTCGGACTCCCCCGTGGAGATCACCCCCTCACCGCTCCTGGGCGAGCACAACGAGGAGGTCTTCATAGGCGAGCTGGGCCTCAACGAGGAAGAACTGGCGCTGCTCAAGACGAACGGAGTGATCTGACCCATGGCGCAGCACAACGACAGCGCCGGCACGCCGGACAAGGACGCGGTACGTGCGGTGCTGGACGCCGCCCGCGCCGAGGGGCGCACGGCGCTGACGGCCCCCGAGGGCAAGCGGGTCGCCGACGCCTACGGCATCCCGGTACCGGACGAGGGCCTCGCCGAATCGGCCGACGAGGCCGTGCAGTTGGCGGACAGGCTCGGGTTCCCCGTCGTGATGAAGATCGTCTCGCCGGACATCCTGCACAAGACCGACGCGGGCGGCGTGCGCGTGGGCGTCTCCTCCTCCGCCGAAGTGCGCAGCGCGTACTGCGAGATCGTCGGCAACGCCCGCGAGTACGACGCCGAGGCGAACGTACTGGGCGTGCAGGTGCAGCAGATGGCCAAGCCCGGCCAGGAGGTGCTGGTCGGCACCGTCACCGACCCGACGTTCGGGAAGGTCGTCGCCTTCGGGCTGGGCGGCGTGCTGGTGGAGGTCCTCAAGGACGTCACCTTCCGGCTCGCTCCGGCCACGACCGAGGACGCCATGTCGATGCTGGACGGCATCGGGGCGGCGGAGATCCTCAAGGGCGTACGCGGCGGCGACCCCGTCGACCGCGACGCGCTGGCGCGGGTGATCGTGGCGGTCTCGCAGCTCACGCACGACTTCCCGGAGCTGGCGGAGGTCGACCTCAACCCCGTCTTCGCGTCGGCGGACGGCGCGACGGCCGCCGACATCCGCATCCTGCTCACGGAGGACGAGCCCGCCGAGCGCCGGCGCTACACGCCGGAGGAGATCCGCGTGTCGATGAAGCGGCTGATGCAGCCGAGCTCCGTCGCGGTGATCGGCGCCTCCAACGAGCAGGGCAAGATCGGCAACTCGGTGATGCGCAACCTCGTCGACGGCGGATTCCCCGGGGAGATCCACCCGGTGAACCCCAAGGCCGACGAGATCCTGGGGCGCAAGGCGTACAAGTCGGTCGCCGACATCCCCGGCGAGGTGGATGTGGCCGTCTTCGCCGTCCCGGCGAAGTTCGTGCCCGACACGCTGGAGGCCGTCGGCGCCAAGGGCATCCCGAACGCCGTCCTCATTCCGTCCGGCTTCGCCGAGACCGGCGAGGTGGAGCTGCAGGACAAGATCGTGGCCATCGGCGAGAAGCACGGCGTGCGGCTCCTGGGCCCGAACATCTACGGCTACTACTCGACGTGGCAGGACCTGTGCGCCACGTTCTGCACGCCCTACGACGTCAAGGGCGGTGTGGCGCTCACCTCCCAGTCGGGCGGCATCGGCATGGCCATCCTCGGCTTCGCCCGCAGCACCAGCACCGGTGTCTCGGCGATCGTCGGACTCGGCAACAAGTCCGACCTGGACGAGGACGACCTGCTCACCTACTTCGCGGACGACCCGAACACCGAGTGCATCGCGATGCACCTGGAAGACCTCAAGGACGGGCGGGCGTTCGTGGAGGCGGCGCGGGAGACCGTGCCCAAGAAGCCCGTCGTGGTGCTCAAGGCGGGCCGCACCAGCGCGGGCGCCAAGGCGGCCGGCTCCCACACGGGCGCGCTGGCCGGCGACGACGCCGTCTACGACGACATCCTGCGGCAGGCCGGCGTCATCCGGGCGCCCGGCCTGAACGAGATGCTGGAGTACGCGCGGGCCCTGCCCGTTCTGCCCACTCCGCAGGGTGACAACACCGTCATCATCACCGGCGCGGGCGGTTCGGGCGTGCTGCTCTCGGACGCCATCGTCGACAACGGAATGTCTCTCATGGAGATTCCGCCGGACCTGGACGAGGCGTTCCGCGCCTTCATCCCGCCGTTCGGCGCCGCGGGCAACCCGGTGGACATCACCGGAGGCGAGCCGCCTTCCACGTACGAGGCCACCATCCGCCTCGGCCTGGAGGACCCGCGTATCCACTCATTGGTCCTCGGCTACTGGCACACGATCGTCACTCCGCCCATGGTCTTCGCGGAGCTGACGGCCCGGGTCGTCGCCGAGGCACGGGAGAAGGGAATCGAAAAACCCGTCGTGGCCTCCCTTGCTGGCGATGTGGAGGTCGAGGAAGCATGCGCGTACCTCTTCGAGCGAGGAGTGGTCGCCTACCCGTACACGACTGAGAAGCCCGTGGCCGTACTGGGAGCCAAGTACCGGTGGGCACGGGCGGCGGGGCTCCTGTAGGGGCCGTGCTGCGGGACCGTTCCGCGGTGGCGGGGGCCAGCTCCCCGCCGTCGCGGCGGGACCCGGGACCGGGGCGGATACCGCAACCCGCCCCGCCGTACCCGGACGCGCCTGAAGCGGCACCCGCGACAACGCACCAAAGCAAGAGATCCGGACAGGGGGCGCTGGCCAGACTCTCTCCACGCAAGGGGTGCAGCACATGACAACAACAGAAGCACCAACGGCCCTCCCCTACAGGGAGGTGACCGACAAGAACGGTCGGACCTACCGCATAGGCGAGACCGACGTCGACATCATGGGACGGCACCGCCGGTGGATGGTGATCCTCCCCTGGGTCGGCATGATGGGCATCTCGTCGGCCGAGTACGCGTTCGCGTCCGCCGAGTCGACCCTCCATACCGCGCACGGCTGGAACAGCTCCCACATCTTCTGGATGATGGGCATCTGGGTCCTCTTCCAGGGAGGCGTGGCCTTCCCGGTGGGCAAGCTGCGGGAGAGCGGTCGCTTCCCCGCGCGGCAGGCCATGATGTGGGGCGCGCTGGGCACTCTGCTGGGCTATCTCGCTCTCGCGTACGCACCGAACGTGATCTTCGCCTACATCGGCTTCAGCGTCTTCAGCGGGATGGGCGCCGGGGCTGTGTACGCGACCTGCGTGAACATGGTCGGCAAGTGGTATCCGGAGCGCCGGGGCGGCAAGACCGGCTTCGTCAACGGCGGTTTCGCCTACGGCTCCGTCCCGTTCGTGTTCCTCTTCACCGGCTTCATGGACGTGGGCAACTTCCGCTGGGTGCTGATCTCCGTCGGCGTCTTCCTCGCCGCCGTGGTCGCCTTCGCGGGCTCCTTCTTCAAGGACCCGCCGAAGAACTGGTGGCCCCCGCACATCGACCCGCTGAAGGCGCCGGACGACCCGCGGGCGCGCCGTGCGCTGCAGAAGAACCCGCCGGCGGTCAAGCAGTACTCCGCCAAGGAGGCGTTCAAGACCGGGCGCGTGCCGATCATGTGGTTCTGCCTGCTGTGCACGTCCGGTGTGAACATCTTCGGTATCGCCTTCCAGGTGCCCTTCGGCAACGAGATGGGCTTCGCGGGCGGCATCGTCGCCACGGCCATGTCGCTCAAGGCCATCGTCAACGGCACCGGGCGCGGCGTGATCGGATGGCTGTCCGACCGGTACGGCCGCAAGCAGTGCCTGCTCTTCGTCTGCGTCGTGCTGGGACTGTCGCAGTTCGGCATCCTGCTCTCCGGCGAGGCGAAGTCGATGCCGCTGTTCCTGCTCTGCTCGATGATCTCGGGCTTCGGCGGCGGCGCCATCTTCCCGATGTTCGCGGCGCTGACCGCGGACTACTTCGGTGAGAACAACAACGCCACCAACTACGGCATGGTCTACAGCTCCAAGCTGCTGTCCGGTATCGCGGGCGCCGGGCTGGGCTCCATGGTCGTCAGTGCCTGGGGCTTCGCCGGCGCCTTCTGGCTCGCGGGCAGCACCTCGCTCCTGGCCGGTGTCGTGGCGCTGTTCCTGCACCAGCCGGGCAGGCCGCGCAAGTCCTCGATCAAGCCCAACCCCCAGCCGATCAGCAGGGAAGTGATCTGACCGGGCCGGGACGCAGACGGCTGCCGGGCCACCCGCTCCTGATGGGTGGCCCGGCAGCCGTCTGTCCGGGCGCCCCACGCGCAGCGGTGGAGCCCGGCCGCGTGCCCGCTGCCGCCCCGGCTCCCTGTACACGTCCATGCGCCCCCGATAGCCTGGAACGTTCTGCGCATCCGTGCGGAACGTGTGCCGAACTCCCCTGTGGCGTACGCCGGTTGGTCGCGTCGCCGGGAGCGCGCACACCGGGACGCGCCCGTGCTCGCGGCGGGTGCCGCACCGGCCGGGCAGCGGCCGGTGCCGCGGACGAGGAAGAAGGTGTGGCCGTGCGATTCCGAACCTGGCCGCCCGCCCGGAAAGTCCGGGAGCACGGGCGGCGGTTCCGGAAGGAACACGATGTCCCATACGGACAAGACCAAGCCCCTGCGGGTGCGCCACGCGGAGCACGACCCGCGGCCGGTGCACGACCACCGCTACGGCGCGTGCGATCTTCCCTCTGACCCGCTGTCGCGGGGTCCGGAGACCCGCTGCCGGTGGGAGCACCCCGCGGCCCACCTGTTCTCGGGCAACTGCTGCGCCGGGTGCAAGGTGCGCTCCCACATCAGGGAGTGGCAGGAGTGGAAGAAGGCCGGCAACCGCAGGGAGAGGTACGCGGGCCGCCGTGAGGCCCGCCGTCTCGCGGCCGAAGACGGCGGCGAATAGCACGCGCAGGCGAACAGGACCCGGGGGGCGGGCCGTTCACCTCGGGGCGGAACGACCGAGGTGAACGGCCCGTACGTGCCCTCAGCCCCCCGTCCTCTTCAGCGAACGCAGATGGGCGGCGGACCGGCGTGCCGTCCTGAAGGAGTCGGCCGGATTGTCGTGCTCCACCTGCCAGTTGTGGTGGCGGCCGCCCCGCACGCGGGTGACCTTCCCGATGAACCGCCGGTAGTCGATGTCCCCGTCGCCGACGTCGACCATGCGGTAGCCGTCCTCCGAAGTCTCGTCGTGCTCCCCGTCCTTGACGTGGAAAAGGGGGTAGCGCTCCGGCTGCGCCAGCACGTACTCGACCGGCTCGAAGGGGGCGGGCGTTCCGTCGGGGCGGACGCTGAAGCGGTACTTGCCCGCGAACGCCCAGTAGATGTCCATCTCCAGGTACACCAGCTCCGGATCGGTCTCCGCGAGGAGGACGTCGTACAGGCGCACGTCCGGCCGGTCCTCGGCGAAGCCGAACTCCATCTGGTGGTTGTGCTGGTAGAACTTCAGGCCGCGTCTCCTCGCGGCCGCGCCGTACCGGTTGAAGTCCTCCGCGGCGCGCTTCCACGCGTCGACGGTCCTGCCGTAGCGGTCAGGGGCGGCGGCGGTTCCCACATGGGGCAGGCCGAGTTCGGCGGCGTCGTCGAGCACCTTCTCCAGCTGCGTGTCGAAGGTGTAGTCGTCCGGGTCGTCGGAGTAGTAGCCGACGTGGCTGCCGATGCCGCGCAGCCCGTACTCCCGCAGCAGCCGCCCCAGTTGTGCCAGCGAGATGTCCCCGGTGCCCTGGGTGTAGCCGGCGAACTCGACCTGCTCGTAGCTGTGGCGGGACAGCTCCTCGAAGACGGCGGCGAAGCCCAGGGACTGGACCTTGTCGCGGAGCGTGTAGAGCTGGATGCCGAGGCGGCCCTTCGGCAGCAGGGGGCCGCACCGCCCGGCGTCCGCCGCGGAGGGCGCGGCCGCCTGTGCGGTGCCCGCACCGGCGCCGAGCAGCGAGGCGGCCGCCGCCCCCGCGGCGACGCCCAGGAAGCCGCGGCGGCGCAGGCGGTGTACGAGTTCGGGGTCGTGAGGTGTGCGTCTCATGTGGGCTCTCCCAGAGCGAGGTTGACCAGCAGGGGCTTGATCTCGGTTGCGGCGAGGGGGCCTTCGGCGGCACCGGGCCGGGAGCAGATGAACACCGGTCCCTCGCCGGTGCTTTCGGGGAGCCGGCCGTGGCTGCCGCGTACCGGTGACGGGTCGAGCGGGACGACCGCCATGCGGTAGCGCATCCCGGTCTTCTTCCGTGCCAGGGCCGTCGCGGCGCGCAGCCGCACGTACGGGTCGTGCGGGTCCATGAACAGCTCGGCCGGGTCGTAGCCCGGCTTGCGGTGGATCTCCACCAGCCGGGCGAAGTCGGGCGCCCGGGAGTCGTCGAGCCAGTAGTAGTAGGTGAACCATGCGCCGGGCGCGGCGACGGCGACGAGTTCGCCGGAGCGCGGATGGTCGAGTCCGTGTGCCTTCTTGCCGCGTTCGTCGAGCAGCTGCTCGATGCCCTCCAGTCCTTCGAGGACGTCGCGGGCGGCCGGCAGGTCGGCGGGGTCGCGTACGTAGACGTGCGCGATCTGGTGGTCGGCGACGGCGAACGCCTTCGACATGGTGGGGTCCAGGTACTCCATGCCGTCCTGGGTGTGGACCTCCAGCAGCCCGGCCCGGCGCAGGGCGCGGTTGACGTCGACGGTGCGGTCCACCGCGGTGATGCCGTACTCGGAGAGCACGACGACGGTGCGGCCCTCGGCGCGGGCGTCCTCCAGCAACGGCGCCAGTACGGCGTCGAGTTCGGCCGCCGCCCGGTGGGAGCGCGGGTCGTCGGGCCCGTACCGCTGGAGGTCGTAGTCGAGGTGCGGAACATAGGTGAGGACGAGGTCGGGACGGCGGGTGCGCATCAGGTGCCGTGCGGCACCGGCGATCCAGCGGGAGGAGGCGATGCCGGCTCCCGGGCCCCAGAACTGGAAGAGGGGGAACGTGCCCAGGGCGCCTGTGAGTTCGTCGTGCAGGTCCGGGGGGCGGGTGTAGCAGTCGGGTTCCTTGCGGCCGTCGGCGTAGTAGACGGGGCGCGGTGTGACGGTCCAGTCGGTGCCCGCTCCCATGGCGTACCACCAGCAGACGTTGGCGACGGTGTAGCCGGGGTGCCGGGCCCGGGCCGCGTCCCAGAGCTTCTCGCCGCCGACGAGCGCGTTGTGCTGGCGCCACAACAGCACCTCGCCCAGTTCGCGGAAGTACCAGCCGTTGCCGACGATGCCGTGGCCGGAGGGCTCCAGACCCGTGAGGAACGTGGACTGGGCCGCGCAGGTGACGGCGGGCAGCACCGTGCCGAGCGGCACGTGCGTGCCCTTCCCGGCGAGAGCGCTCAGGACGGGCATGTGCGTGAGGAGCCGGGGGGTGAGCCCGACGACGTCGAGGACGAGCAGCGGCTGCGGTTCCTGCGTCACGGCAGCTCCTTGAGGCCGAGGTCGATGAGCATCTCGCGGGCGGCGTCCAGCTCCGCGGCGATGCCGTCGGCCAACTGGGCGCGGGTGCGGGGGCGTTGGCCTTCGGGGAGGGCCTGCCACGTGTAGGTCTCCACCTCCAGGTGGCGCGTGAGCGGCACGGGGCCGCCGACGAGCCGTCCCAGGGCCGAGCGCAGCACGTCGAGCGTGGAGCTCAGCGGCGGCGGGGGCGGCGCGTGCAGCGGCATGTGGAAGTGGGACCTCCAGGGGACGTCGGGGGGCAGGGCCCCGGGCCGGAGCGCTTCACCGAGGTCGTCCACGGCGAGTACGCCGGTGTCCGTACATGCCCGGGTCTGGTGCAGGAAGCGGGGCTCGGCGAAAGCGGACAGCGCCTCCGACGCGCCGTCCTCGTGCGGGTCCTGGGCGTGCAGCGCGGCGGAGAGCTGGCACTTGACGACGGGTACGTGGGCGGCGGTGAGAGCGGCGAGCGCCCCCTCGGGGTCCTCGAACTGCGTCGCCAGGTGGCAGGTGTCGACGCACACCCCCACCCGGTGGGGCGGCGGCGCTCCCGGGCCGGTCAGCGCCGCCACGGCGTCGTCCGTCGTCTCGACGGTGCATCCGGGCTCCGGTTCGATCCCCACGCGGATGCTGCGGCCCGTCAGCTCCTCCAGGGCGTCCAGCCGACCGGCGAGGGTGCCGAGGGCGGCGAGGGCCGTGCGGCGCCGCTCGGCGGTGAAGCCGGTGCGCCATGCCAGCGGCAGGGTGGAGACGGTGCCTTCGACCGCGTCCTCGGGCAGCAGCGCCGTCAGCAGCCGCGCCAGGTCCGTGGTGTGCTCCAGCCGTTCCGGTTCCGTCCAGTCCGGCCTGTAGACGCGGTACTTGACGTGCTGGTCCCCGAAGCCCCGGTAGGGGAAGCCGTTGAGGGTGACCACCTCCAGGCCGCGCCGGTCGAGTTCGCCGCGCAGCGAGCGCAGCGCCGACGGGTCGGCGGTGAGCGCGCGGGCGGCGTCCCGGGCGAGCCAGAGGCCGATGCCGAGCCGGTCGCGGTGCAGCCTGCGCCGTACGGGTTCGGCGAACTCGCGCAGCTGGGCGACGACGCCGGCGAGGTCCTCGGCGGCGTGCACGTTGGTGCAGTAGGCGAGGTGGACGGTCGTACCGTCGGGATGGCGGAAGCGCACGATGTCCCGGCCTCCCTCATTCCCCGCCGCGCAGGACGGAGTTGCCCTCGTGGGTCGTGGGCGGTGCTCCCGACTGCGGTGCGGCGGCGTCGAGTTCGAGCCGGCCGCTCTGCCCGTAGAAGGCCACCGGGTTGCGCCACAGCACCTGGTCGACCTCGTCGTCCGTGAAGCCCGCGTCGAGCATGGCGTCGCCCACGGCGCGGGTCTTCAGGGGGTCGCTGCGGCCCCAGTCGGCCGCGGAGTTGACGAGCACGCGGGCCGTGCCGTGCAGGCGCAGCAGCCGCACCATGCGGTGCTCGTCCATCTTGGTGTCGGGGTAGATGGAGAAGCCGAGCCAGCAGCCCGAGGCCGCCGCCGCGTCGACGGTCGTCTCGTTGAGGTGGTCCAGCAGCACGCGTTCGGGCGGCAGCCCCGATTCGCGCAGCACGTCGAGCGTGCGGGCGAGGCCCGCGGCCTTGTCCCTGTGCGGCGTGTGGACGAGGGCCGGGAGGCCGTGCTCGGCGGCGAGTTGGAGCTGGGCGGCGAGCGCGGTGTCCTCGGCGGGCGTCATCGAGTCGTAGCCGATCTCTCCCACCGCCACGACGCCGTCCTTGGCCAGGTAGCGGGGCAGTTCCTCCAGCACGGGCACGCAGCGCGGGTCGCCGGCCTCCTTGGGGTTGAGGGCGATGGTGCAGTGGTGGGCGATGCCGTGCTGCGCGGCGCGGAAGGGCTCCCAGCCCAGCAGGGAGTCGAAGTAGTCGTAGAAGGAGCCGGGCGAGGTCCGCGGCTGGCCCAGCCAGAAGGACGGCTCGACGACGGCTCGCACACCCGCTTCGTACATGGCGGTGTAGTCGTCGGTGGTCCGCGAGGTCATGTGGATGTGCGGGTCGAAGATGCGCATCAGATCTCCTCGGGCGGCTGCGGAGCGGCTTCTGCGGGGGCGTGGGCGGGGGTAGCGGTCGGGGCTTCGAGGGCGTCCGGACCCCCAGGGTCGTCCGGACCTTCGAGGGCGTCCGCGGGGGCTTCGGCGATGTCCAGGACGTGGTGGAGGTCTCCGGGTACCCGGCGTCCGGCCGCGCTGCGTTCGTGTGCGAAGTCGCGGAGCATGCGCGCCAGTTCGCCGTCCCCGCGGGCACGCTGCGCCAGTGCGGCGACCGCCTGGAGCGGCACACCGGTGAACAGGCACTTCAGTACGGCGTGCCGCCAGCCGTGCGGGTCGAGGTGCGCGGCGGCGTACGGGCCGACCGCCGCGGCGACGAGACCGGTGTCGTTGGCGCGCAGCGCGTCCTCGACGAGGGGGACGCACTCGGCCGGTGCGGCGTCCGGAAGGTGGGGCAGGGCGCTCAGTACCGCCGTGCGTTCCGCTGCGGTGCCCTGCCGGTAGAGGCGGGTGAGGGTGGCGGTGCCGGCGCGGGCGGCGTGCAGCAGCAGCACGCGGACGTCGCACGCCGCGAGGCGTCCGCAGTGCCGTCCGGCCGAGGCGAAGTGGCTTTCCCACGCGGCGCCTTGGGCGTCGACGCCCTCGGGTGCCCCCGCGGGCGGTGCGGACACCGCCGCGGACGCCGCCGCGTCCACCAGCGCCCGGCGCAGCCAGGCCGCTCGGGCGTCGTCGAGCCGCGCCTCCACGCGTGCCCGGATCTGCGCGGGCGGCACCGGGACGGGGCTGACGGGAAGCCGGTCGGCCGGACCGTCGCCTCCGGGGTACGGACGGGCCGGTTCGGCGGGGCTCAGCATGGGGGCGATCCCTCCTCGGGTCGGAGACCGGACTGCCTGCGGGCGGACTTCTCCGCCTCTTTCAGGAAGCGCAGCGAGTCGCGGGCACGGTCGGGACCGGCGTGGGAGTCCCGGGGCAGCTCCACGGTGACGAGCCCGGCGTATCCGCTCTCGTGGAGCGCCGCCAGCACCGGCGGTACGTCCATCTCCCCCTCGCCGAACGGGAGATGCTCGTGGACGCCGCGCCGCATGTCCTCGATCTGCACGTGCCGGAGCCAGGGCGCGGCCGAACGGACGCACTCCGGCGGGGACTCGGCCTCCAGGCAGAGGCAGTGCCCGACGTCGAGGGTGAGTCCGAGGCCCTCGGGCTCACCGAGGGTCGTACGCAGCCGCTGGAACGCCCCCAAGTCGCCCAGCAGATGGCCCGGTTCGGGCTCGACCGCGAGCGGCACCCCGGTCGCGTCGGCGGCGCTGAGCAGGGCGCCGACCCCGTCGGCGAAGCGCGGCCACGCGGTGTGCGGATCGGCGCCCTCGGGCAGGACCCCGCTGAAGAAGTGCGTGGCGTGCGCGCCCAGATCGGCTGCGACGCGTACGGCCTTCAGCAGCAACTCCAGGCGTGCGCCGCGGCCTTCGGGGTCCGGGTCGAGCAGAGTGGGGCCGTGCTTCCGGCGGGGGTCGAGCACGTAGCGGGCTCCGGTCTCGACGGTGACGGACAGGCCGTACCGGTCGAGTGCCCGTGCGACGGCGGCGGTCCGGCGCGGCAGGTCGCGGGCGAGCGGGTCGAGGTGCATGTGGTCGAGGGTCAGGCCCACACCGTCGTATCCGAGGTCGGCGAGCAGCGCCAGGGCGTCCTCGAGCCGCAGGTCCGCGAGACCGTTGGTGCCGTAGGCGTAGCGCAGCCGTCCGGAGCCGCTCATGTGGGGCTGACCTTCCGTGAGAGCCGCCCGGCCAGGGGCAGCAGGGCCAGCAGCGCGGCGGCGGTGCCGGGGCGGGCGGCGCGGGCGGCGAGAGCCGCCTGGAGCGGGATGGTGGCCCTGATGCCGCCGCCGACCGCGCGCTGCAGAAGCTGCGGCGAGGGGTTCGCCGCGGCGTGTGCGAGGGGCCGGGCGGCAGCGGCGCCGTAGGCGGCGGCGAAGACGGCCGGTACGCGGCCGGCACGTCCCGTGGCGGTGGCCACCGCCGTCGTCGCGCCGAGCGCCGCCAGGGGTACCGCGGCGGGCGCGCCGAGCGTCTCGTGGCGCGACACGGCCGTCACGGCGTACGTGTGCGCGCCGAGCAGCGCGGCGCTGCCCGCGACCGCCCGGCGTCGCCGCGAGCCGTCCGCGGGACGGGTGCCCCGCGTCGCCACGGCACCCAGCACCAGGTCGAGGGCGCGGGCCGCCGCCATGCCCGCCGGTCCGAACGGGGTGTGCTTCAGCCGCATGTCGTACGCCCAGACCGTGCCCGCGAGCGCCGTCGCCGTCAGCAGCGCGGGGCGCCCGGCCGCCGCCGCGAGCCGCAGCCCCGCCGCCGTCAGCACCACGGAGGCGGCGAGCGTGGCGGCAGGGGCGATCCTGCCGGAGGGCAGCGGCCTGCCGGGCCGTTCGACGGCGTCGATCTCCCGGTCGGAGTAGTCGTTGAGGGCCATGCCCGCCTCGTACAGGCACAGGGACGCGCCCATGGCCGCCAGCGTCCCCCGGTCGGCCCGCTGCCCGCAGGCCGCGGCGCCGGCGAGGGCGTCGCCCGGGACGCTGAAGACGGCGGAGATGCGCAGGAGTTGCGCCCAGTCCGCGGCGCGGCCGAACGGCCGCGCGCTCCTCATGCGCCCGCCCTCAGACGGTCGGCGAGGCCGAGCAGCGCACGCCACTGTCCGGGCAGGGCGCTGGGACCGCTGTCGGGGTCCTTGAAGTAGAAGCCGAGTCCGTCGACGGGGCCGCTCATGCCTGCTGCGTGGGCACGGCCGAGGAGCCGGGCGAGGTCGAGGACGAGCGGTGCCGCCAGCGCCGAGTCGCAGCCCTGCCAGATCGTCTGGAGCACCATGCGGGAGCCGAGGAAGCCGTCGAAGGCGACGTGGTCCCAGGCGGTCTTCCAGTCGCCGAGGGCGGGGACGTCGTCGATGTGCAGCTGCCCTTCGGGGAGTTGGCCGAGGCTGTCGGCGAGTACGCGTTCCTTGCCGGAGTTCTTCGCCGCCGCGGCGCCGGGGTCGGCGAGGGCGGCGCCGTCGCCTCCGCCGAGGAGATTGGTGCCCGACCAGGCGCGTACGGACAGGGCCCGCTGCGCGAACATGGGGGCCAGCACCGAACGCAGCAGCGTCTGACCCGTCTTGCCGTCGCGGCCCGCGTAGGGCAGGCCCGACGCGCGTGCCTCGTCCGCGAGCGCCGGGTGGTGGAGTCCCGTGGAGGGCGTGAAGTTGACGTACGGGCAGCCCGCCCGCAGAGCGGCCGCCGCGTAGCGGGAGCTGGGCGGCAGCGCCGCCTCGCCCGCCGCCGGAGCCCCTTCGGTGGAGGCGACGTTGACGACCACGGTGCGGACGAGGCCGTTGGCCCGGCTGAAGGCGGAGATGTCCGCGGCGAGGGAGGCGATGGCCTCGTCCTCCTCGCGCGGGTCCTCAAAGGTCGCCGGGGTGCCGGGACGTATGTACGCGTCCGCCGCGCCGAGTTCGGCGTGCAGGGCGGCCGGGAGACCGTGCGGGAGCACGCCGGCCGCGACGAGCTGCTCGGCGCGTTTCGGCAGCGGACACGACGCGATGTCGTGGCCGCCGAAGACGAGACGCTCCAGTGGCGGGAGGCCGCAGCCGCTGAAGGCGCCGGTCTCGGTGACCATGCCGGTGGGCGGATGCATCCCGGCCGCCACGGCGGCGGATCCGGCGATGGCGGTGGTGGCGACGGAACCGCGGGCGCCGACGAGCCATACGCCGGTGCGGGCGCTGTCGGGGGCGGAAGCGTGCTGCTCGGGTCGCTCTACGGTCACGGCCTGCCTCCGTGGTGAGGGGGTGAGGGGGACTGCTGCCGAGGGGGGTTCGGGTCGATGGGCCGTCAGGCCGGCGCGGCAACGGAGCGTCGGGGCGACGGGAGCCGGACGACGGTCGGCCGGGGTCGCCGGGCGCCCGGCGCTGCCGGAGGAGCGGAAGTCGCAAGCGAGGGGGCAACGTTGTCGGTGGGCGGCGGGGAGGAGTCGGCGTTCTCCTCCCCGCCGCCTGCCCGGCGTCCCACGGCCCCCCTCGGGCCGCCGGACACCGGGCGGGCGAACCGCTGGCTGCGGCTCGTCGTCCGGCGTGCGCCGGACGGTCTCCACGTGCGTCGGGCCGTGCGTCACGAACCCGGGGCGCCGCCTCTTCCCTCGCCGGGGCCCGCGGGGGCCGGCTCCCTCAACCGCACGTCGCGGAAGGCCACTTCGTCCTCGTCGCCGTGGTTCTGCAGGCCGATGTGGCCGTCCGTGAGGCTGCGGACGGGGTCGGTGTTGGTGAAGTCGTTGATCCGGACGCCGTTGAGCCAGACCTGGAGGCGTTCCCCCTCGACGCGGATCTCGTAGGTGTTCCACTCCCCCGGCGGGTTCAGCGCCCGGTCCCGCGCTTCGAGGTCCGCCGACTGGAAGCCGTAGACGGAACCGGTCGTCTTCTCCGGCACGTCGGTGGCGTCGATCTGGATCTCGTAACCCTGGTCGACGGCCGTCCACGGGTCGTCCGACGCGGGGAAGCCGACGAAGACCCCGGAGTTGTCGTCGCCGGACATCCGCCAGTCGAACTTCAGGGAGTAGCTGCTGACTTGCTCGGTGCCGTACCACAGCAGGCCCATGCCGCCGACCGTGGTGAGGGTGCCGTCCTCGGCCTGTTCGAAGTGGCCCGGCCCGGCCTGCTTCCAGCCCTCCAGCCCCGTCCCGCTGTCGTAGACGGCGGTGTAGCCGTTCTCGGGGCGGCAGTCGGCCTGCGCGGCACCCGACGCCCAGCGGATTCCGCCGAGCAGATGCGTGCGGAAGGCCTCGTCGGCGTAGGACTCCTTGGTGTGGCCGTTGCCCGTGTAGAAGGACCTGCCGCCCTCGTACTCCCGGCACCAGGAGATGGGGTGGTCCTCGCCCATGTTGCCGCCGAGGTAGGAGCTTTCGTCGAGCGCGGCGAGCACGCGGACGTTCTCCCGGGGATTGGAGCGGTAGTTGTACCACTCGTCCGTGCGCTTCCACTCCTCGTCGAGATGCGACGTGGCGGGGTGCGCGCGGTCCTGGACCTCGACGGTGGCCGGCTGGATCAGCGGATGGGAGTCGAACCAGGCCCCCACCAGCCCGCCGTACCACGGCCAGTCGTACTCGGTGTCGGCCGCGGCGTGCACCCCGGCGTAGCCGCCTCCCTTCTCGATGTACCCCTCCAGCGCGGCCTGTTGCCCGTCGTCGAGCACGTCGCCGGTCGTCGAGAGGAAGACCACCGCGTCGTACTCGGCGAGCCTCTCCGGGGTGAAGACGTCCGCGTCCTCCGTCGCGTCGACGGTGAAGCCGTTCTCCGCGCCCAGCTCCTGGATCGCCGCGATGCCGTCGGGGATGGAGTCGTGCCGGAACCCCGCCGTCTTGGAGAAGACCAGGACGTGTTCGCCGTCGCGTGAGTGGCCGGGTGGCTCCGCCGCGGCGGAGCCCGGCACGGCGACGGTCAGAGTCAGCAGCATCGCGGAGGCCGCGACGAGCGCCGGCCTGCCGGCCCGGCGGGCGCGCCGGCCCGGACCGGGCACGCGCGACCGGAGCCGCGGCTTTCCTGATTCCGTGTCCGGTGTACGTCTCATCTGCCCTCCTCCTCTCATTCCGTCTTCACCGTGAAGCTGTCCACGTCGAAGAGGTCGACGAGACCGCCGGTGAACACCAGGTACAGCTCGCCGCTGCCTTCCGGTGCGTTCCCGATCGGTGTGGTCACGTCGCTCCAGGCGTCGCCGGCCGCCACGTCGGCCTTGCCGAGCAGGGTGCCGTCCGGCGCTCCCGCACGTACCTCGACGGTGCCGCCGCCGAGACCGGCCGCCTTGACGCGCGCCGTCAACTCCGTGACGTCCGCGGTGACATAGGGCTTGAAGGCGATCCACTGGCCGTTGTCGACCCCGGTCACGGCCTTGCTGCCCTCGGCGCCCTCGACGTCGGCGACGGTGACTCCGTCGGCGGAGTCGGTGAAGTGCTCGGCCTGCCGGTGCTCGGGTTGCAGGATGTTCTGCGCGTGCCCGGTCAGCGGGTCCTGTCCGCCTCCACCGCCGTCGGTGTACTCGGCGTCGAAGACCCCGAAGATGTCGGCATTCGGGTCGTGTTCGCCGTCGGCCGGTGTCTTCAGGGTGCCCTCGCAGCCCTTGGCCGAGGTGATCGGATGGCCGTGGCTGTCGTGACCGAGGATGTAACTGACCTCCACCTTGGAGCAGTCGATCTCCCCGTCCTCCGGATCGGTCACCTCCACCTTGAAGGGCACCTCGTCCCCGAAGGCGAACGGCTGGCCGTCGGCGGGCAGTTGCATCTCCACCTTCGGCGCGGTGTTGCCGACCGTCACGATGACGCTCGCGCTGCCGGTGCGTCCGCCCGGGTCGGAGACGGTGACGGTGGCCGAGTACGTGCCGTTCTCGGTGTAGGTGTGCGTGGGGTTCGCCTCGTCCGACGTGGCTCCGTCGCCGAAGTCCCAGCTGTAGCTGATCTCGTCGCCGTCGGCGTCGCTGCTGCCCTCGGAGGAGAAGGCCACCTCCAGCGGAGCCTGCCCACTGGTCCTGTCCGACTTCGCCTCGGCGATCGGACTGTGACCGTCGGTCGCGTTCTCGATGCGGTAGACGGCGGAGTTCGCGTCACCGTTGAAGTAGCCGGTGCCGTAGTCGAGTACGTACAGAGCGCCGTCGGGCCCGAACTCCATGTCCATCACCTGGGTCCCGTCCCAGGGGAAGGAGTTGATGGACGTCACGCCGCCGTTCTCGTCCTGGTCGACGCGCTTGATCCAGCGGCGGCCGAACTCACCCGCGAAGAAGTCCCCGTCGTACTCCTGAGGGAACTTCACGTCGGATTCGAGGTCTTCGTCGTAGCGGTAGACGGGGCCGCCCATCGGCGACTCGGAACCGTCGCCGAACTCCGGGACGGACGCGCCGTCGTAGGGGATCCACGCGGCCTGGGCCGGGGGCAGCTCGGTGAGTCCGGTGTTGTGCGGCGAGTCGTTCTTCGGAGCGGCGCAGTCGAACTTCTCCCCGGACTCCTCGCTGCCGAAGTCGTAGTCCGTGTACGCGTCGTTGTCGCCCGTGCAGTACGGCCATCCGTAGTTTCCGGCTTCGGTGACGCGGGCGAACTCGACCTGACCGGCGGGACCGCGGGCCGGATCGGCGGCACCCGCGTCGGGACCGTAGTCCCCGACGTAGACCGTGCCGGTCGGCTTGTCGACGGTCATGCGGAACGGGTTGCGGAAGCCCATCGCGTAGATCTCCGGACGGGTCTTCTCCGTCCCCGGCTCGAAGAGGTTGCCCTCCGGGATGCCGTAGGAGCCGTCCTCCTCGACCTTGATCCGGAGGATCTTCCCGCGCAGGTCGTTGGTGTTGCCGGAGCTGCGCTGCGCGTCGAACGCCGGGTTGCGGTCGGCCCGTTCGTCGATGGGCGTGAAGCCGTCCGACTGGAACGGGTTGGTGTCGTCACCGGTGGACAGCAGCAGGTTGCCGTCCGCGTCGAAGGCGATGTCGCCGCCGACGTGGCAGCACAGTCCGCGGTCGGCGGCCACCTCGAGGATGGTCTTCTCGGAGTCCATGTCGAGGGTGCCGTCTTCCGAAAGCACGAACCGGGAGAGGCGGTTGACGCCCTCGAAGGGTTTCCAGTCGTCCGGGTTGCCCGTCTCGGGGGCGTCGCCCTCGGGGGTGTTCATGGGCGGCGCGTAGTAGAGGTAGACGAAACGGTTCTCCGTGAAGTCCGGGTCCACGCCGACGCCTTGGAGACCTTCCTCGTCGTGGCTGTAGACGGGAAGCTCGCCCGCGACCTTCGTGGCGCCACCCGCGTCCGTCAGACGCAGGGTGCCCTCACGGGCGGTGTGCAGCACGCCGCCGTCCGGCAGCACGGCGAGCGTCATGGGCTCGCCGGTCTCGGCGACCCCCTTGGCGAGCGTGACCTGCTGGAAATCGGCGGCGGCAGGCTCGCCGCCGGGGGCTGCGGCCTGGCTCGGCGGTGCGCCGCCGATACTCAGGGCGCCGCCGAGGAGCAGCGTCGCGACGAGTACGGCGGTACGTGAACGGAGCGCGGCGCGCAGCCGGCGACGGCGGGCGTATCTGGTCGATGCGGAAGGTGACTTGACTGGAGAGCGGGTGATCCTGTGCACGCGACTCCTCCTGAGAGGGAGAAACGGTGGTTGACGCAGGTGTCGTTGACCGTCGTGTTCGCACAGGCGCGCGCCGTCGCGCCGACTTGATCGCCGGTGTGGGGCCCGGGATCACCGGATTGCGGTAGGTACGAGTTGCGACGTACCGGTCGTGCGGGAGATCGAGGGGGAAAACAGCTCATGTCCGGTACACCACAAGGACGGTAGCCATCTTCGTCCCGTTCGGAAACCCCTTTGGCAGGGGTCAAGTTGGCTTCTTCCACTATGTGGACAAAGTGTGAGCGTGAGTGTGCGCGGCGAAAGCCGCCCTGAGTCACCGTGCGCCCGGCGGGCAAGCCCCCTCCGCGCCAGGGTCGATCCCTACCCGGACACGCCCGCGACTGCACGCGGCGAGAGCCCTGACGGCGTGAACGCACGTACGGCTATGTCGAGTTGAGCAGCGAGCTTCGCGTACCGGAGGGTCCCGAACGCCCGACTGCGAGGGTCTTTCCTCAGCTCGACGATCCGTACTCGCGACCCGCGTACGAGCGGAAGCAGTGGACAGCTCCAGTAACTCACCGTGACGCTACGTAAGTTCAGAGTATGCGAGGCGTGAACGCGCGAGGGGGACGGCCGACATGGCGGACGGTGTGGACGAGGAATCGGCTGCCGGTAGCGGAACCGCGGGCGGAACGCCGAACGGCAGCTGTCCGGGAGGCGGCGCGGAACCGGAGTCCTCGGACAGCCTCAAAGCGTTCGGGGAAGTCCTCAAAGCCTTCCGGAAGCGGGCCGGACTGACGCAGGAGGAGCTCGCACCGCTGCTGCGCTACTCGCAGCCGACCGTCGGATCGATCGAACAGGGACGGCGCTTCCCGCAACCCGAATTCGTCGAACACGCCGAAGAAGTGCTCGACGCCTTCGGAGCGCTGCGCGGCGCCGCCCGGCACCTCTCACGGCAACCAGGCCTCGCGAGCTGGTTCCGCCAGTGGGCCCGCCTGGAGGCGGAGGCGATCACGCTCAACACGTACGAATGCCGCCTGGTCCCGGGCCTGTTGCAGACGGAGGCGTACGCGCGGACGCTCTTCGTCAACCAGCTCCCGCCCCTGGACGACACGCAGATCGAAGCCCAATGGGAGGCCCGGGCCGAGCGGAAGCGGCTTCTCGCCGAACGCCCCAACACGGCGTACAGCTTCATTCTGGAAGAGCACCTGTTTCTGCGCCGCATGGGCGGAGTGGAGGTGACGCGGGAACTGATCGACCACGCCTTGGAGGTGGGCGAGCAACGGAACGTCGAGATCCAGCTCATGCCGGTGTTGAGGGAGAGCCACGCGGGGCTGCACGGTCCAATCCGGCTTCTGGAGACGAGCGCTCACCGTTGGTTCGGATACAACGAGGGGCAGGAGTGCGGACAGTTCATCTCTGACCCGAAGATCGTCAGTACCCACCAGATGAGGTATGCCAGGATGCGCTCACAGGCACTTAGCCTTGAGGATTCGAAGAGTCTGCTGGAGCAGATGCGGAGGGCGCAATGAGCACCACTGAACGGTCCTGGTTCAAGAGCAGCTACAGCAGCGGTTCGGGTGACGACTGCGTCGAGGTCGCCCTCTCCTGGCAGAAGTCCAGCCACAGCAGTAGTGGCGACGGCGACTGCGTCGAGGTCGCCGCCTGCCCCGACGCCGTCCACGTCCGTGACTCCAAGAACAAGCAGGGCCCTCAGCTCGCCCTCTCCCCCACCGCGTGGAGCAGCTTCATCTCGTACGCGTCCGGGAGTTGAGCCGCCCGAGCGGCTCGATAACAGGCACGACGTACGTCATGGCCGGTGTGCGGCCCGTGCGAACAGTCCCTCCGGGTCGCACGCGGCGCGAATGCGTTCCAGCCGCTCCTCGTGAGGACCGTAGACAGCGCCCTGCAACTCGCTCGCGTCCTCTCCGAGTCCGGCGAAGTTGACGTAAGTGCCGCCGCTCGAGAACGGCTTCATCGCGTCCCACGCCGAACGCGCCCAGGCGATCGCTTCGTCGTCCATCGCAGGGTCCCGCCAGCCGGCGTCGATGCTCACGTTGTAGCGCGCGGACCGGTGCGCGAACGCGCTCTCGTCGCTGCCGACGCGCCGCACGGCGCCACCCAGCGTGCGGATCACGGTCAGGCTCTCGGGAGTCGGCCGCCGAGTGTCCCACTCCACCAGCGTCCGGATCGCCTCGTCGGTCAGCTCGTCCATGAAGTGCGACTTCATGAAGTAGCGCTCCCCGTCAGGGAATCGCCAGGTATTCGCGCTCTGCAGCGTCACGTACGGCATCGTCCCGCTCAAGTCCATGAGCGGTTCGCCCAGTTCACGCAGCGGCGCCACGGCTGCCGCTGCCTCCGCGCCCGGCGGACCGCCGTACACGCCGCCGACCAGGACGCACTTCGCCCTCTGCAGCTCCTCCGGAATCGCCGGGTCGGCGGGCACGCTCCACAGCAGGATCTCCGGCGTGACCGTCTCCGGTGCCGTGAGCGTCACGTCCCGCCAGGCCCGTACGACCGCGTCGGCGTTCTCGTACGGGTAGAGGACAAGCGCACCGGTCACCTCCGGGCCGAGCGGCTGCAGATCGAACTCGAACGAGGTGACGACTCCGACGCCGCGACCACCACCCCGAACCGCCCAGAACAGGTCGGGGTTCTGGTCCCTGCTCGCCGTGTGCACGGTGCCGTCCGCGGTGACGATCTCGACCGAGCGGAGGTTGTCGCAGCTCAGACCGTACGCACGCATCAGAAATCCGAGACCGCCGCCGAGGGTGAGGCCCGCGATGCCCGTCGCCGAGATCTCTCCGCCCGGCGTGAACAGCCCGTGCAACTGGGTCTCACGGTCCAGCTCGCCCCACGTCACACCCGCCTGGGCACGCACCGTCCGGGCTGAGGGGTCGACATGGATGCCCTTCATCGCGGACAGGTCGATCACCAGCCCGTCGTCGCAGACCCCGCTGCCCGCCACCTGATGCCCGCCACCGCGGATGCTGACGACGGGACGATGCTTGCGGGCGACCTCGACCGCATCCACCACGTCCGCGGTGCCTGAGCACAGGGCTATGACGGCCGGCCGGCGATCGATCAGGCCGTTCCACACGGCGCGGGCCTCGTCGTAGCCGGGATGCCCGCGATCGATCACTTCACCTTGGAACGAGACGCGGAGCTGATCGGCGATGGCCTGTTCCGCAGGGGATGTCGCTGTGGCCGTCTGCTCGCCCGACATCGGCGTCACCTCCCGGTGCGCACTGCCGACTGTGGCTGTCGCTCCTTCCACGGTAAGCCCGCCGCGCCGACTCCAACGGGCCGAAGCGGTCCAGCTCCCGGGTGCAACCCCCACGGCGCGGGCAAGACCCGGCATCGGGCCACAGATCCGGGTCGACGGCACCGGAACGTCCGCCGAACGCACAACAGCTTTCTGAACCTTCGCAGCTCAGGTGAGTGACTTACCAGTCCTTGAAGGGACGAATCTGAGCCACACTCGGGCACGTACGGCTCAGGGCAGACTTGAAGTCATTTGCCAGGTCTGCAAAGAGCGCCAAGACGTCGCGCTGGGAAGCCCATTCCCTGCCCGGAATCGGCTCCCAGTCGGTGCGCGAAGAACAGTGAATCGCTACCCCGTCACCGGCCGGGACGAATGTGAGACTCCGCTCGACTCCCTGCCCGTAGAAGTCGATGGTCGTCCTCTCGCCGCATTTCAACGCGGCGATCGCTGACGGCAGTTGCTCCATGACGGACGAGAGATCATAGGAGACGTCCACCGGCCAGTGACTTTGCCCGAACCCCTCGGCATGGAATCTGCACCCCGACTCCGAGAGGAGTTCGCAAGAATTCATCACGAGTGATTCATAATCGGCGGACAGATCAAACTCGGGAACCAGATGCAGCTGCCCGGCCGGTGGAACGATGGAGAGTCGCAACATCACCTCAAACTCCGCTTTCGCCACCGAAGGAATCCGTCAGCCAATCCCAGTCGCCAGGACACTGTCGCAGTTGCGTGACTCCCTCCCGGAGACACTCTCTTAGAGTCACAGCTTCCGTGCGTATATACGCTCGACCTCCCAACCCGGGCCCGGACAGCACCAGAGTCCAGGGTCTACCGCACTCCCGCAACCTCTCCTCATCCACTTTGAGGATCACCGTGACACCTGCCCTGCCGAGCCTCTCCATCAATTGCTCGACATTCACCTCAAATACACTCCCGTCAATCCCGCTCAATCCGCAGAAAACTTCCCTGCACCGCTCCTCATCTTCGACTCTTCGACTCTTCGACAAGGCTCGGCCCTGATCTAGGGAAACGATCCTACGGAGAATCAAGGTCGAGCTGATACCAGCTGCCTTGCTTACCCCCGAGGTCGCCGGGGCCGGCTGGGCCGATCCGCACGAATCCAACCCTTTCCAGCACCTTCCGCGACGCAGTGTTCTCAAGGGCAGTCGCTGCCCGCAGCCTGCTCAACCCGTGCTCCGACCCGGCCAGTCTGCACAGATCGCGAAGCGTCGCTGTCGCCAGGCCACGGCCGGCGACGTGCTGAGCGACCCGGTAGCCGACGTCCGCGGCCCGATCCTCCAAGTCGTACAGGTTGAACCTGCCGAGTACCGAGCCGTCCTCGGCGACAAGGACGTAGAACACGCAGACACCGGCTTCCTGCTCGCCCAGCAAAGCGTCGTACCGTTCCGCGAAATGGTCGAAGTAGTCGTCGCCGCGATCCGGGACGGAGGCCGCGAAGTAGGCGCGGTTCGCCAACTCGAACGCCAGGACCGCCGGGGCATGGTCAGCACTCAGTCGTCTCAGCTCGGGCACCCGCCGACCCTATCCAGACGGCACTGTGAGCTCATCCGGGTTTAAGAGAGCTCTCGGGTCCTTCGTCGTTCGAGTCGGTAAGGTTCGTTCGCGCTTGCAGCCACCTCTGTGGGTAGCCCAGTACCCCCTGAGGCGTGGAGTCCTCATTACCGAAGTTCGACACCGCAGCAAGGGCGGCTCTCAAACACTCGACCTCACATTAGATGAACCTCAACCGTGAAACCCTTAGTAAGGACTCCGTTCAGACACTCGGCATGAGCACCCAAGAATTGTCGAGTTTCTACCCTTTCCGCGGTGATCTCCAAGCGCACATAATCAAGGGCGTTCTCGGTATCTAGACCGCATACGCAACACCGGAGCCGTCGCTCACTCATTCCCACATTCCCTTTTCAATCTTGTTGTCGACATATCTTTGAGTGGCATCCTTGATCGTGGTGGTTGGGGCACCGCTCGGGTTCCCGAGATCCCTGACCACGATATCGTAGGTGCCGTTCCCGCTTTCCAGAATCTTGACGATCTGCCCATCCTGCTGGATATACATCTCGCCGTTATCCCAAACGTTGTCAACATCCACCCCTCGCTCGGTTTGCCGCCCCCGCCCATGGACATCTCGTTCGTTGATTGACGGGCCCTCGTCCCCGCAACCGGCCAGCCCCAGTGGGTCTGCCCATGTGTGCGGGTTGTGGACGTAGGTGACCGGGTTGGGGGACGGGTCGAGGCCCAGGGGGTCCTGGGAGAGGTAGCGGGCCGTGGTGGGGTCGTAGTGGCGGTGGAAGTTGTAGTGCAGGCCCGTCTCCGGATCCGCGTACTGGCCGGGGAAGCGCAGCGGCGTGTACGCCGTCGCATCCGCGTTCCACGTCGTCGTCCCCCACAACGTGCTGCGGGTGCGCCACGCGATGCCGCCGCTCTCATCCAGCAGCTCCGTCGGCGCACCCACCAGATCCGTGGCGATCGCGAAGAACCGCGAGTCGATCTCCGCCTGCGTCGTCTCATCCGTGATCCGCTCGGTCTGCGTCAACGGACGCAGACCGTCGTGGTCCCAGGTCAGCGTGACGGGGTCGGGCAGGTTGGGAGCGCTCGTCGTCTGCTCGACGAGAGTCGGCCCGTCCCAGGTGAAGTCCACCTGTTCCAGCACCCGTTGACCGTCCTCGCCGAGACGCTGCTTGGCGATCCGCCGCCCCAGCGGGTCGTACAGATACCGCCACCGCACACCGTCCGGCGTGACCACCGACGTCAGATGGTCCTCGCCGTCCCAGACGTACCGCCACGTGTCCGGCTTCTTCGACAGCCGCGACTTCTGGCGCAGCACCGCACGGCCCGCATCGTCGTACTCGTAGCGGACCGACCCGGCCGTCAGCAGCTTCGTACCGCTGTAGCTGCGCTCACCGCGGGCGTCCGAACCGGCATGCCGGGCAGGCCAGTCCGCCGACGTCTGGTTGCCCGCCTCGTCGTACGCGTACGTCTCCGACCAGTTCTCCGCCCGTACTGCCGTGACGCGTCCCGCCCTGTCCAGGTCGTAGAGCTGCGTGCCGTTCAACTGGTCCTCGACGCCCACGAGATGGCTGTCCGCGCGGTAGCGGTACGTACGCCGCTGCACCGTGCCCGCGGCGGGACCGGCGATGGTCTGGGACGCCAGACGCCCCGTCGGGTCCCAGAGGCTGGTGAAGGTGAGATCGGTGTCGCCGACGCGGCGGCTGGTCTCGCGGCCCGACTCGTCGTGGCCGAAGGTGAGCGTGTGCCCGTTCGTGGTGAGTGAGGTGCGGTTGCCGGCGGCGTCGTACGTGTACGTGGTGACGGTTCCGGCGGGTGTGACGCGGCGGGTGCGGCGGCCGAGCGCGTCGTAATCGTGGGTGAGGACACGGCCGTTGACGGCCTCGTCCTTGACGCGTCCGAGCCTGTCCCGCCGGCAGAGCAGGTCCACGCCCTGCCCGTGGGCGGATATCAGGCGTCCGGCCGCGTCGTAGGTGTAGTCCGTGGCGTCGCCGTCGGCGTTCTTCCTGATGACGCGGCCCATGGCGTCGCGGGTGAAGCTGATCGTCTGGCCCGCCGGGTTGGTGCGGAAAGCGAGTCCGCCGCCGGCGTCGTGGCCGTACTGCATGGTGCGGTCGTCGAAGTCGGTCTCGGATATCAGGCGGCCCGCGGGGTCGTAGGTGTAACTCCAGGTCAGGCCCTGGGGGTTGGCGACCTGAACGAGCCGCAGTTCGGTGTCGTAGGCGAAGGTGTGGCGGACGCCGTCGGGACCGGTCTGGGCCGTCCGCAGGTCGAAGTGCGTGTACTCGTAGCGGGTTTCACCACCGGCCGCGTCGGTGTGGCTGAGGCAGTTGCCTTCGCCGTCGTAGGTCCAGGTGTGCACCTCGCCCCCGGGGTCGACGCGGCGCACGAGCCGCCCCTCCGGCGTCCACTCCAGCCGGGTCACGGCACCCGCCGGGTCGGTGACGGTGACGGGACGCCCGAAGGCGTCGCGCACGTAGGTCGTGGTCCCGCCGAGGGGATCGGTGATCTGAAGGGGAAGCCCCGCCCTGTCGCAGCGGACGGCGCTGGTCGCGCCCAACGGGTCGGTCACGGCGGTGAGATGGCCGCGCGCGTCGTAGCCGTACGCGGTGGTGGAGCCCGCCGGGTCGGTGACGGCCGTGAGGAGGCCCCGCTCGTCGCGGGCATAGCCCCACTCGGCGCCGTCCGCGTCGGTCCTGCGGACCGGACGGCCGTGCTCGTCGTATTCGACGGTGACCTCGCCGCCGTCCGGCAGCACGACGCGCAGCGGGCGCCCGGCGTCGTCGTAGCGGTACCGGACGGTGCCGCCGTTGGGGTCGGTGACGGTGAGCGGGCGATGCTGGAGGTCGTAAGTGGTGTGTGTGGTGCCGCCGTTGGCGTCGGTCTCCGCAACGATCCTCAGCTTGCCGTCGACCAGGTAGTGCTTGGTGTGGCCGAGGGAGTCGGTGACGCGGGTGGTCGTGTGCCCGGGTGTCTCGGACGGCAGTCCGTACTCGAACGTCGTACGGAGATGGCCGGCCTCGCCCGTGTGGAAGACGCAGCGGTCGTCGTCGTCATAGGTGTAGGAGAACGAGCGGTCGTTGCTGTCGGTCCAGGAGACGATGCGGCCCCGCTCGTCCACGCCGTAGCGCAGCGTCGCTCCGGTGGAGTCGGAGACCGACGTCAGGTGGCCCGCCTCGTCGTAGCCGTAGGACTTGAGCTGCTGGTCCGTTCCGTCCGGCGCCCCTCCCGCCAGGGACAGGGCGCGGATCCGTCCGCCCTGGCACTGGAACTTCAGCTCGTAGCCGCCGGAGTGGGTGACGGAATGCGGCGCGCCGGTCTCGTCGTCCCACTCGAACGACGCCCAGCCGCCGGTCTCTTCGCCGAGCGCGGCGATGCGTGCGACGCCGTCACCGCCGGGTGCGGCGCCTTCCGGGGCGGCGAAGGTACGCGTCACGCCACTGACCGGATCGGTGAGGGTGTACGAGCCGTCGACGCGGCGGTCCAGCGGCAAGGGCAGGCCCTCCTCGGGGAGGACGGGAACGCCCGGCGCGGGGTGCGGGTAGGGGCGGGCGCTGCCGTCGGCGGAGACGTAGACGACGCCTTCGGCGTCCACCTCCAGCCGCTCGTCGAGGGTCGAGGCCCAGGCGGGACCGAACCAGCCGCCGAGGCGGTACGCGGATTCGAAGGTGCGGGTGAGGGCCAGCGGGAAGGAGCCGGGGAGGGCGGCGTCGGTCTCCTGGAGGACCATGCGCCCCGTGGCCATGTCCACCGGTTCGTTGCGCAGGACCTTGCACTTGAACTGGCGGCGCAGATCGCTCAGCCGCTCCTTGAGCGTCTTCCGCGCGCCCTGCTCCGCGCCCTCCTTGATGCCGTGCTTCAGCGCGCCCTTGAGTCCGCCCTTCGCGGCTCCGCCCGCGCCCTTGCCGCCGGCGAGGTCGACGAGGAGCTTCCCCGCGGCCTCCCCGGGATCGCGCCAGTTCTGGTTCTTGACCATCCCGACGAGGCGTTCGGGGTGGGCGGCGGTGGAGGCCAGGCCGGTGAGGACACCGTTCATGTTCTGCACGTACTGGCCGGGGTGGGTCATGTTGTACGGGTCGGTCGGGTTCAGCATCCGCGCGAGGCCGACCAGTTCACCGACGCCCTTCAGCGCACCGCCCGCGATGTGCATGCCGTTCAGGGCCATGCCCTCGAACATGTCCCGGCCGGTCATCTTCATGGTCTCCCAGGCGCCGGGCAGCTCCGGGGCCTGCTCCACCAGTCCGCGCATGGCGTCCTTCGCGCGGCGCGCGGCGTCGTCGCGCTGGCTGCGCGCCTCGCGGACCATGTGCTGGGCGCGGTCCAGTCCGGCCTTGCCGGGGTCCTCGAACGGGGGCGGCTTCGGCCCGGGGTCCTCACCGGACTCGTTCTTGCGGTTCCAGGCGTCGGCCTTCGCGTTGTAGTCGTCAACTGCCTTGTCCGAGGCGGCTTTCGACTTCTTGTACAGGGCGACGGCCTCCTTGGCCTCCCCCTGGGCCCACTCCACGGTGGACGCGTACTGGACGATCTGCTTCCCGGCGGACTCGCAGGCGTCCGCCGCCTTGATCCAGAACTTCGGCTGCGGCTCGAACTCGGACCGGAAGGCCTCGCCCGCCTCGCCCTCCCAGCCGTGCACGTCGAGGCGCTTCAGGCCGGTGCCGAGCTTGTCGAAGGCCCTGTAGAAGTCCCGCAGATGCTCGGCCCGTTCGGTCAGCTTCTCCACGTCGCCGTGGATGATCTCCTTCGGGTCCTCCGTCTCGCCGAGCTGCCTCTCGGCGACGTCGGCGCCGAGCTTGTCCGCCGTCCACTCGCCCGCGTCCCGCACACCCTCCGCGGCGCCCTCGAGGCCGATCTCGTCGAGGCCGTCGGCGGCCTTGCCGCCGGCCCACTCGACGCCGTCGCCGACCTTCTCCAGGCCGCCCTTCACCGCGCCGAGCGGGTTGTCGAACGCCTCCCCCAGTCCCACGGTCAGTTACCCCCGTCGCCCCTGTCGTTCCCCTGACCGCCCTGCCCCTGCTCGGGCGGCGGCCCGTCCCACTGCCAGTCCGAGTCGTCCCAGCGGTCCGGGCCGGCCACGTCCTGCCACGGCGAGTCGCCGAAGTCGTCACCGACCTGGCCCCACTGGTCGCCCATCTCGTCCATGTCCGGCATGGAGGCGTCGAACTCCGGTGCGCGGGGCTTCACATCGCCCCACACCTCGCCCCAGGACTTCTCCCCCGCGTTCTCGCCCTCCGCGAGACCCTGCTGCGGGTTGTACGAACTGGACGTGACGACAGCCTCCTTGAGGGTGTCGTTCACGTACTGCTCCTGCTCGTGGTACAGCCCCGCGGACAGGCCGAGCCGCTCCGCGATGTCGTTCAGGTCCTGCATCTTCCCGTTGATCGCCATCCCCCACCGGCCGCAGAACTGCCCGAAGACGGAGGCGAGTTCACCGTTGCCCATCTCCATGCCGGACATCTGAAGGAACTGGAACCCCTGCCCCTGCTGCGCGTTGATCGAGAAGAAGCCGGTGTCCTCCAGCTCCGCCGTCGCCGCCTTCAGACCCTGCTGGACGAGCTTCGCCGCCTGCGGGTCGAACTTGTAGCCGCCGCTCATTCCGCTGCCCCCTCCGGCTCCCCGTCCACGGCCGCCTCGTCGGGCACGATCCCCTTCACCGGCGGCAGCAGGAACGCCCCCTCGCTGCCCACGTCGACCGCGACCCCGCACGGCACGCCGACCTCCGCGAGGGTCTCGTCCAGCAGGCGGGCCCCGTACACCTGCCGGAACTCCCATTCCCCGCCCTCGCCGCGGGCCCGCGCGAAGGCCGTCAGCGTGTCCGTGCCGGTGAACGCGTAGATCCACCGCAGACCGCCCTGGTCGCCGGTGAGGACGCCGCCGTACCGGATCGGCACGAGCAGCAGGGATCTGCGGAACTCCCCCAGCGTGGCGGCCACGTGCTCCCGTGCCGCCTCGACGTCCGTGAAGTCCTCCGTCAGCATGACACCCCCGGTCGGTCGATGGTGCGGGCCGCCAGGGCGGGGAGGCCGCGTGCGGCACGCGCAGGCCGAACGCCCGCGTCCGAGGCCGTCGAGGCGCGGGCAGGCAGCGGCGGCAGACCGGTGCGATGTCCGAACTCCCCCACCGCGGCCGCTGTTTCGGGCGTGCCCGTGCGGCCGTCCGCGGATGCTGCCGCTTCCCCCGGCATCCGGTACAACTCCCCGTCCCCCGACGTCTCTACGCTGCTCCTCACCGTACACGCGGGGTGCGACGCCGCCCGGTGGCGGAGACCGGATGAGGCAGTGATCACGTCCGGGTGTCGAACGCGCGGCACCGGCACCGTTGTTGAGGCGCCGCACGGACCGTGCCGGGGTGAGCGCGCCCGACCCGACCGTTCCGGGCACAGGATGGCGGGCCGGGAGGGGCGCGGCCTTCCTAGCGTGAGTGGCCGTGAAGGGAAGGAGACCGCGGTGCTGGAAGGGCTGAACGAGGCCATGGAGCACATCGAGGAGCGGCTGTGCCGGTCCATCGGCGTGGCCGATCTCGCACGCGCCGCCGCGACGTCGGAGTACCACTTCCGCCGGCTGTTCTCGGCGCTCGCCGGCATGCCGCTCTCGGAGTACATCCGCCGGAGGCGGATGACGGTGGCGGGTGCCGAGGTGCTGGCCGGCGAGGTGACGCTGCTGGACGTGGCGACGCGCTACGGCTACAGCTCCGGCGAGGCCTTCGCCCGCGCGTTCCGCGCCGTGCACGGTGTGGGGCCGGGTGAGGCGCGGCGGACGGGAGCGGCGCTGCGTTCCCAGCCGCGGATGTCCTTCCGCCTCGTCGTCGAAGGGAGTACCGGCATGCGGTACAGGATCGTGGAGAAGGACCGTTTCCGAGTGGTCGGCAGGAAGGCCCGTGTGCCGCTCGTGCACGAGGGGGCCAATCCGGCGATCGCCGGGTTCGTGCGGAGCATCGACGAGGGGACGTTGCGGCGGCTCGCCGGGATGTCCGACCAGGAGCCGGAGGGCATCGTCGGAGTGAGCGACCAGCTCGACCCGGGACGCGCGGAGGGCACCGAACTCGACTACTACCACGCCGTGTTGACCGGCGTTGGGGGTGAAGCGCCGTCGGACCTGGACGTGCTCGACGTCCCGGCGGGCACGTGGGCCGTCTTCGGGAGCTCCGGTCCCTTCCCGCAGACCCTGCAGCATCTGTGGCGGGACGTGTTCACGCAGTGGTTCCCCTCCAACCCCTACCGGAGCAGGCCCGGGCCGGAGATCCTGCGCGTCGCCCTGTCCGGGGGCGGGGAGCACGCCGACGCCGACCTGTGGATTCCGGTGGAGCGCGCCGAGGGCTCCGGGCCTTCCGCCTGAGCGCCGCGCGCTGCTGTCCGAACGTCCGCGAGTCGCCGTCCCGGCGTGGTGGGATGCCGTCCATGACGAACAACCGCGTGCTGTACCTGCTCGGCTCCGCCGCGCCGCCCGTGCTCGGCATCGCGGACGTGGTCCGCCGCGCGCAGGCCGACGGCTGGGACGTGTGCGTCGGTCTGACGGAGACCGCGGCGGTGTGGCTCGACGAGCAGCTGCCCGCCCTGGAGGCGCTGACCGGGCGTCCCGTGCGCAGCAGCGTGCGGCAGCCCCGGGACGCGGAGGTGTGGCCGCGCGCGGACGTGGCAGTGGTCGCACCGGCGACCTTGAACACCGTCAACGTCGCCGCGCTGGGGCTCACTCCGCACTTCGTCGGCGGCTACGTGGCCGAAGCACTGGGGAAGCGCTGGCCGTTGGCGGTGATGCCGTGCGTCAACAGCGCCTACGCCACGCACCCGCAGTTCGGGCGCAGCATCGGGACGCTGCGCGAGGCGGGGGTGCGGGTGCTGTACGGCGAGGGCGGGTTCGAGCCGCTGCCGCCGGGCCGGGCCGATCCGGCCGACTACCCGTGGCACCTCGCGCTGGAGGCCGCGGCCGCGATGGCGTGACCGGCGGGACGGGGCGGGACGCGCGGCGGGAGGGAGGGGCAGCGGGACGGAGGAGCGGAGCGGCAACGTGGTGCGGCCGCCCCTGAGTTGACCGGTTCCCAGGGTCCGGCGTCCCGGCCTGCCGCGGCGGCGCAGTATCCGAATGGACGCCACGTCGGCTCGCGGCGGGCCCGTGCCGCCGCGAGCCCGTCCGTCCCGCCGCGGCGGCCGTCAGGAGCTGAACGCCGCGTCGAAGGACGACGACGGCGGGTCGTAGTCGAAGGCTTTCAGCCGCCGCAGCGCCTCCGGCGCGCCCGCCAGGCGGTCCATGCCCGCGTCCTCCCATTCCACGGACACCGGGCCGTCGTAGCCGATGGAGTGGAGCATGCGGAAGACGTCCTCCCAGGCGACGTCGCCGTGCCCGGCCGAGACGAAGTCCCAGCCGCGCCGCGGGTCGCCCCACGGCAGGTGGGAGCCCAGGCGTCCGTTGCGGCCGTCGAGACGGGTGCGGGCCTCCTTGCAGTCGACGTGGTAGATGCGGTCGCGGTAGTCGTAGAGGAACCCGGTGGGGTCGAGGTCCTGCCAGACGAAGTGGCTGGGGTCGAAGTTGAGGCCGAAGGCGGGACGGCGGCCGATCGCCTCCAGCGCCCTGTGCGTCGTCCAGTAGTCGTACGCGATCTCGCTGGGGTGCACCTCGTGGGCGAAGCGGACGCCCTCCGCGTCGAAGACGTCGAGGATCGGGTTCCAGCGTTCGGCGAAGTCCTCGTAGCCGCGGTCGACCATGTGCGGCGGCACCGGCGGGAACATGGCGACCAGGTGCCAGATCGAGGAGCCGGTGAAGCCGACGACCGTCCGCACTCCCATTGCGGCGGCGGCGCGGGCGGTGTCCGCCATCTCCGCGGCCGCGCGCCGCCGTACGCCCTCGGGTTCGCCGTCGCCCCAGATGCGGGCGGGCAGGATGCCACGGTGCCGCTCGTCGATGGGGTCGTCGCAGACGGCCTGGCCGACGAGGTGGTTGGAGAGGGCCCAGCACTTCAGGCCGTACTTCTCCAGAAGGGCATGCCGGCCTTCCACGTAGCCGCTCTCGTTGAGAGCGCGGTCGACCTCGAAGTGGTCGCCCCAGCACGCGAGTTCCAGGCCGTCGTAGCCGAAGTCGCGGGCGTGCGCGCAGACTTCCTCCAGCGGCAGGTCCGCCCACTGGCCGGTGAAGAGCGTGAACTGACGTGGCATGTTTCGGGGCCTCCTGGTCTCGCGCCGGCGCCGGGCCGGCTGACTGGCGGTGACAGGCCGGGACTTCAGCCGGCGACGGGGGTGTACGCGCTGTTCTTCGACGCGCTCTCCTCGACGGCTGCCAGCACCCGCTGCACCTGCAGGCCGTCGGCGAAGGAGGGTTCGGGATCGGTGCCGGTGGCGACGGCGTGGAGGAGGTCGCGGGCCTGGTGGACGAAGGTGTGCTCGTAGCCCAGCCCGTGTCCCGGCGGCCACCACGCCTCCAGGTAGGGGTGGTCGGGCTCGGTGACGAGGATGCGGCGGAACCCGGACTCCCGGGCCGCGTCGGTGTGGTCGTGGAAGTGGAGTTCGTTGAGGCGTTCCAGGTCGAAGTCCAGCGACCCGCGCGTGCCGTTGAGTTCGACGCGCAGGGCGTTCTTGCGGCCCGCGGCGACCCGGCTCACCTCGAACGACGCCAGCGCCCCCGTGGTGAGGCGGCCGTTGAAGACGGCGGCGTCGTCGACGGTGACGGGCCCCTTCTCCCCGTCCGGCGGCTGACCGGGCAGGGGCCGCTCCGTCACGAACGTCTCCGTCTGCGCCGAGACGCCCGCGAGCGGGGCCCCCGCCAGGTGCTGCGCGATGTCGACTGCGTGCGCCCCCAGGTCGCCGAGGGCCCCCGAACCGGCCGCCTCACGGCGCAGCCGCCACGCCAGGGGGAACGCCGGGTCGACGAGCCAGTCCTGCAGGTAGGAGACGCGTACGTGGCGCAGCTCGCCCAGCCGTCCCTCGTCCACCATCCGCTTGGCGTGCGCGAGGGCGGGCGTGCGGCGGTAGTTGAAGCCGACCATCGTCAACTGGCCGCGTGCGCGGGCCTCTTCGGCCGCGTCCGCCATCGCCTCGGCTTCCGCGACGGTGTTGGCGAGCGGCTTCTCGCACAGCACGTGCTTGCCGGCCTCCAGGGCGGCGACGGCGATCTCCGCGTGGCTCTCCCCCGGAGTGCAGATGTCCACGAGGTGGACGTCGTCGCGGGCGATCAGTGCGCGCCAGTCCGTCTCCGCCGCGCTCCAGCCGAGCCGCTCGGCCGCCGTCCGGACGGCTTCGCCGTCCCGTCCGCAGACCGCCCTCATGGCCGGGGCGAGCGGCAGGCCGAAGACGCGGCCGACGGTGCGCCAGCCCTGCGAGTGCGCCGCCCCCATGAAGGCGTAGCCGACCATTCCCACACCGAGCGGTGGCGCCGACCCGGACTGTTCGGGACGTCCGGGCGCGGGGGCGGGCGCGGTCTCGTTGGACATGGGACTCCTCCCTGTCGGGATGTGCGGTGTGGGGGGCGGGCTGCCCGGCGTGGTGCGTCGAGGGCGCGCGCCGGGCCTACTTGAAGCCGGTCGGGAGGTATTCGTCGACGTTCTCCTTGGTGACGACGGCGGAGTAGAGCGTGAGGGAGGCGGGGATCTCGAACTCGGAGAGGCCGCCGATGCCCTTGCCCTGGCCGAGCGCGCGGGCGAGGTCGATGGCGGAGGCGGCCATCGTCGGCGGGTAGAGGACCGTGGCCTTGATGACGCCGTCGTCCTTCTTGATGGCGTCCATGACGCGCCGCGAACCGGCGCCGCCCACCATCAGGAACTCGTCCCGCCCGGCCTGCTCGATGGCGCGCTCGGCGCCGACGCCCTGGTCGTCGTCGTGGTTCCACAGTGCGTCGAACTTCGGTTCCGCGCGCAGCAGTTGAGCCATCTTCGACTGGCCGGACTCGACGGTGAACTCTGCGGCCTGACGGGCGACCTTCTTGATGTTGGGGTAGTTCTTCAGGGCGTCGTCGAAGCCCTTCGTGCGCTCCCGGGTCAGCTCCAGGTTGTCGATGCCGGCGAGTTCGACGACCTTGGCGTTCTTCTTGTCCTTCAGCTTCTCGCCTATGTAGCGCCCGGCGTTGAGGCCCATCCCGTAGTTGTCGCCGCCGATCCAGCACCGGTAGGCCTGCTGGGAGTCGAAGACGCGGTCGAGGTTGACGACGGGGATTCCCGCGCGCATGGCCTTCAGGCCGACCTGGGTGAGCGCCTTGCCGTCGGAGGGGAGGACGACGAGGACGTCGACCTTCTTGTTGATCAGCGTCTCGATCTGGCCGATCTGCTGCGCGTTGTCGTTGGAGCCCTCGGTGGCCTCGAGGGTGACGTCCTCGTACTTCTTCGCCCTCGCCTCGGCCTGCTCGTTGATGGCGTTCAGCCAGCCGTGGTCGGCCTGCGGCCCGGCGAAGCCGATGGTGACCTTCTTGCCGGGCCTGTCGTCGGCGATGTCGGCCTGGCCCTGGGCCTCCGCGGCGTCGTTGCTCTTGTTGCTGGTGCAGCCCGCGCCGAGCAGGGCGGCGCCGGCGGCTGCCGTTCCGAACAGCATCCTCCTGCGCGAGGTGGGTGAGGTGCGCGCGTCCGCGGCGGAGCCGGACGGGGCGGCGGTGTCGTGGCTGGGTGCGTTCCGGCTGTCAGGCATCTCGGTCATTGCGTCTTCCGACCCTTCTGGACCAGGACTGCGGCGACGATGATCGCCCCCTTGGCGATCTGCTGGACGTCGCTCTGGAGGTTGTTGAGAGCGAACAGGTTGGTGATCGTGGTGAAGACGAGGACTCCCAGCACGGAGCCGGTGATGGTGCCCCGGCCGCCGCTGAGCAGGGTGCCGCCGATGATCGCGGCGGCGATGGCGTCGAGCTCGTAGAGGTTTCCGTTGGTGTTCTGACCGGACCCGGTGAGGACGATCAGCATGAAGGCGGCGATGCCGCAGCACAGTCCGGACAGCAGGTACAGCAGCAGCCGCTGGCGTCGCACCGCGATGCCCGCGAGCCGGGATGCCTCAGCGTTGCCGCCGACGGCCACGGTGCGCCGCCCGAACGTGGTGCGTCCCAGGACGAGCCAGCCGAGTACCGCCACGGCGGCGAAGACCAGCACGAGCGGCGGCACGCCCAGCACGTAGCTGTCGGAGACGCCCAGGCCGAGGACGGAGTCGACGGTGACGACCTGTGTCTTGCCGTCGCTGATCAGCAGGGCCAGGCCGCGCGCGGAGGCGAGCATCGCCAGCGTGGCGATGAACGGCACCATCGGCCCGTACGCGATGAGCACGCCGTTGACGAGCCCGCAGCCCAGCCCCACGCACAGCGCGCACAGCAGCACGCCGCCGAGGCCGTACTCCTGCGTGGCGACCGTCGTCGCCCACACGGAGGCGAGTGCGACGATCGCGCCGACCGACAGGTCGATGCCGCCGCCGATGATGACGAAGGTGACGCCGACGGTCACGACGCCGATGACGGAGGACTGGGTGAGGATCAGCTGGAGGTTGTCGCCCGTGAGGAACTGCTCCGGCCTGGTGATCGCGCCGACGGCCACCAGCGCGGCCAGCACCCCGAGCAGCGACAGGTGGCGCACCCCGATCCGCGGGGCGCTGATCCCCCGCCGGGCCGGGGGGAGTTGAGTCGGCGGCGGCGCGGGCTCCTTGACCGCGTCGGAACCGGGTGAGCTCAGCACGACGGGCTCCCTTCCATGACGAGGTCGAGCACCCGGTGCTCGTCGAGCTCCCGGGCGGGGGCGGTGTGCACGACGCGGCCCTCCCTCAGCACCAGCACCCGGTCGGCCAGGCCGAGGACTTCGGGCACTTCGCTGGAGACGAGCAGGATCGCGACGCCGGAGTCCGCGAGGCGGCGGATGACGGAGTACAGCTCCGCCCTGGCGCCCACGTCGACGCCGCGGGTGGGCTCGTCCAGGAGGAGCACCTTGCAGTCGCGCAGCAGCCAGCGGGCCAGGACGACCTTCTGCTGGTTGCCGCCGGAGAGCGTGCGCACGGGGCGGTCGGGGTCGTCGGGGTGGAGGGCCAGATCGCGGGTACGGGCGCGGGCGGCGGCGCGTTCGGCCCGGCGGTCGAGCCATCCGCCGCGCGAGAAGCGGGGCAGCGCGGAGACGGAGACGTTGCGGGTGACGGATTCCAGCATCAACAGCGCCTGGGCCTTGCGCTCTTCGGGCGCGAGACCGATGCCCGCGCGCACGGCGGCGGTGACGTCCCCGGGCCGCAGCGGCCTCCCCTCGACGAGGACGCGTCCCGACGTGGGGCGGCGCGCCCCGGAGAGGGTCTCCAGGATCTCCGAGCGTCCCGAGCCCACGAGTCCCGCGAGTCCGACGATCTCGCCGCGCCGGAGTCGCAGGTCCAGCGGGGCGAACTCGCCCTCACGGGCGAGCTTTTCGGCGCACAGGACGGGCGGCGGCGGCGCGGCGTGCAGGACGCGGTCCTCCAACGGCTCGGTGGAGACGGGCCGTTCGGGGAACGCGTACTGCACGTCGCGGCCGGTCATCAGCGCCACCAGATCCGCGGTCGCGGTCGTACGGGCCGGGAGGCCGGCGGCCGCGACCCGGCCGTCCTTGAGGACGGACACGCGGTCTCCGATGCGGCGGATCTCCTCCAGCCGGTGGGAGATGTAGACGACGGCGACGCCGTCCGCGGTGAGTTCCCCGACGATGCGGAAGAGGTTGTCGACCTCGTCGGGGTCGAGCGCCGCGGAGGGCTCGTCCATCACGATGAGGCGCACGTCGTGGGAGAGGGCCCGCGCCATGGAGACGATCTGCTGGCCCGCGGCCGGGAGGGCGCCCACGGGGACGTCCGGGTCGATCTCGGGGTGCCCGAGGCGCCGCAGCAGTTCGGCGGCCCGCTTGCGGGCGTCGCGGGCGCGGATGAAGCCGCGTACGGCGACCTCGTTGCCGAGGAAGATGTTCTCGGTCGCCGACAGGTGCCGCACCAGGTCGAGTTCCTGGTAGATGGTCGCGACGCCCAGCCGCATCGCCGCCACGGGAGTGTGCAGCCTGACGGGCCGGCCCTTCCAGCGGATCGCCCCCGTATCGGGCTGGTGGGCACCGGCGAGGACCTTGATGAGCGTGGACTTCCCCGCGCCGTTCTGCCCCAGCAGGCAGTGCACTTCGCCGGCCTCGACGTCCAGGTCGACGCCGTCCAGGGCCCGCACGCCGGGGAAGGTCTTGGTGATCCCGGACATGCTGAGCAGCGGGGACGGACGGTCCGGTGACGGGGGTTCTTCCGCGGGAGCGGGACGGGCGGGTGGAGCCATGGAGGGCCTCCGTGCGTGCGGGCAGACGGGACCGGGCGGCGTTGCGGACGTGCGGCGGTGCGTCGTGAGAGCTGCGGAGCAGGAGTGCGGCCTTGCTTCGGGGGTGCGGGAGTACGGGGGTGCGTGAGTACGGGAGTACGGCTGGCCGGATACGTCGGTGCGTGGTGCGTGGACGAGCGGTGCCTCGCGGTGCTGCGTGCGGTGCCTTGCCGGCAGTGCTTCGGGCCGGCGGGTGTCGCGGCGTGGAGCGGTGGTGCGGGCGGTGCGGGCGGTGCGACGCGCTGTGCTACGGGGCCGGCCGCTGTGCCGCGGCCGCTGCCGGACGGGCGGACGGGCGGAGCGCCCGGCCAGGTGATCTCAGGCCGGGGAGAACAGGTGGTCGCTGATCAGGCGGGCGGCCCCCGTCACACCGGCGGCGGGGCCCAACTCGCCCAGGACGATGGGGAGGTTGCCGGTCGCCAGGGGCAGCGACTGGCGGTAGACCTGGGTGCGGATGCTGGCGAGCAGCGTGTGGCCGAGGCCCGTCACACCGCCGCCGATCACCACGAGTCCGGGGTTGAAGAAGCTGACGAGCCCCGCGATGACCTGCCCGACGCGGGCTCCTCCGTCGCGGATGAGGTCGAGCGAGGTGCCGTCGCCGGCCGACGCGGCGGCGGCGACGTCCTCGGCCGTCAGCCGTCCCGCGCTCTCCAGGCGGGCGGCCAGCTCGGCGGAGAGGCCTTCGCGGGCGGCGTTCTCGGCGTCACGCGCGAGGGCGGAGCCGCCGAAGTAGGCCTCCAGGCAGCCGCGGTTGCCGCACGGACACGGACGTCCCTCGGGCTCGACCTGGATGTGCCCGATGTCGCCGGCGCTCCCGGTGGTGCCCCGGTGCACCTCGCCTCCGGCGACGATGCCGCAGCCGATGCCGGTGCCGATCTTCACGCAGAAGAAGTCCCGTACCGAGCGGGCCACTCCGGCCTGCATCTCGCCCATGGCGATGAGGTTCACGTCGTTGTCGACCATGACGGGGCAGCCGAGTTCCTGGCTGAGCGCCTCCCGCACGGGAAAGCCGTCCCAGCCGGGCATGATGGGCGGCGCCACCGGGACGCCCTCGGGGAAGCGCACCGGCCCCGGCACGCCGATGCCGGCGCCGTCGAAGCCCTCGGCGACACCGGAGTCGCGGAGTTTGGCGACCATGGCGAGCACCTGGTCGAAGACGGCGACGGGGCCCTCTCGCACGTCCATGGGCTGGTTGAGGTGGCCGAGGATCTCCAACTCGGGGTTGGTGACGGCCACATCGATGGAGGTGGCGCCGATGTCGACGCCCAGGAAGCGCAGTTGAGGTGTGAGCCGCACGTTGTGCGAGCGGCGGCCGCCTCGCGACGCGGCGAGCCCGTCGGCCACGACGAGCCCGGTCTCCAGCAGCCGGTCGATCTCCACGGCGAGCTTGGAACGGGAGAGGTCCACCTGATCGCCGAGCTCCGCGCGGGAGTTGGGGCCCCCGTCGCGCAACAGCCGGAGCAGCCGCGCCTGGTGGGGATTGGCGGGCCGTGCCGTCATGCGTCTCATCGCCGGCCTCCCTCCCCTGCCGATGTCCGACGGCCCGAGCCACGGACGCGAGTTGGATGTTCCCGGAGCCGCGACGCCGCGGACACTGTCCGGGATTGACTGGGAACGTACCAGCGCTCTGCGCAACGGGGAAGAAGTTCTGCAGGAATCCCTTCGACTTTTCCCATGCAGAGGACAAAGCTGTGACACGGGGAGCCAGTTCAGGCCCCGGCACCGAGCTCCCCGGCGACGATCACTCCGGTGACGATCACTCCGGCCGGGCCGGCTGCCCGTCACGTCCCGCCCGTCCCGCCTCTCGGCCTCCCGCTCACTCGCCGGCTTCGCCCCGGGCGCGCGGTCTCGCGCGGACGTGCATCCGCTCGCCCTGGCGGCCGAACAGGCTGAGGACCTCGACGGGGCCCGCCCCCGTACTGCCGAACCAGTGCGGCAGCCTCGTGTCGAACTCGGCGGCCTCGCCGGGCCCGAGGACGAGGTCCTTGCCCGCCAGGACGAGACGCAGCCGGCCGGCGAGCACGTAGAGCCACTCGTACCCCTCGTGCGTGCGGGGGTCGGGCTCCGTCCGGTCGGCCGGGACGATCATCTTGTAGGGCTGCAGCGGCCCCGGCTGCCTGGTCAGCGGGATCACGGTCTGGCCGTGCACCCGCGTCGGCTTCAGCCGGATACGGGGGTCGCCCACCTCGGGCGCGCCCACGAGTTCGTCCAGCGGCACCTGGTGGGCCTGCGCGATGGGCAGCAGCAGCTCCAGGCTGGGACGGCGCTGACCGGCCTCCAGGCGGGAGAGCGTGCTCTTGGAGATCCCCGTGGTCTCGGAGAGCGCGGCGAGCGTCACGCCCCGGCCCGTACGCAGACGCTTGAGGCGGGGGCCGACCTCGGCGAGGGCCTTGGCTGCGGCAGAGGAAGGGTCCACGCCTCCATTGCATCCCGCCGTCCCGGAAACGGCAACAAAGATTGCCGTTCTCGCACGTTCCTCAGCAGGGTGAACGCGGAGGTGAGGGTCATGAACGACAACAGCGGTGCGGCAGGGAGTGGAAGCGGCGGCGGCCCCGGCGGGGCGAGCGGCGGGCCGGGCGGCAGCGCGTCCTACGACGTGGTGGTCGTGGGCGGTGGAGCGGGCGGCCTGAGCGCCGCGCTGGTGCTGGCACGCTCGCGGCGTCCGGTCGCCGTGGTGGACTCCGGCTCTCCGCGCAACGCGCCGTCGGCGCATGTGCACGGCTTCCTCTCCCGCGACGGGCAGGCACCGTCGGACCTCGTCGGCGCCGGACGGGCCGAAGTCGCCGGATACGGCGGCGAGTTGATCGACGGGCGGGTACGGAGCATCGAGCCCGGCTTCACGGTCCGACTGGACGACGGCCGGGCGCTCCGCGCACGCAGAGTCGTCGTGGCGACCGGGCTGCGCGACGAACTCCCCGCCATCCCGGGGGTACGTGAACGCTGGGGGCAGGACGTACTGCACTGTCCCTACTGTCACGGATACGAGGTGCGCGACCAGCCCATCGGCGTGCTCGGCAGCGGGCCGGGCGCGGTGCACCAGGCGCTGCTGCTCGGCCAGTGGTCACGCGACGTCGTCCTCTTCCGGCACCGTCTGCCCCTGTCCGCGGAGGAGGCGGAGCAGCTCACCGCGCGCGACGTACACATCGCGGACGGCGAGGTCGAGCGGCTCGTGACCGCCGGGGACCGGCTGGAGGGCGTCGCGCTGGCCGGGGGCCGGGTGGTGCCGCGCCGCGCCGTCTTCGTCCCCCCGCGCATGGTTCCCGCCGACGGGTTGCTGACGGATCTGGGCTGCGAGCGGGACGGGAGCGGCTGGGTCGCCACGGACGGTTCCGGGCTGACCGGCGTGGCGGGGGTGTGGGCGGTGGGGAACGTCGCCGACCCCATGGCAGCGGTGGTCAACGCCGCTGCGGGAGGCGCGTCCGCCGCGATCGCGGTGAACCGCAGCCTGGTCGAGGAGGAGGTGGCACGGGCCGTCGCGGACCACCGCGCGGGCGGCCGCACACGCGACCCGGGCGCACGCGCCGCGGCGGCGTCCTGACCGCGGGCCGGCACGCGCGGGCTCAGGCAGGTTCGCGCTCGTGGTACGAGCTGCGGGTGTGCTCCGTGTGCTCCCTCATGACGGCTGTCGCCCGCGCCTCGTCGCCGTCGGCGATGGCGGCGATCAGCGCGCGGTGCTCGATCCACGACTGGGCGCCGCGCTGCCGCGCCACGGGCGTGTAGTACCAGCGCACGCGGCGGTCGACCTGGCTGGCCAGCTCGGCGAGGACGGGGTTGCCCGCGAGCTGCATCACCCTCGCGTGGAACGCCGCGTTGGCCTCCACGACCGCGTCGACCTGGTCGCCGCCGACGGCCTCCTCGCCGCGGCGGCACAGCTCCTCCAGCTCCGCGACGCCCTGGGCGTCCGCGTTGACGGCGGCGAGCCGGGCGGCCTCGGCCTCCAGCAGCGTCCGGACGGTCAGGAGCTGGTCGGCCTCGTCCTCGGTGGGCTCGTGCACGAACGCACCCTGCGCGGGACGCAGATCGACCCATCCGTCGGTGTTCAGACGCTGCAGCGCCTCCCTCACGGGCTGGCGCGAGACACCGAGGTGCTGGGCGAGCTCGCTCTCGACCAGGTGCTGGCCCGGTCTGAGCGCGCGGGTGGTGATGAGCTGCAGCAACGCCTCGTAGACCCGCTCACGCAGCGGGCCGGGGCGCTCCAGCTTGGGCATGGTGCCTTCCGGCAGTCCGGCGGACAGCATTCCGCGACTCCTGACCCTCGACCGATTCTGGCTATTGAATACAGTCTACGAGGTGCATTGTCACTCCCGCGGGGAGCGGTGCCATCTTCTCCCACGTGTGACGCGTCACACGTGGCCCCCAACAGCCCACGTGCACGGGGGAGATGGCGATGCGAGGCGCCCACGGAACGGCCTCGCAGAACGGTCCACGCGCTCCGGACGGGAGATTCTCGCACGGCGGCACGTCCGTACATGCCCGGCGGAGCGGGCCGTCCCCGCAAGCTCGGACCCGGGGCCCGGCCGGCAGAGGACGACCGCACCCGCGGTTATTGCCGCGCGCCGCCACCGCCCGCCGTGCCACTCTCACCGTCCATGGACCCCGACTGGTTGCTCGACGAACTCGCCCACGCCGGCCCGGAACACCTGGACCCGGACTTCGTCGCCGGCTTCGACCGGAAGCAGGGCCGTCCCGATCCGGGCCCGGACATCGAGTTGCTGCTGGCGCACGGGCTGGGCGAGGACTCCGTGGTCGTGGACATCGGTGCCGGAACCGGGCAGTTCGCCGTACCCGCCGCGCGGCACTTCGGACGCGTCGTCGCTGTGGAGATCTCGCCCGCGATGCGGGACGTGCTGCGCGAGCGCGCCGCGAGGGCGGGTCTGACCGCTCTCGAGTGCGTTCCGGGCGGCTTCCTCGGCTACGAGCACGCCGGGGAGCCCGCCGACGCGGTCTTCACCCGCCACGCGCTGCACCAACTCCCCGATTTCTGGAAGGTGTTCGCACTGCGCCGGATCCACGCGGCGCTCAGGCCCGGAGGAGTCCTGCGACTGCACGACCTCGTCTACGACTTCGCCCCCGCCGACACGGAGACCGTCCTGGAGGGCTGGCTGTCGGGCGTGGCGGACGACCCCGCCGTCGCCTACACCCGGGCGGATCTCGCCGAGCACGTGCGCACCGAACACAGCACCTTCACCTGGCTGCTGGAGCCCATGCTCACCGCCGCGGGCTTCGAGATCACCGACTCGGCCGTGCGCGACTCGGTGTTCGCCTCCTACACCTGCGTGCGGACGGGCTGACCGCGCGGCCCGCACCGGACGGAGGAGGGCCTCACCCAACCGGCGCGCCCCGTACGGAGGTTGCACGCACCCGCACCGCGGCACGCACCCTCGTCGGCACCGCAGCGCATACAGTCGACAAATCCTGCCGCATCTATGGTCATCGGCGCGGCGCCTGCCTACAGTTCCGGCCATGACGCCCGGGTTTCTTGATCGCTCCCACACCGTCGCACCTCCCGGATGGAGCCGCTGGCTGGTTCCCCCGGCTGCGCTCTCGGTACATCTCTCCATCGGCCAGGCCTATGCCTGGAGCGTCTTCAAACCCCCGCTGGAGTCCTCTCTCGGGCTCTCCGGGACGGCCAGCGCGCTCCCCTTCCAGCTGGGCATCGTCATGCTCGGCCTCTCGGCGGCCTTCGGCGGGACGCTCGTGGAGCGCAACGGCCCCCGGTGGGCGATGTCGGTCTCGCTCCTGTGCTTCTCCTCCGGATTCCTGCTCGCCGCGCTCGGCGCCGCCCTCCAGCAGTACTGGCTCGTGGTCTTCGGCTACGGGTTCGTCGGCGGTATCGGGCTGGGCATCGGCTACATCTCCCCCGTCTCCACACTCATCAAGTGGTTCCCGGACCGCCCCGGCATGGCGACCGGGATCGCGATCATGGGATTCGGCGGGGGCGCGCTGATCGCCTCGCCGTGGTCGGCGCAGATGCTGGAGACGTTCGGCTCCGGCAGCGACGGGATCGCCGCGGCCTTCCTCGTCCACGGCCTGGTCTACGCGGTCTTCATGGCGCTGGGCGTACTGCTGGTCCGCGTGCCCGCGGAGGGCTGGCGGCCCCCGGGCAACCGGACGCCGCAGGAAAAGCAGGCCGAGCGGAGGCTGGTGACCACGGCGGACGTCTCGGCCCGCAACGCCGTCCGCACGCCGCAGTTCTGGTGCCTGTGGGTCGTGCTGTGCATGAACGTGACGGCGGGCATCGGCATCCTGGAGAAGGCCGCCCCCATGATCGGCGACTTCTTCGCCGGCACCTCCACCCCCGTCTCGGCCTCGGCCGCCGCCGGCTTCGTCGCGCTGCTCTCGCTGGCCAACATGTGCGGACGCTTCCTGTGGTCCGCCACCTCCGACATCATCGGCCGCAAGAACATGTACCGCGTCTACCTCGGCGTCGGGGCGCTGATGTACCTGGCCATCGTGCAGCTCGGCGACTCGTCCAAGCCGCTGTTCATCACGTGCGCACTGGTCATCCTCTCCTTCTACGGCGGCGGCTTCGCGACCGTACCGGCCTATCTGAAGGACCTGTTCGGCACCTACGAGGTGGGCGCCATCCACGGGCGGCTGCTGACGGCCTGGTCGACGGCGGGCGTGCTCGGCCCGCTCATCGTCAACTGGGTCGCCGACTCCCAGGAGAGCGCGGGGCGTTCGGGGCCGGGCCTCTACGGGCTCTCCCTCACCATCATGATCGGGCTGCTGGCCGTCGGCTTCGTCGCCAACGAGCTGGTGCGCCCCGTGAACCCCAAGTACCACGAGCCGCGGGCCGTTTCGGGCCACGAGGCCGGCGAGGCAGACGAGGAGGTGCCCGGCGATGACGACCGGCGACAGCAGCACACCTGACGGCGGCACCGTCCAGGCGGGCGGTGCCCGGGCGCCGCTCGGCGTCCTGGCGTGGCTCTGGGTCGGCCTGCCCATGGCGTACGGGCTCTACGAGCTGATCCAGAAGGCCGCCCAGCTCTTCACGGGCTGACGGAGGCGCCGCGGCGCCTGTAGCGGGGCAATTCGGGCTCACACGGAGCGGGATCGACCACTGCACGCCTCTTGCCCCGCGTGGAGGGCGAAGTGTATACAATATTCAGTCGACCATCCAAGTTCCATCCCACGCTCGGTCCCCTCAACCGATCGGAGAGCGGATATGAAAGTCGCAGTGGTCGGTGCCGGTGCAATCGGCGCCTACGTCGGAGCAGCGCTGCACCGCGGCGGCGCGGACGTGCACCTCATCGCCCGTGGCGCGCACCTGGCCGCCATGCAGGAGAACGGCGTACAAGTCCTCAGCCCGCGCGGTGACTTCACCGCACGCGTGCACGCCACCGACGACCCGGCCTCCATCGGGCCGGTCGATTACGTCTTCCTGGGCCTGAAGGCCAACTCCTATGCGGCGTGCGGGCCGCTGGTCCATCCCCTCGTCGGCGAGGACACGGCCGTCGTCGCCGCGCAGAACGGCATCCCCTGGTGGTACTTCCACGGCCTCCCCGGCCCGTACGAGGGCCGCCGCATCGAAAGCGTCGACCCGGGCGGCTCGGTCAGCGAGGTGCTGCCTCCCGAACGCGCCGTCGGCTGCGTCGTCTACGCCGCGACGCAGCTGGCGGGGCCCGGCGTCGTGCAGCACATGGAGGGCACGAGGTTCTCGATCGGCGAGCCGGACACCACCGACTCCTCGCGGTGCGAGGCGTTCAGCGAGGCCATGCAGGCGGGCGGCCTCAAGTGCCCCGTCGAGGCGGACATCCGCAACGACATCTGGATCAAGCTGCTCGGCAACATCGCCTTCAACCCGCTCAGCGCGCTCTCCCGGGCGACCATGGCGCAGATCTGCCGCCACCAGGACACCAGGGCGCTGGTCGAGACGATGATGCGCGAGACCCTCGCGGTGGCCGAGGCCGTCGGCTGCCGCCCCGACATCTCCGTCGAACGACGCCTCGCAGGCGCCGAGCGCGTCGGCGACCACAAGACCTCCACCCTCCAGGACCTGGAGAGCGGCAAGCCGATGGAGCTGGACGTGCTCCTGGCCGCGGTGGTCGAACTCGCAGCGCTGACCCGGACTCCCGTGCCGAAGCTCTGCGCCATCCACGCCGTCACCGACTTGCTGGCACAAACCGTAAGGAGCGCAGCATGAGGCAACGCGACCGCGGTAAACCGCCGTCGACGCAGTACACCCGCCTGACCCACCCCCTGGTACGGGACGAGAAGGGCGGGCCCCTCCGCAGGGCGACCTGGGAGGAGGCCCTGGAGAAGGCGACGGAGGGCTTCCGCCGGACACGCGACGAGCACGGCCCTGACGCCTTCGGGATGTTCTCCTGCGCGCGGGCGACGAACGAGATGAACTACGTCGCGCAGAAGTTCACCCGCGTCATCATGGGCACCCACAACGTCGACTCGTGCAACCGCACCTGCCACGCGCCCAGCGTCGCCGGCCTCTCCGCGGCCTTCGGCTCCGGCGGAGGCACCTCCTCCTACGAGGAGATCGAGACGACGGACCTGATCGTGATGTGGGGCTCCAACGCCCGGTTCGCGCACCCGATCTTCTTCCAGCACGTACTCCGGGGGATCCGCAACGGTGCCCGTATGTACGCCGTCGACCCGCGCCGTACGTCGACCGCCGAGTGGGCGGAGAGCTGGCTCGGCCTGAACGTGGGCACGGACATCCCGCTCGCCCACGCCATCGGGCGCGAGATCATCCACGCCGGGCTCGCCAACCACGCCTTCATCGAGCGGGCCACGACCGGCTTCGAGGAGTACAGGGACGAGGTCGAGCCCTGGACGCTGAGCGTCGCCGAGCAGGTCACGGGCGTGCCGGCCGACGCGATCCGCGACCTCGCGCACGCCTACGCCACCGCTGAACGCGCCCAGCTGTGCTGGACGCTGGGCATCACCGAGCACCACAACGGCACCGACAACGTACGGGCGCTGATCAACCTCTCGCTGCTGACCGGCCAGGTCGGGCGGTACGGCGCCGGCCTCCAGCCGCTGCGCGGGCAGAACAACGTGCAGGGCGGCGGCGACATGGGCGCCATCCCCGACAGGCTGCCCGGCTTCCAGAACGTCCTCGACCCCGAGACGCGGGAGAAGTTCGAGGCGGCCTGGGGCACCGCTCTGGAGCCGCGGCACGGGCGCAACCTCACCAAGATGTTCGAGGCCATGGAGAGCCGCGAACTGCGCGCCGTCTACTGCATCGGGGAGAACCCGGCGCAGTCGGAGGCCGACAGCGGGCAGGCCGTCGAGCGGATGCAGATGCTCGACCACCTCGTGGTGCAGGACATCTTCCTGACGAAGACCGCGGAACTCGCCGACGTCGTCCTGCCCGCCACGGCCGCCTGGTGCGAGACGGACGGCACCACGACCAACAGCGAACGCCGCGTGCAGCGCGTGCGCAAGGCGGTCGACCCGCCCGGCGAGGCCCGCGAGGACATCGACATCATCTGCGACATCGCGGCACGCCTGGGCCACGACTGGAAGTACGCGGACTCGGAGGCCGTCTGGGACGAGCTGCGTTCCGTCTCACCGCAGCACCACGGCATGACGTACGAGCGCCTCGCCGAGCACCACGGCATCCAGTGGCCCTGCCCCAGCACCGACCGGCTGGAGCCGACCTACATGCACGGCCGGCTGTGGGAGAAGGACCCGGAGAAGCGCGGCAAGCCGGCGCCCTTCGGCATCGTCAAGCACGACCCGCCCGTCGACCTCACCGACGAGGACTACCCGCTGCGGCTGACCACGGGCCGCCGGCTCGACTCGTACAACACCGGCGTGCAGAGCGGGAGTTTCGCGTCCCCGCTGCGGCGCGGCGAGTACGTGGAGCTGAGCCCCGAGGACGCCGAGCACTACGGCGTCGTCACGGAGGAGGAGGTGCGGGTCACCTCGCGGCGCGGGTCGGTGGTCGCGCCCGTCTGGGTCGACCCGATGCTCCGGCCCGGGCTGGCCTTCATGACGATGCACTTCCCCGACGAGGTCGACACCAACCAGCTGACCATCGAGGCCAACTGTCCCATCGCCGGGACCGCCGAGTTCAAGGCGTCAGCGATACGGATCGAGAAGCTGCCCGTCGCGGCAGCCGTGAGGAGCTGAGGGCTGCGATGGATCTGCGCTTCGGTGACAGCAAGCCGACGGACGAGGAGAAGGCCGCCGTCGACGAACTGCTCGGGCCGCCCGCGAGCGCCTGGGAGGGGGCGGACGACCGCAGCACCGGCGACCTCCGCTGGGCCCTGGGCGGACGGGACGCGCGGGAGCGCCGCGACCTGCTGCTGCCGGGGCTGCACGCGGTCAACGACAGGGTGGGCTGGATCAGTGAGGGAGCCCTGAGCTACCTCTGCCGGAGGCTGACCGTCCCCCCTGCCGAGGCCTACGGGGTGGCGACGTTCTACTCGATGTTCTCGATGCGTCCCCGGCCCTCCACGGTCGTGCACGTCTGCACGGACATCGCGTGCGCGGCGGCACCCGGCGCGGACGCCTTCCGGGCGGACGTCGAGCAGCGCCTCGGCCCGGCGGGCCGGGCTCGCGACGGAGTGGTCTGGGAGCCGAGCCCGTGCCTCGGCCTGTGCGAGCGCGCTCCGGCGGCGCTGGCGATACGGGCCGGGCAGGGCTGCCCGTCGGCCGCCGGGCCGGGCGCGGGCGCCGCGGAAGCGGCGTCGGCGCCTTCACCGAACGGCGCGAACGGCTCCGTGAACGGCGCGAACGGTTCCGGGCCCGCCTCCCCCGGCGCACCACGGGAGGACGCGTACGCGACCGCCGTCGTCGCCCCCGCCACGGCGGAGGCCGTCGAGGCGGCGGCCCGGGCCCCGCAGGCCGCTCCCGGGGAGCCCGGCGCGGGGCTGGCCGTACCGCAGGCCGGGGACCCGTCGCTGAAGCTGCTGTCCCGCATCGGCGTCGTCGACCCGGAATCCCTCGACGACTACCGCGCGCACGGCGGATACCGGGCGCTGCGCCGCGCCTTCGCGATCGGCCCGGCCGCCGTCCTGCGGGAGGTCACCGACTCGGGTCTGGTGGGGCGCGGCGGCGCGGCCTTCCCGACGGGCCGCAAGTGGCAGGCCACCGCGGCCCAGCCGGACCAGCCGCACTACGTGGTCTGCAACGCCGACGAGAGCGAACCGGGCACCTTCAAGGACCGGGTGCTGATGGAGGGCGACCCGTACGCGCTGATCGAGGCCATGACCATCGCCGGCTACGCGACCGGCGCGCACCAGGGCTACCTCTACCTGCGCGGCGAGTACCCCCGTGCGCTGCGGGTGCTGACCGGCGCCATCCAGCAGGCGCGTGCCCGGGGGCTGCTCGGCCCGGACGTGCTGGGGCAGGGGTACGCCTTCGACATCGAGATCCGGCGCGGCGCGGGCGCGTACATCTGCGGCGAGGAGACGGCTCTCTTCAACTCCCTGGAGGGCAACCGCGGCGAGCCCCGCTCGAAGCCGCCCTTCCCGGTGGAGAAGGGGCTGTTCGGGAAGCCGACGGCCGCGAACAACGTCGAGACGCTGGTGAACGTGCTGACCGTCCTGGAGCTGGGCGCCGAGGCGTACGCCGCCATCGGCACCGGCAAGTCCACGGGCCCCAAGCTCTTCTGCGTCTCGGGCAGCGTGGCGCGGCCCGGCATCTACGAACTGCCCTTCGGTGCCACGCTCGGCGAGCTGCTGTCCCTCGCGGGTGTCTCCGGGGACCTGCGGGCCGTCCTGCTCGGCGGCGCCGCCGGCGGCTTCGTCCGGGGCGACGAGCTGGACATCCCCCTCACCTTCGAGGGCACCAGGGCGGCCGGCACGACGCTCGGTTCGGGCGTGGTCCTCGCGCTGGACTCGAGCGTGCCGCTGCCGCGCATCCTGCTGCGCATCGCGGAGTTCTTCCGTGACGAGTCCTGCGGCCAGTGCGTGCCCTGCCGCATCGGCACCGTCCGGCAGGAGGAGGCCCTCGGACGTCTCGCCGAGCGGGCCGGCGGTCCGGAGGCGGCCACCGACATCGCGCTGCTCCGCGAGGTGGGAGAGGCGATGCGCGACGCCTCGATCTGCGGTCTGGGCCAGACCGCGTGGAACGCCGTGGAGTCCGCCATCGACCGACTGGGAGCCTACGCATGACCGCCGTACCGCTGAATCCCCCGCGCCGTCTCGTGGAGTTCACACTCGACGGCGAGCCCGCCCGGGTCCCCGAGGGCTCCACGATCCTCGACGCCTGCGACGCGGCCGGCAAGGACGTCCCGACGCTGTGCTACGGCGACACGCTCACGCCGAAGAACGCCTGCCGCGTCTGCGTCGTGGAGGTGGAGGGGTCGCGCACGCTCGCCCCGGCCTGCTCGCGCAAGGCGGAGCCCGGGATGGAGGTGCGCACCGACACCGAGCGGGCCCGGCACAGCCGGAAGATCGTCCTGGAACTGCTCGCCTCCGCCGCCGACCTGTCCACGACGCCGCGCGTCGCCGAGTGGATCAAGGAGTACGAGGCGAAGCCCGACCGCTTCGGCGAGGACGCCGCCATCCTCAACGACGGGCCGAAGGTCGACAACGACCTGTACGTCCGCGACCTGGACAAGTGCATCCTCTGCTACAAGTGCGTCGACGCGTGCGGGGAGCAGTGGCAGAACACCTTCGCCATCTCCGTGGCGGGCCGGGGCTTCGACGCCCGGATCTCCGTCGAGCACGACGGGCCCCTCACCGAGTCGGCGTGCGTCTACTGCGGCAACTGCATCGAGGTGTGTCCGACGGGCGCCCTCAGCTTCAAGTCGGAGTTCGACATGCGCCAGGCCGGCACCTGGGACGAGGAGCGGCAGACGGAGACGACGACGGTGTGCGCGTACTGCGGTGTGGGCTGCAACCTCACTCTCCATGTGCAGGACAATGAAATCGTCAAGGTCACCTCACCGCACGACAATCCGGTGACGCACGGCAATCTCTGCATCAAGGGCCGATTCGGCTATCAGCACGTCAGCAGCGGGAACGCGCCATGACGGACCGCTGACCGGCCGCGGTCCGGCCGGTCAGCGGCTCCACCGCACCCGGGGAACCGGCCGGACCGGCCACTGACGGACTCACCGACGGGACTGATCGAATGGGACGGGTCACAGAGCGACGGCGCGTGCTGCGCATCCGCGACGGGGCGGTCAGCACGCGCCCCGACACCCTCGTCGCCGAGGAGCCGCTGGAGATCCGGCTGAACGGCAAGCCGCTCGCCATCACCATGCGGACGCCGGGGGACGACTTCGCGCTGGCCGCGGGCTTCCTCGTCAGCGAGGGCGTGCTCGGCGCGGCGGACGAACTGGCGAACATCGTCTACTGCGCGGGCGCCACCGACGAGGGCCTCAACACCTACAACGTCGTCGACGTCCGTCTCGCGCCGGGCGTCGCCGTCCCCGACATCGCTCTCGAACGCAACGTCTACACCACCTCCTCGTGCGGGCTGTGCGGCAAGGCCAGCCTCGACGCCGTGCGCACGACCGCCCGCTGGTCCGTGGAGGACCCGCAGGACGCTCCCGTGCGCCTCGAACCCGAGGTGCTCTCCGCCATGCCGGACCGGCTGCGGGAGGCCCAGCGGGTCTTCGACCGGACGGGCGGCCTGCACGCCGCGGGCCTCTTCACGCCCGAGGGGGAGCTCCTGGACCTGCGGGAGGACGTGGGCCGGCACAACGCCGTCGACAAGATCGTCGGACGGGCGCTCCAGCAGGGGAGGCTGCCTCTGCGCGAGTGCGTCCTCATGGTGTCGGGGCGCGCTTCGTTCGAACTCGCGCAGAAGGCGGTGATGGCCGGGATCCCGGTCCTGGCCGCCGTCTCCGCACCGTCGTCGCTGGCGGTGGACCTGGCCGCGGAGAGCGGACTGACGCTCATCGGCTTCCTCCGCGGCGCTTCGATGAACGTGTACGCAGGTGAGCACCGGCTTGCTCTGCGCACAACAGCCGGCTGGGCCTGACGGTCTCGCCTGCTGCACGGGAAAAGGGCCCGGCCGGCGGGAGGCGCCCCCTGCGTCGGCCGGGCCCTGCCTCCCCGTGGTCCCTCCTGCCCGCGGCCGCTCCTCCCGCGCAGCCGGCCGCTGTTCAGTCCAGGCAGAACTCGTTGCCCTCGGGGTCGGCCATGATGATGAAGCCGGCGCCGAGAGGGGGATCCGGCTCATGGCGCGCGAGCCGTACGGCGCCGTGGGCGAGGAGCCGCTCGGCCGCCTCCTCCAGGGCCGCCATCCGCGCCTCGCCCTCCAGTCCGGGAGCGGCCCGCACGTCCAGGTGGACGCGGTTCTTGACCTGCTTGCCCTCCGGCACCCGCTGGAAGAACAGGCGCGGCCCGGAGCCGTCCGGGTCCACCACCGCGGAGGCGTCGTTGCGCTTCTCGGGCGGTACGCCCAGGGCTTCGAGGGCCTGGTCCCACGTGTCGTAGCCCGGGGGCGGGTCCTGAAGCCGGTAGCCGAGTGCCTCGGCCCAGAAGGCGGACAGCGCGGCCGGGTCGGCGCAGTCGACGGTGATCTGGATGTCTCGGGCCATGTCAGTTCGCCTCCTGGCGGGACGGCCGGCGGGTGTGGGCGTAGAGGTCGCGGAGCAGGCAGACCTCCGCGAGGTGGTGGGTCAGCTCGCGGTTGATGTGCAGCACCAGGGCGGCCAGCGGACGCTCGGCGTACGGTCCCTCGGCGGCGCCGCACGGGCGCATGAGACCGGACTCCCCGAGGGACTCGGCTCCGGCCCGCCACGCGGCGTACTCGGCGTCGAGCTGGGCCAGTGCCTCGTCGGCGGTCGCCGCGTAGTCGAAGGACTGGTAGTCGGCGGGCGCGCGGCCGAAGTGCGCGGCGTTGCGCACCGCGAGCACGCCGACGATGACGTGCCCCAGCCGCCAGGCGATCGTCGTGAGGGGCGCCGGGTCGGGCTCCGGCACGGCGAAGTCGATGGTCATGGCGCCGGAGCCGGCCTGCACGGGTGCGGTGCCCGTGCCGCGCGGCCGTACGCTCCAGCAGCCGGGCGCCGGCTCCCAGGTGTACTCGTCGTCGGTGAGCCCGTCGAGGCGGGGGCGCAGGTGGTTGCTCCAGTGCCAGTCGATCTGTTCCCGGAGCAGGGGATTCCAGGTCTGGTCGGTCATGGCGCCCACCCTTCCGCACATTGCGGACAGGGGCGTTCCTCGATCCGCCGGACGGGGAGAACGCGTGCCCCAGTGAGACGCGCGGCCCCCGGGCGGGCGACGGCAGCGGAACGCCGGGCCCGGCAGGCGCGGCTGCCCGAGCGCCCGGCCGGGAGTCCTACTTGCTGTACGTGAGCGACGGACTCTCGCCGTCTGCCCGCCTGGCCCCTCCCGAGGCGCGCACCTGCGGTGCCCCGGCCGCCCAGCGGCGGGAGACGAACGCGCAGACGATCAGCTGCATCTGGTGGAAGAGCATCAGCGGAAGCACGGCCAGCGCGGCGTGCGCCCCGAAGAGGACGCTGGCCATGGGCAGTCCGGCGGCCAGCGACTTGTTGGATCCGGCGAAGAGGGTCACCACACGGTCCTCGCGGGCGAAGCCCAGCCTGCCCGAGCCGTACCAGGTGAGCGCCAGCATCAGAGCCAGCAGCGCGGCCTCCACGCCGACGAGGGCGGTCATCCGCAGCGGCGTGATCTGCCCCCAGATCCCCTCGACGACGCCCTGGCTGAAGGCCGTGTAGACGACCAGCAGCACCGACCCCCGGTCGACGGCGCCGAGGACGCGCCGCCGGCGCGTGAGGAAGCCGCCGATCCAGCGCCGCAGCAACTGCCCGGCCAGGAACGGCGCGAGGAGTTGGCAGACGATGCCCACCAGCGCGTCGGCGCCGATCGCGGCGTGGCCGCCGATCAGCCAGGCCGCCAGGAGCGGCGTCGCGGCCATCCCGATGAGGCTGGAGTACGTCCCGGCGCAGATGGCCGCGGGCACGTTGCCGCGCGAGACGGAGGTGAAGGCGATGGAGGACTGGACGGTGGACGGCACCAGGCACAGGAAGAGCAGCCCCGCCTGGAGCTCCGGCGTCAGCACGTACGGCACGAGCCCGTGCGTCGCCAGTCCCAGCAGCGGGAAGACGGCGAAGGTGCAGGCGACGACCGTCAGATGGAGCCGCCAGTGCCGGACGCCCTGCAGCGCCTCCCGCGAGGAGAGCCGGGCGCCGTAGAGGAAGAAGATGAGCCCGACGGCGGCCTTGGTGCCCCATCCGAGAGCCGTGGCGGCGCCGCCGCTCGCCGGCAGGAGGACGGCGAGGAGGACGGTGCCGAGAAGCAGTGCGATGTAGGGGTCGGCCAGTCGTGCCAGGCGGTGCAAGGAACTCCCTCTGAAAATGCGGCTGCTGCGTACGGACGCATTCGCCGTACGGGCCGTGTGCACCGGAAAGGCGCGGTGCATCCCCGGAGATCGTATCGGCGCGGCCGGTGCCCCCGGAGCGCGGAGAGGCCCCTGCGGCATGGTCCGTGCGGTGTGATGCGTCACGGCGCCGGGGAGCGTTCGCCGTATCCGGTGTGCGCGGAAGCCCGGCGGCACGGCGCCCGGCGGGGGCGATTCGCCCCGCGCCGGGGGGTTCGCGGCTTGCCCTCGTCACGCGTACTGAGCGACCGGTTTACTCGGGGAGGTTCAGTGCAGAAACGTCGCGCGGGGTGCAACAACCTGGGAACGAGTTTCCGGAATGCCCGCAAATGCCAGGCTTGTTGGAAACAGCACCCCTCCCCACCAGCCGTTTCATCGGATACGGTCGCTCGCGCTGTGCAATACAGCTGTGCACTGCATGTCGAGGAGCAGAACCATTGCGCGAGTTCACCGTCCCGGCTGTGGCGCCCACGCCCCAAGTTGGGGGGCTGGCTGACGCCGTTTTCGACTATGCCACCGAGGACCCCGACCGGGTCGCGCTGTGCCGTAAGGATTCAGCAGGCCAGTGGCAGGACGTGACCGCCGCCGAGTTCCGCGACCAGGTACTGGCCATGGCCAAGGGGCTGCTGGCCGAGGGGATCCGCTTCGGGGACCGGGTCGCCCTGATGTCCCGCACGCGCTACGAGTGGACCCTCCTCGACTTCGCGCTGTGGTCCATCGGCGCCCAGGTCGTGCCCATCTACCCCACCTCCTCCGCCGAGCAGGTCTGCTGGATGATGCACGACGCGGAGGTCGCCGCGGCCATCGTCGAGCACGAGGACCACGCCATGACGGTGGGCTCCGTGATCAACCGGCTGCCGCGCCTGAAGCGGCTGTGGCAGCTGGACGCGCAGGCGGAGAAGGAACTCATGGCCGCCGGCACCCACCTCGACGACGACATCGTCCACCGCCACCGGCTCGCCGTCACCCCGGACTCGACGGCCACGATCATCTACACCTCGGGCACGACGGGACGCCCCAAGGGCTGCGTGCTCACGCACGCGAACTTCCTCGCCGACTCCGACGCCCTGATCCACCGCTACCAGAAGGTCTTCAGCTCCAAGCCGGGCGAACCGCCCTCGCTGCTGCTCTTCCTGCCGCTCGCGCACGTCTTCGGGCGGATGGTGCAGCTGGTGTGCGTCCGCGCGAAGCTGAAACTGGCGCACCAGCCCGTCATGGCGGCCGAGGCGCTGCTGCCGGACCTGGAGTCGTTCAAGCCGACGTTCATGCTCGCCGTGCCGCACCTGTTCGAGAAGATCTTCCAGGCGTCGCGCCGCAAGGCCGAACTCGAGGGCAAACTCGGCCCGTTCGAGAAGGCGGTGGACGTGGCGGTGCGCTACGCGGAGGCGGTCGAGCACAAGACCTTCCGCACGGGACCCGGCCCGAGCCCGGCCCTGCGGATCAAGCACCAGCTCTTCGACACCCTCGTCTACAGCAAGCTCCGCGACGCCATGGGCGGACGCTGCCACTCGGCGATGTCGGGCGGCTCGGCGATGGAGCGGCGCCTCGGGCTCTTCTTCGACGGCATCGGCATGCGCATCTACGAGGGCTACGGCCTGACGGAGACCAGCGCCGGAGCCTGCGTCAACCCGCCCGACAAGACCAAGTTCGGCACCGTCGGCCAGCCCCTGCCCGGAACGACGGTGCACATCGCCGACGACGGGGAGGTCTGGCTCCGCGGCGGCCAGGTCTTCCAGGGCTACCTCAACAACCCCAAGGGCACCGACGAAGCGCTGCACGACGGCTGGCTCGCGACCGGCGACCTCGGCTCGCTCGACGAGGACGGCTACCTGACGATCACGGGGCGCAAGAAGGAGATCCTGGTCACCTCGAACGGCAAGAGCGTCTCCCCCGGCGTCCTGGAAGAACGCGTCCGCGCGCACCCCCTGGTCGCCCAGTGCATCGTCGTCGGCAACGACCGCCCGTACGTCTCGGCTCTCGTCACCCTCGACCCCGACGCCGTCACGCACTGGCTGGCGATGCGGGAGAAGCCGGAGATGCGGGCGCAGGAACTGGTGCGCGACCCGGACCTCGAGACCGAGGTGCGCCGGGCCGTGGTGGCCGCCAACACGCAGGTCTCGCAGGCCGAATCGATCAGGACCTTCCGGATACTGGCCGCGCAGTTCACCGAGGAGCACGGCTTCGTCACCCCGTCCCTGAAGCTGAAGCGGAAGGCGATCGAGACCGCTTACGCGGTGGAGATCGAAGCCCTGTACCAGCACTGACCGCAGGTGGGGGTGCTCACGGCCCAACAGGAATGCCCCGCCGCGGATGATCGTTGAGTCATGTGGAAGAAGGACCTCGAACCACTGACCGACTCGACGTGAGGACGAACGCTCGTGAGCAACGTTCCCGCCATCACCCTCAACAACGGCAGCGCCATGCCGCAGCTCGGCTTCGGCGTCTGGCAGGTGCCCGACGACGAGGCGGCGCGCGCCGTGGGCACGGCGCTCGAAGCGGGCTACCGCAGCATCGACACGGCGGCCGTCTACGAGAACGAGCGCGGCACCGGCCGGGGCATCGCCGCGTCCGGCGTGCCGCGCGAGGACATCTTCGTGACGACCAAGCTGTGGAACTCCGACCAGGGCCACGACTCCACGCTGCGCGCGTTCGACGCTTCGCTGGAGCGGCTCGGCCTGGACTACGTCGACCTCTACCTCATCCACTGGCCCATGCCGGACACCGGCACGTACGTGGACACCTGGAAGGCGTTCGAGAAGATCTACGCGGAGGGCAGGGCGAAGGCCGTCGGCGTCTCGAACTTCCACGAGCCGCACCTGCGGCGGCTGCTGGAGGAGACCGGCACCGTCCCGGCCCTCAACCAGGTCGAGCTCCACCCGCATCTCCAGCAGAGCGCTCTGCGCGCGTTCCACGCGGACCACGGCATCGCGACGGAGGCGTGGTCCCCGCTGGGCCAGGGCAAGGAGCTCCTCCAGGAGCCGGCGCTGAAGGCGGTCGCCGAGAAGCACGGCAAGACGGCGGCTCAGGTGGTCCTGCGCTGGCATCTCCAGGTGGGCAACGTCGTGATCCCGAAGTCCGTCACGCCCGCCCGCATCAGGGAGAACATCGACGTCTTCGACTTCGAGCTGGACGCGGGGGACCTGGAGGCCGTCGCCGCCCTCGACTCCGGCACCCGGCTGGGGCCCGACCCGGACTCGATGCACTTCACCGGCTGAGGGCCGCCGGCGCGGGGCGCGGTCGCGACCGCGCCCCGCGCCGGCCGCTCGTCACCATCTGGTTCCCGGACCAATCCGGCGGGACCGCGGCCACGAAGCACCTCTGTGGACACATCCCGGGAGGAACCATGACCACGGCCAGGCTCCGCCGTTCCGCGCGGCACCGTATCCAGGCGGCCGGCGCCCCGCCCATGTGCGCGCCTCGCGTCCCCGAGCGGGAGGACGGTGGCGCACCGTGAACGAGGCCGTGCACGTCGCCGGTACGGAGGGCGGGGCCGGGCCCGACCTGGCCGAGCTGCTGACGGAGGTCGCACGCGGCGACCAGGACGCCTTCGCCGAGGTCTACGACCAGATCGCCGGCCCCGTGCTCGGGCTGGTGAGGAGCGTGCTGCGCGACCCGGCGCAGTCCGAGGAGGTCGCCCAGGAGGTGCTGGTGGAGGTGTGGCGTACGGTCGCGCAGTTCCAGCCGGACAAGGGCAGCGCCATGTCGTGGGTGATGACCTTCGCCCACCGGCGGGCCGTGGACCGGGTGCGCTCGGCACAGGCGACCTCGGACCGCGAGCACCGGGCCGCGCTGCTCGACCAGACACCCGCGTTCGACGAGGTCACGGAGGCCGTCGAGGCGAGGCTGGAACGCGAACAGGTCCGCAGGTGCCTGCGCACCCTGACCGAGCTCCAGCGCCAGTCGGTGGTCCTCGCCTACTACCGGGGCCTGACCTACCGCGAGGTCGCCGAACTGCTCGCGCAGCCGCTCGGCACCGTGAAGACCCGGCTCCGGGACGGGCTGATCCGGCTGCGCGACTGCCTGGGGGTGACGGCGTGAGGGCCGGCGCCGAACTGCACACGCTGACGGGCGCGTACGCCCTGCACGCGCTGCCGGAGGCCGAACGCGAGGAGTTCGAGCAGCACCTCGCCGCATGCCCTTCCTGCGACGGGGAGGTCGCGGAGCTGAAGGCCACGGCCGTACGGCTGGGTCTCGCTGTCTCGGCACCGGCGCCGCCCGAGATGCGCGACCGGGTGCTGCGCCGGATCGCCGAGGTCCGCCAGGAGCCCCCGAGGCTGAAGCACGGCGGGCGGCCAGGGGCGGAGGGCCCGCGCGGAGGCGGAACGTCCCCGGGCCTGCGTGCGCTGCCCCGCTTCGCGCTCGCGGCCTGTCTCGCCGCGGCGGCCGCGTTCGGCGGCATCGCCGTGTGGCAGTACGAGTCGGCCCGCAACGCCCGCGAACAGGCGGAGCAGACGCGGCAGCAGCAGGCGGAGCTGGCCCGGGTGCTGGCCGCGCCGGATGCGAGGACGACCGGCCGGAGCGCGCTGCCGGGCGGCGCCACGGGCGCCGTCGTCGTCTCCCGGGACCGCGACCGGGCCGCTTTCCTCGCCTCCGGGATGGCGGCGCCGCCCGACGGCAAGGTCTACCAACTGTGGTTCGCCGACGGGGAGAAGATGCGCTCCGCCGGGCTGATGGAGTCGGCCGGCGGCAGCGACGCCGTGCTGATGGAGGGCGGCGTCGGCGAGGCGTCCGCCATGGGCATCACCGTCGAGCCGGCGGGCGGTTCACGCCGGCCGACGAGCGAGCCGCTCGCCCTGGTGGAGCTGCCGGGGGCCTGAGGGCCCTGGGGCCCCGGGTCCGTGCCGGGCCCGGGGCTCAGTGCTGTGCGGTGCCGTCCCGCGCTCGGGGAGGCATCGGGAAGAAGCCGCTGGTACGGGCGGCGTACGCGGCGTACCCGGGGCGGTCCGCCAACTGCCGCTCCAGCAGCCGCTTCCCGCTCCCCACGGTCAGCAGCAGGCTCATCACCACGGGGGAGACGACGGCCGCCGCGGCGACTGCCCAGTCGCCGCAGGCCAGCAGGTAGAGCCCCCACCAGACCATGAAGTCCCCGAAGTAGTTCGGGTGCCGGGTGAGCCTCCACAGGCCGCGGTCCATGACGCGGAAGCCGTTCCGGTCGCGTGCGCCGGGATCGTCCTTGAAGCGGGCGAGCTGGGCGTCGCCGACGGTCTCGAAGAAGAAGCCCGTCAGCCAGGCCGTCACACCGAGGGCCGCGAGGGCGTTCATCGGGCCGGGCAGGTACTGCGCGGCCTGCACCGGCAGCGAGACCAGCCAGACCAGTGCGCCCTGGAGCAGATACACCATGCGCAGGGCGTACAGGTCCGGGTTGCCGGGGGCCTTCGCCAGCATCCGCGCGTACCGCGGGTCCTCGCCGTGGCCCCGGCCGCGCAGCGCGATGTGCCCGGCGAGCCGCAGTCCCCAGGCCGCCGTCAGCACCGTCACGATCAGCCGCCGCCCGTCGTGGCCCTGCCCGTCGGAGAGCACGAAGGTGAGCAGGGCGACGGCGGTGAAGGCGAGCCCCCAGGCCACGTCGACGACGCGGTGCACTCCCTTGACGACGGCGACGCCGAAGGTGGCCAGCATGACCGCGAGGGCCGCGCCGCCGGACGCGGCAAGGTTCAGCCAGAAGTGGCCCCACGGGAAGCCGCTCACCTGACGCCCCCTGCCATTCCGCTGCGGCCGTCGGCGTCGGCGCGCACGGCCAGGATCTGGTCCACGCCCATCCGTCCCTCCTCGAAGGCGAGCATCCCTCCCGCCAGGTACAGCCGCCACACGCGGGCGGTCTCCTCGCCCGCCAGCCGCACCACTTCGGCCCGCCGCTCCTCCAGGGTCCGGTGCCAGGCCGCGACGGTGCGCACGTAGTCCTCGCGCAGCGACTCCACCCCCCGGACCTCCAGACCGGCCCTCTCCAGGAGCGAGACGGTGTCGCCGAGCGGACGCATGTGCATGTCGGGGGCGATGTAGCTCTCGATGAAGGCGCCGCCGCCCGGGGCGACACTCCCCCGGGACATCTGCTGGACGAGCACCCGGCCGCGCGGGCGGAGCATCGCGCGCAACGAGTCGGCGAACGCGGGGTATTCGGCGTCGCCGACGTGTTCGCCCATCTCGATGACGGCGACCGCGTCGTACGTACCCGGTGGGATGTCGCGGTAGTCGCGCAACTGCACGTCGACCAGTTCCTCCAGGCCCTCCGCACGGACCCGCCGGGTCACGGTCTCCGCCTGCTCCCGTGCCAGGGTGACGGCCGTGACCCGGGCCTTGTGATGACGCGCGGCGTGCACGGTGAGCGAGCCCCAGCCGCACCCGACGTCCAGAAGGGTGTCCCCGGGGCGCAGGCCCAGCTTGCGGCAGACGGCATCGAGCTTGTCGTGCTGGGCGTCGGCGAGGCCGTACGCGGGGTCGCCGGGGCGCCGCCAGTAGCCGCAGGAGTACGCCATCGACGCATCCAGGAACAGGGCGTAGAAGTCGCTGGGCAGGTCGTAGTGGTGGCTGATCGCGGCGCGGTCGCGGGCGCGGCTGTGCAGCCGTCCGGCCGGGCTGGCCCGGAGGGCGGGCACGGGAGGCCGGGGGCCCGCGGCGCCCAGCCGCAGCAGTGTGACCAGCGCGCGGGCACGGTCGCCCGTGCTCAGCCGGGTCGGGCGGGGACCGCGTGACCGCACGGTGCCCCGGACGGTGCGCAGTGCGTCGGCCAACTCGCCCTCGACGTCCAGGTCCTGGGTGATGTACGCCTCGGCGAGGCCGAGTTCGCCGGGCTGCCACAGCAGCCGGCGCAGTGCGCGCGGCGAACGGAGCACTACGACGGCTGCGTCTTCGGCCGCCTCGCCGGGGGCGGTCCCGCTGCCGTCCCAGGCGCGCAGCCGGACGGGCAGAGGGTTGCCGAGCACCGCGCGGAGCAGGGGTGAGAGGCGTTGTGCGGCACCGTCCGGGTTCATGCGCTCTCCTCGTTCGCGGGATCCGCGGTGTCGTCGGGACGGGTGAGCAGCAGCTGCCTCACGTCGAGGTAGCCGGAGCGGAACCCCGCCTCGGAGTAGGCGAGGTAGAAGGTCCACATCCGCTCGAAGGTGGAGTCGAAGCCGAGGGCCGCGACGTCGGGGGCGCGTTCCGTGAACCGCTCCCGCCACAGCCGCAGCGTCTCCGCGTAGTGCGGTCCGAAGGCGTCCTGCCGCGCCAGGCGCAGCCCCGTCGCGTCCCGCGCCGTGCGGGTGAGGGCGTCGAGCGAGGGCAGGAAGCCGCCGGGGAAGACGTACTTCTGGATCCAGGTGTAGGTACGCCGGGTTGCCAGCATCCGCTCGTGCGGCATGGTGATGGCCTGGAGGGCCGCCCGTCCGCCGGGCGCCAGCAGCCGGTCGACGGTCTCGAAGTAGACGGGCCAGAACTCCGCGCCCACGGCTTCGATCATCTCGACGCTGACGACGGCGTCGTAGGAGCCGGTCAGCTGCCGGTAGTCGCGCAGCAGCAGGGTCACCCGCTCCTGGTGGCCGGCTTCGCGTATCCGCTCGCGGGCCAGGGCCAGTTGCTCGGCGGAGAGGGTGGTGGTGACGACGTGCGCTCCCCGCTCGGCGGCGCGCAGCGCCAGTTCGCCCCAGCCGGTGCCGATCTCCAGCAGCCGTGTACCGGGGCCGACTTCGGCGAGGTCCAGCAGCCGGTCGATCTTCCGGCGCTGGGCGGCCGCGAGGTCGGACCGGGAAGCGGGCAGGCCGCGGAAGAGCGCGGAGGAGTAGCTCATCGTCTCGTCGAGGAAGAGCGCGAAGAGCTCGTTGGACAGGTCGTAGTGGTGGTGGACGTTCTCCTGTGCGCGGCCTTCCGTGTTGCGCTGACGTGCGGGGTGCCGGCGCGCCCACAGCCCGCGCAGCCGCTGCAGGCCCGGCGGTACGAGGTCGCCGACGTGCCCGGCCAGGACGGTCAGCACGCCGACGAGGTCGGGCGCGTCCCACTCCCCCGCCATGTAGGACTCCCCGAAGCCGATGAGCCCGGCGCGGCCGATCCGGCGGAAGAAGGCGTCGGGGTCGTGCAGTTGGAGCAGCGGCCCGCCCCGGCCGAGGACCTCACCGGCGGGTGTCCTCACCCGCAGGGGCAGACGCTCCAGGGCGCCGCGCACGATCCGGCCCGCGACGGCGGTGCGTACGGGCGCGGGCGGCGGTTCACGGGTGATGTCGGGCCAGCGCGGCGGGTCGGCGGCGCCGGGGGCGGACTGCGCGGCTTCGACGGGCAGTCCGGGCCGCGCGGATTCGGACGGTGGGTACAAGCTCACCCCAGGCCCTCCTGACTCGGATGACGGGGTCGGGGACGGACGGGCAGTCCGCGCAGGTACAGGCGGATCCCGTGCAGCCGGATCGCGATGGACACGGCGGCTGTCGGCCAGGGGTGCCGGAGCGCTGTCCGGAGTATTCCGGCCGTGGTGGCGGGGCGTCTCCGTCCCCGCACGGTCGCGGTGAACGGGCTGCGTCCCGCGCGGTCCAGACGGACCGTCAGCCGCAGCTCCTCGCCGGGCTCCGGCAGCTGCATCCGGTAGGCGCCGTCGGCGGGGAAGAACGGCGAGACGTAGAACTCCTTGCCGGTGGTGGCCACTTGGTCCTCGTCGGGGTGCAGCAGGTAGCAGTGGCGTTCGCCGTAGGTGTTGTGCACCTCCGCCACCACGCAGGTACGCCGGCCATCGGCGCGGTGGCACCAGTACAGCGTGAGCGGGTTGAACACATGGCCCAGGACCCGGGCGTTGGTGAGCATCAGTACCTGCCCGGTCGGCGCGCCGACTCCGCGTGCGGCGAGGAACCGCTCCAGCCCGGCCCGGATGGTCGGGGCGCCGCCGCCGAAGTGGTCGCGGCTCTCGAAGCGGGCAAGCGGACGCAGCGGGCGTGGCAGGCGCGGCAACCGGTCGATGTCCGCGAGCCACATGTAGGTGCGGTGCCGCACCGTGTGACGCAGCGGATGGCTGCGGGTGTGCGTCACCAGGCAGTGGTAGAGGGCTCCTTCACCCGGCGGGCCCTGACTTTCCCTGCGCGGGCTCACCACCGCACCCCCAGCGCCGCGGCGGCGGCCACGCCCGAGCGGCAACCGTCCTCGTGGAAGCCCCAGCCGTGGTAGGCACCCGCGAAAGCGGTCACGGCGGAGGAGAGTTCGGGCAGACGGTGCTGCGCCGCCACCGACTCCGGCGTGCAGACGGGGTGTTCGTAGACCATCCGGGCCAGCACCGAAGCCTGGTCCACGCTTTCCCCGCCGCCCAGGGTGACCAGCGGGTGCTCCGGGCCGTCCAGGCGCTGGAGCCGCTTCATGTCGTAGCTGATGCGGACCGATCCCGCGGCCGAACGGCAGGAGGGCATCAGGTAGTTCCACGAGGCGCGGGCTCCGCGGGCCCGCGGGAGCACCGACGGATCCGTGTGCAGCAGCGTGGGGTTGCGGGAGTAGCGGAACGCGCCGAGTACCTGCCGTTCCCTGTCGGTCGGGTCGGCGAGCAGTCGCAGAGCGCGGTCGGCGTGGGTGGCCATCACGACCGCGTCGAAGCGGTGCGCGGTCCCGTCCTCGGTGACGACCTCGGCGCCGTCGGGGTATCGGCGCACTGCGCGCACCGATGTCGAGGTGTGAACTGCCGTGAGCTGCTTGGCGATCCGCTCCACGTAGGTGCGCGAGCCGCCGGTGACCGTGCGCCACGAGGGCGACCCGCCGACGCTCAGCATGCCGTGGTGGTCGAGGAAGCGGAACAGATAGCGGGCCGGGTAGCGCAGCGCCGTGGCCGGGTCGCAGGACCAGACTGCGGCGACCAGCGGGGTCGTGAAGTGCGAGACGAAGTACGGGGAGAAGCCGCCGCGGGAGAGGAACTCGCCCAGGGTGACGGCGTCTTCGTCGCTCTCGCCGTCCTTGCCCCCGGCCCGCTCCAGCACCCGCCGGGCCCGCAGGTGGAATCGGGGGATCTCCGCGAGCATCCGCAGGAAGCGGGGGCGGGCGGCGTTCCGGGGCTGGGCGAACACGCCGCGGAGCCCGCGCGCACCCGCGTATTCGAGGCCGCAGCCCCGGCACCGCACCGACATGCTCATCTCGGACTCCTGCGTGGGGACGCCGAGTTCACGGAAGAGACGCAGCAGCAGCGGATACGTGCGCTCGTTGTGGACGATGAATCCGGAGTCGATCTGCCGCAAGCGGCCGTCCGCATACGGGACGTCATGGGTGTGCGCGTGCCCGCCGAGGCGATCGTCCGCTTCGAACAGTGAGACCGAGTCGGTGCGCCGGAGCACGTGTGCGGCCGTCAGGCCCGCAACTCCGCTGCCCACCACGGCGATCCGGCGACCGCCGCAGACCCCGTCGCTGCCGCTTGCCATGCCGCTCCTCACGTAGCCCGCGAACAATCCCTCTCGGGGTGCTTCGGAGCCCGCGGAGCGGCGGCTTGGTCGCGTGCGGAGCTTTCTTCTCGGCGGCCTGAACTGCGGGATTTCCCCCAGCCGGACCAATCCCGGCGCCCCCGTGCCCCGAATGCGGGATGTGACCACCGACCGAGAGACGACCGCGAAGACGACGGCGAACACGGCCGCGGACAACACCCCGGAGCCGGTCTCCGCCGGCGCCGTCCGCCCCGACGGGGGACGGCGCCGACTTCGAGGGCTGCGCGCCGTGCTGGGCATGGCCGGGGGCCTCTCGGCAGGTGTCGCGGCGCTGGCCGTCGCCGAGCTGACGTCGGTGGCCGTGCGTCCGGAGGCGAGCCCGCTGACCGCGGTCGGCGGCGCCGTCATCGACCGGACCCCGGCCGCGGTGCAGGACTTCGCGATCCGCACCTTCGGCGATCAGGACAAGCTCGCACTCCAACTGGGCATCGTGGCGCTGCTGGTGCTGTCCGCCCTGTCCCTCGGCCTGCTCTCGCTGCGGCGTCCGCGCACGGGTGCCGCGGGAGTGCTCGCCTTCGGAGCGGCCGGGGCCGCGGCCGCCCTGGAACGGCCGGAGGCCGGGCCGGCGGCGGCGGTCCCGTCGGCGCTGGGCGCTCTTGCGGGCGCCGGTGTGCTGCTGCTCCTCGCGGCCCGGCTGACCGAAGTGCCGTCGCCCGCCCGGGAGTTCACCGACCCCGAGCCCGCCGCGCCGGGCGGCCCGGGCACCTCCGCGGGGGACGCCGGGCGTCCGGCCTCAGCGGCCTCCTTCGACCGGCGCGGTTTCGCCGTCACGGCAGGGGCGGTCCTCGCGGGTTCGGCGGGAGCGGGGCTGCTCGGCCGCCGCCTCAACGGTTCGCGGCGTGCGCGGGCCGCCGCCTCCCGGTCGTCCGTCGTGCTTCCCGCGCCCGCCTCGCGTGCCGCACCGGTACCGCGCGGGGCCGACCTCGGGATCGACGGGGTGGAACCGTTCGTCACGCCCGGCAAGGACTTCTACCGCGTGGACACCGCGCTGACCGTCCCCCGCGTCGACGTGGCGGGATGGCGGCTGCGCGTCCACGGGCGCGGTGTGCGCCGTCCGTTGACGCTGGCCTTCGACGACCTGCTGGACCGGAAGCTGATCGAGCGGCATATCACGCTCACCTGCGTCTCGAACCAGGTCGGCGGGTCCTACGCGGGCAACGCGCGCTGGCTCGGCGTGCCCCTGGCAGATCTGCTGCGGGAGGCCGGGGTGCGGCCGCCGTCCCGCGGCGGGCCGGCGGACCAGCTGGTGGCCCGTTCGGTGGACGGCATGACGCTGGGCAGTCCGGTCGAGACCGTCATGGACGGCCGGGACGCGCTCCTCGCGGTCGGCATGAACGGCGAGCCGCTGCCCTTCGAGCACGGCTTCCCCGTCCGCATGGTCGTACCCGGGCTCTACGGCTACGTGTCGGCCTGCAAGTGGCTGCGCGACCTGGAGCTGACGACCTTCGACGACTACGACGTGTACTGGGTCAAGCGCGACTGGGCCCGCGAGGCGCCGGTGAAGACGCAGTCCCGGATCGACACGCCCAAGCCGCTCGCCTCCGTGCGGCCCGGCAGGGTGCGGGTCGCCGGCGTCGCGTGGGCACAGCACAGGGGCATCGAACGCGTGGAGGTGCGCGTCGACGACGGCCCATGGCGCAAGGCGGCCCTGGCCGAGGAGGACAGCCGCGACACCTGGCGGCAGTGGGTCTGGGAATGGCGGGCCACCCCGGGCAGCCACCGGCTCCAGGTGCGGGCGACGGACGGGCGCGGCGTGACACAGACCGCCGAACGCGTCGGGACGGTTCCCGACGGCGCGACCGGACGGCACTCGGTGGTGGTCGACGTGACCTGATCCCACCGAGCTCCCACAGACCGCCCGTCAACCGACTCAGGGACTCCGACGGAGTTCCCGAACCCCAGGAGAGAACACCATGAACACCTCACGCATCCGCCGTACGCTCGTCGCCGTCTCCGCCCTCGCCCTGCTGCCCATGGGGGTCGCCGCCTGTTCGAGCGACAGCGGCGGCGGCGAGAAGGCGTCGGACAAGGAGAAGTCCGCGCCGAAGGACTCGGAGCCGAAGAAGCCGGAGGCTGCGAGCGGCGAGTTCGGCTCCGCCTGCGCGGCGGTTCCCAAGACCGGCAAGGGCAGCTTCAAGGGCATGGCCCAGGACCCGGTCGCCACTGCCGCGAGCAACAATCCCGAACTGTCGACCCTGGTGAGCGCGGTCAAGAAGGCCGGGCTCGTCGACACCCTGAACAGCTCGAAGGACATCACGGTGTTCGCGCCGACCAATGCCGCCTTCGACAAGATCCCGAAGGCCGACCTGGAGAAGGTGCTCGCCGACAAGAAGACCCTGACCAAGATCCTCACCTACCACGTGGTGGGTGAGCCGCTGGACAAGGCGAAGCTGGCCGACGGCTCGTACCCGACGCTGGCGAAGGAGGAACTGACCACCAGCGGATCCGGCGACTCCTACAAGGTCAACGGCAAGGCCGCCGTGGGCTGTGGCGACGTGAAGACGGCCAACGCCACCGTGCACATCGTCGACTCGGTTCTGATGCCGCCGAAGTAGGCGGGACGCGGGTCCGGGGCGGGACGCGGGTCCCGGCCCGCGCGGGCGGCGACCTGCCGTCAGCGGGCGCCGGTGGCGGCCAGGCCGCCACCGGCGCCCGCGGGTGCGCCCATCTGGTCCACGCACGGGTGGTGCCGCCCGCACCGCCGCCGGACGCTGAAGCATGGGCCGGTCACGCCCGTGCACCAGCGAACGAGGAGAGCGCATGCCCCGTAAGGTCCCTGTCCTCGCCGCCACGGCCATGGCCGTCGGCGCCCTCGCCATCGGCTCCCTGCCCGCCGCCGCGGAGCCCTCTCCCCCCGGGCAGTCGCCCACCGGCGGCACCGCCCCGGCCCCCGAGGTGGCCCCCGGGATGCTCAAGAGCATCAGCCGCGACCTGGGCATCACCACGTCCCAGGCCAGGACCAGGCTCGTCAACGAGCGGCAGGCCGCGGCAATCGAGAAGACCCTCCGCAAGAAGCTCGGGTCTCGCTACGGGGGCGCCTGGGTCACCGGATCGACCTCGAAGCTGACCGTCGCCACCACCGACCGGCGCGACACCCGCGTCATCACCGCCGCCGGGGCCACCGCCGAAGTGGTCGAGCACAGCCTCGCCGAGCTGGAGGCCGCCAAGGAGGCCCTGGACCGTACGGCGCTGAACCGGGCGCCGCGCGCCACGTCGGTGTGGGCGGTGGACGTGCAGTCCAACAGCGTGCTCGTACGGGCGGGGCAGCCCGCCGCCGCCAAGGACTTCCTCACCCGGAGCGGCGCGGCTCCGGAACTCGTCCGTGTGACGCAGTCCGCGGAGCGGCCACGTCTCTACGCGGAGGACCTGCGCGGCGGGGAGTCGTACTACTCCAACGGTTCCACGCGCTGCTCGATCGGCTTCGCCGTCACCAAGGGCGGCAAGGACGGCTTCCTGACCGCCGGGCACTGCGGCAAGGCAGGTGCGAAGACGACGGGCCACAACCGGGCGGCGCAGGGCACGGTGCGGGCCCGCTCGTTCCCCGGCGACGACTTCGGGTGGGTCGAGGCCAACAGCGGCTGGCGGGCGACGCCTTACGTGAAGGGCACGGGCGGCGCGAACGTGACCGTCTCCGGGTCGCAGCAGATGCCGCCCGGCTCGTCCGTGTGCCGCTCCGGCTCCACGAGCGGCTGGCGCTGCGGCACGATCGAGCAGCACGGGGCCACCATCACCTACGAGGAAGGCACCGTCGAGGGGCTGACACGCAGCACCGTCTGCGCCGAACCCGGCGACTCCGGCGGCCCGTTCATCTCGAGCGACCAGGCCCAGGGGACGACGTCCGGCGGCTCGGGCGACTGCTCCCTCGGAGGCACGACGTACTACCAGCCGGTGAGCGAGCCGCTGAAGAAGTACGGCCTCACCCTGAAGACGGGCTGAGAGCGAGGACGGGACTTCGGCCCGGCCGCCTCGACCGGCGGCCGGGCCCGGCCTGTTGACCGTGGCGCGTCCGCACCCGGTGGTCGGCGCAGTCCGGCCGAAGGCGGCTCTCGTGTACGGCTGCCGGTGATGAGCCGGGCGCGGTCAGCTCGCGGGGCGCGGTCAGCTCGCGCCGTGCCCGGGGGCGATCTCCTCGATACGGCGGGCCAGTTGGACGTCCTTGTCCGTCACCTTCCCACCGACGCTGTGGGTGTTCACCGTCACCGAGAGCTCGCCGTAGCCCAGCCTCATCTCCGAGTGGTGGTTCAACTCCTCCTGGATGGCGGCCACATGGACGACCATGGCCGCGGCCGGCAGGTGCTTGGCGAAGGAGTACGTGCGCGAGATGCTCTCGCCGTCCGTCGTCCAGCCGGTGAGTCCGGCCAGTGCTTCCTCGGTCTGCTGCCGGCTCAGAGGTTCTGGTGCCATGAGGGTCTCGCTTCCTTCTCTCTCGAGGGTCTGACGCCAGCGTAGGAGCCGGCTGCCTCCCGTGCCCGGCGGACGGCTCGCGGCACCGCACGCGCCGTAGACTCGGCGCATGACGAACGCCCGGCCGGTCCCCTCGGCCGAAGGTGGGCGGGACCGCGGCCCCTCGGCCGGAACGGGCAGGGGACCAGAGGAGGGTCCCGGCTCCCAGGGCCGACAGGGCGCCGCTCGCGGCCCGGTGGGCCCGATGCTGCGCCACTGGCGCGAGCGTGCGGGGCTCAGCCAGCTCGAACTCGCCCTGCGCGCCGACTCGTCCAGCCGCCACATCAGCTTCGTCGAGACGGGCCGCGCCGTGCCCGGACGCGACATGCTGCTGCGGCTGGCCGAGCATCTGGACGTCCCCGTCAGGGAGCGCAACTCGCTGCTGCTGGCGGCCGGTTACGCCCCGCACTACCCCACGACTCCGGCGCGCTCCCCCGCCCTCGACGCGCTCCGTGCCGACCTGGAGCGGACGGTCACGGCCTACGAGCCGTACCCGGCGCTCGCCGTCGACGGCGCGTACGAGGTGATCGCGGCCAACCGCGGCATCGCGATGCTGCTGGAGGGCGTCCCCGGCGAGCTGCTCGCGCCGCCGCTCAACGCCATGCGCGTCACCCTCCACCCCGAGGGCCTGGCGCCGCGCATCCTCAACTTCCGGGAGTGGCGCGGCCATCTGCTGCGGCAGATGGAGCGGCAGCTCGCACTGCTCCGGTCCGAGGAGCTGCGCCGGCTGTACGAGGAGGTCTCGGCGTACCCGCTGCCGCCGGGCGGCGAGGAGAGCGCGGGCGGCGACAGCCCCTTCGCGCTGCCGCTCGTCATCGAGCACGAGGGCCGCCGGCTCTCGTTCCTCTCGACGATCACGACCTTCAACACACCGGTGGACGTGACCGTCTCGGAACTCGCGGTGGAGGCGTTCCTGCCGGCCGGGCCGGAGACGGCCGGGGAACTGCGCCGGCTCCTGCCGTAGCGGGCGAACTCGCGCCGCGCACGAGCAGTCGGACGCCCCGGGCCGGACGGGCCCTCCCGGCGTGCTCCGGGGCCCGGCGGAGAAGATTCGCCGCACCCGTTGACACCTCGCACGGCCATCCGATTAAGTGCAGGCATTGCGCGGGAGTTAAAGCGGTTTAAACGCAATGTAACGCCCGCTACCACGCATTTGGTCAACCACCGTCGCCGGTGCCGTGCTGTCCGGCGTGCCCGTCCCCCCTCGCGCACGCCGGACAGCACGGCACCGGCGCACGCGACACCGACGTACAGACAGGCCCGCTCCATGGCAGCAAGAGACCGGCGTCCCACCATCGCGGACGTGGCGAAACTCGCCGGCGTGTCCCCGAGCGCCGTCTCGTTCGCGCTCAACGGCCGCCCGGGCCTGGCCAAGGACACCAAGGCGCGCATCCTCGCCGCCGCCGCCGAACTCGGCTGGCGCCCGAGCCGGCCCGCGCAGGCCCTCTCCCACGGGAAGGCGGGGGCGTTCGGCCTCGTCCTGACACGGGAGACGGACGCCATCGGCGCCGACCCGTTCTTCCCCGCCTTCATCGCGGGCGTCGAATCGGTCCTCTCCCCCAGGGGCGACTCGCTCGTTCTGCACGTCACCGGTCCCGGCGACGAGGCGGCGGCGTACGAGCGGCTGGCCGCCGACCGGCGCGTCGACGGCGTGCTGCTCACCGACATGCGGGTCGACGACCCCCGGCCGGCTCTCACCAGGAGCCTGAGCATGCCCGCCGTGGTGGTCGGCGACCCGGACTGCGCGCAGGGCTTGTGCGCGGTCGGCCTGGACGACCGTCCCGCCTTCACCGGCGCCGTCGCGCGCCTGGTGGAGCTGGGGCACCGGCACATCGCCCACGTGGCCGGGCCGCAGGAGTTCAGGCACTCCCGCCGTCGGCAGGCGTCGTGGGAGGAGGCCGTCCGCGCGGCGGGGCTCACCCCCGGCCCCGTCCTGCCGGGCGGGTTCACCGCGGACGGCGGCGCGGCGGCGACCCGCGAACTTCTGGCCCTCGGCGACGCGCGTCCCACCGCCATCGTCTACGCCAACGACCTGTCCGCGACCGCCGGCCTGGCCGTCGCCCACGAACTGGGCCTGGCCGTGCCGGGAGACCTCTCGGTCGTCGGCTACGACGACACCCCGCTCGCCGCCTACACCCATCCGCCGCTGGCCTCCGCGCGGGCGGACGCCCTCAGCTGGGGCGCGGCCGCCGCCCGAGCGCTGGACGAGGTCGTCTCCGCGGGCCGGGCGGACGACGTCGAACTCGCCCCGGCCGAACTGCTGCCGCGCGCCTCGATGGGCCCCGCGCCCGCCCGGCCGGCGCCCGTCCGGTCGGCACTGCCCCACCCCGCCTCCGCCGGGGACCGCACGACTCCGGGTGCGCCCCCCGCGTCCGGACCGACAGTACGGAGTGAGCCTTGCTGAGGAAGACGGCAGTGACGCTGCTGGCACTCGCGCTGACGGGCGCGAGCGCCGGCTGTGCCCGTACCGGACCCGACAGCGCCACGGCGGCGACCTCGCGTGGCCCGATCACCGTGTGGCTGTCGAACAACGCCCAAGAGGTGACCTGGGGCAAGAAGATGGTCGCCGAATGGAACAGGGCGCATCCGCGAGAGCGCATCAAGGCCCAGCAGATACCGGCCGGGAAGACCTCCGAGGAGGCGCTCAGCGCTTCGATCGTCGCGGGCAACAGCGCGTGCCTCGTCTTCAACACCTCGCCCGCCTCGGTGCCGCAGTTCCAGAAGCAGGCCGGCCTCGTCCCGCTCGACGACTTCCCGGGCGGCGAGCGCTACGTCACCTCGCGCACAGGCGAACGGGCCGACCAGTACCGGTCGGAGGACGGCAAGTTCTACCAACTGCCGTGGAAGAGCAACCCGGTGATGATCCTCTACAACAAGAAGCACTTCGAGAAGGCCGGTCTGGATCCGGAGCATCCGAAGCTGTCCACGTACGAGGACTTCCTGGACAGCTCACGCAAGATCGTCCGCAGCGGTGCCGCCAAGGCGGCGATCTGGCCGGCGCCCAGTTCCGAGTTCTTCCAGTCCTGGTTCGACTTCTACCCGTCCTTCATCGCGGAGAGCGGCGGAAAGCAGCTCGTGAAGGACGGCGAGCCGCAGTTCGACACTCCTGCCGGGCGCCGCGTCGTGAACTTCTGGCGCACGGTCTACCGGGAGAAGCTGGCGCCCCAGGAACTCTTCCCGGGCGACGCCATGGCCGCGGGCAAGTCCGCGATGACCATCGCCGGGCCGTGGGCCGTGGCGGCGTACAAGGACAGCATCGACTGGGGCGTCGTGCCGGTGCCGACCTCCGAGGGACGGTCGTTGGAGGAGACGAGCACGTTCTCGGACGAGAAGTCCGTCTCGATGTTCAGCGCCTGCGAGAACCGGGCCACCGCCTGGGACGTGCTGAAGTTCGCGACGTCGAAGAAGCAGGACGGGGCGTTCCTTCAGGACACCGGCCAGATGCCGATGCGCCCGCACCTGCTCGAGGAGTACGCGCCCTACTTCGAGAAGAACCCCGGCTACCGGAAGTACGCCGAACAGGCCGACCGCACGGTCGAGGTACCCAGCGTCGCCGGCTCCGTCGACGTGTGGCAGGCGCTGCGTGACAGGTGGACCGCTTCCGTCGTCTTCGGCCGGGAGAGGCCCGAGGGCGCGCTGCGCGACGCTTCTCGCGACATCTCCGAGATCCTTGACGAATACTGAGGTCCCCCGATGAGTCTCCCCCTCATATCGCGCTCGCAGGGCAGTGGGCACCGGCCGCGACGGCCGTCGCTGGGAGCCCTGTTCGTCTCCCCGTACGCGCTCTTCCTGCTCGTGGTCTTCGCCGTGCCGCTCGGCTACACGGTCTGGATGTCCTTCCACCGCTTCTACTTCACGGCACCCGGCGCCGACGTGGACGCACCGTGGGTGGGACTGGCCAACTACGCGGACGTGCTCACCGATCCGGTGGTGCAGCGGTCCTTCGTGAACATCGGCATCTTCCTCGTCATCAACGTGCCGCTGACCGTGCTGCTGTCCCTGACGCTGGCGTCGGCGCTCAACGCGAAGCTGCCCCTTCGCTCCTTCTTCCGTGCCGCGTACTACCTGCCGTACGTCACCGCGAGCGTGGCCCTGGTGGCGGTGTGGTCGTTCCTCTTCGGCACCGACGGACTGGTCAACAAGCTGCTGGGCGACCTCGCACCCGACCCGTCATGGCTGGTCAACTCCACGCTGGCGATGCCGGTCGTGGCGGTGTTCGTCACCTGGAAGGGGCTGGGCTTCTTCGTGATGCTCTACCTGGCGGCGCTGCAGAGCGTCCCCGGAGAGCTGTACGAGTCCGCGGCCGTCGACGGTGCGGGACGCGTGCGGACCTTCCTGACGGTGACGGTGCCCGGCGTACGCCATGCCACAACCCTCGTCACGGTGCTCGCCATCATCACCGGCTCCAACCTCTTCACCGAGCCGTATCTGCTCACCGGCGGCGGCGGGCCCGATCACGCCTCGGCCTCCCCGGTCCTGATCCTTTACCAGAAGGGCATCGAGCAGGCGCACCCGGACTTCGCGGCCGCGCTGGGCGTGGTACTCGTCCTCTTCGTGGTGACGCTCTCCCTGATCGCCCGCAGGTTCACCGAGAAGAACGACGAGAAGGGAGCCTGAGCCATGAATCCGAGTCGCGGTTCCGCTCGCCGTCCACTGAGCCTGCTGGTGCTTCTGCTGGGTGCCGTCGTCTTCCTCTTCCCGTTTCTCTACATGTTCGGAGAGTCGCTGCAGAAGGCGACCACGGGCGACCTGGGATCGGCGGTCCCCCGCCCGGGCAGCAGCGGGACACAGAACTACGAGGCCATCAACACCGCCATCTCACTGGGCACTTCACTGATCAACTCCGGCATCTTCACGATGGGCGTGTTGCTGTGCACCCTCGTCCTGGGCGTACTCACCGGATACGCCCTCGCCCGGCTGCACTTCCGCGGCCGCGGCACGCTCTTCGCCACGCTGCTCCTCGTACAGACCGTGCCGTTCCAGTTGTTGATGCTGCCGCTGTACGTGCTGGTGGTGCGGGACTACGGGCTGGGCGACAGCTACCTGGGGATGATCCTGCCCTTCGCGATCAACTCCACGGCCGTCTTCCTCTTCCGCCAGTTCTTCCTGCAGATGCCCCCCGAACTCTTCGAGCAGGCGCGCATCGACGGCGCCGGGGAACTGCGCGTCCTGTGGCGCGTCGCCATACCCATGGCGCGTCCCGCACTGCTCACCGGCACACTGCTCACCTTCATCGGTCCCTGGAACGAGTTCCTCTGGCCGTTCCTGGTGACCAAGGACGCCTCCATGCAGCCCCTCGCCGTCTCCCTGGCGGGCTTCATGAGCAATCTGCGCGGCACCGTGGAGAACCCGGCGGGGGCCCTCATGGCCGGGGCCTGCGTCCTGGCCGCCCCCGCCGTGGTGCTCTTCCTCCTCTTCCAGCGCCACTTCACCCAGACCGACATCGATTCCGGAATAAAGGGCTGATCGCACCGTGCTCGACCGCACCACTCACACCGACCCGACCCGCATCCCGTACCGGCTCGTCCGGGAGGGTGTCGTCATGTCGCCCTCTCCGGGAGATCCCCTGGAGGCGGAGGGTGTGCTCAACCCCGCGTCCGGACGCACCGAGGACGGTGCCCTGCACCTGCTGCCCCGCCTCGTGGCCGAGGGCAACGTCTCGCGCGTCGGACTCGCCGAAGTGACCCTGACCGAGGGCGTCCCGACGGGCGTCACCCGGCGGGGAGTCGTGCTCGCACCCGACGAGGGCTGGGAGCGCGGCAAGAACAACGCGGGAGTCGAGGACCCCAGGGTGACGTGGATCCCGAGCCTCGGGCACTACGTGATGTCCTACGTCGCCTACGGGCCGCTCGGCCCCAAGCCCGCGCTCGCCGTCTCGGAGGACCTGCGCGAGTGGCGGCGGCTGGGGCCGCTCCAGTTCGCCTACCAGGCCGACCTGGACACCGACCTCAACCTCTTCCCCAACAAGGACGTCGTGCACTTCCCCGTGCCGGTGCCCGGCCCCGACGGCGCCCCCGCGTACGCGATGCTGCACCGGCCCATGTGGGACCTCTCCTGGTTCCGGCCCGGCGAAGGGGTGCATCTGCCCGCGGGCGTGACCGACGAACGCCCCGGCATCTGGATCTCCTACGTGCCCGTCGCCGAGGCCGAGAAGGACATCACCGCGCTCACCCGGCCCCGCGACCACCGTCTCGTCGCGATGTCCGAACACCCCTGGGAGAGCCTGAAGATCGGCGCCGGGCCGGCACCCATCCAGGTCGAGGAGGGGTGGCTGCTGATCCACCACGGCGTCTCCGGAAGCATCGAGGACCCGTTCGCGCAGAACCAGAAGGTCAGTTACGCGGCCGGGGCGATGATCCTCGACCCGGCGGACCCCGCGAAGGTCCTCGCCCGTTCCGCGGAGCCGCTGATGGCCCCGGAGACCGAGGAGGAGCGCTCCGGGACGGTGCCGAACGTGGTCTTCCCCACCGCGATCGAGGAGATCGGCGGCGTGACGTACGTCTTCTACGGCATGGCGGACGCGCACATCGGCGTCGCCCGGCTGGAACGCACGGAGTGAACCGCCCGACGCCCGCGCCACCACCCGCCCCGCGCGGCGAGTGGTGGCGCGACGCCGTCTGCTACGAGATCCACCCGCGCTCCTTCGCCGACTCCGACGGCGACGGCATCGGCGACCTGGCCGGAGCGCGGCGGCGCCTGCCCCACCTGCACCGGCTGGGCGTCGACGCGGTGTGGCTCACGCCGTTCTGCCCGTCGCCGCTGGCCGACGCAGGGTACGACATCAGCGACCACACCGCGGTGGCGTCCGACGTCGGCACGGTCGCCGACCTGGACGCCTTCACCGCGGAGGCCCACCGCCTCGGCCTGCGCGTCCTGGTCGACCTCGTCCCCAACCACACCTCCCACGAGCACCCCTGGTTCCTCGAAGCGCTCGCGGCGCCGCCCGGCGCCCCCGCCAGGGAGCGCTACATCTTCCGGCCGGGGCGCGGCCCGGACGGCGCGGAGCCGCCCAACGACTGGCGCTCCGCCTTCGGCGGCCCCGCCTGGACCCGGACGGACGGCGGCGAGTGGTACCTGCATCTGCACGCCCCCGAGCAGCCGGACCTCGACTGGCGGAACCCCGAGGTGCACGCCGAGTTCGAACGCGTCATGCGCTGGTGGCTCGACCACGGCGTGGACGGCTTCCGCGTGGACGTCGCCCACGCCCTCTTCAAGGCGGACGGCCTGCCGGACGCGGGCCCCGGCCAGCACGAGGACCCGGCGCGCAACCACCTCATGCCGTACTACGACCAGGAGGAGCTGCACCCGCTCTACCGGAGCTGGCGTGCCCTGCTGGACGGCCACCCGGCGGGTCCCCCCGGTTCCTGCGCACCGCGGGAGCGGGTACTCGTCGCCGAGGCGGCCGTCTTCGAACCCGCGCGCCTCGCCCGCTACGTGCGCCCCGGCGAGATGCAGCAGACCTTCAACTTCGCCTTCCTGGAAGCCGATTGGGACCAGCGGCAGCTTCACGGAGTGATCGCCGACTCGGCCCGCGCGATGGAGTCGGTCGGCGCCCCCGTCACCTGGGTGCTCTCCAGCCACGACGCGGTACGGCCGGTCACCCGCTTCGGCGGCGGACGGAGGGGCCGGCAGCGGGCACGTGCCGCCGCGCTGCTGATGCTGGCGCTGCCCGGTACGGCGTACGTCTACCAGGGCGAGGAGCTGGGGCTCCCCCAGGCGGACCTTCCCGACGAGCGCCTCCGCGACCCCGTCTGGGAACGTTCGGGCCGCACCGAGCGCGGACGGGACGGCTGCCGGGTGCCGCTGCCGTGGTCGGGGAGCCGCCCGCCGTACGGCTTCTCCCGGGCGGCCCCCGGTGACTGCTGGTTCCCCCAGCCGGACGGCTGGGCGCACCTCACCGCCGCGGCGCAGGAGGACGACCCGGATTCGATGCTGTCGCTGTACAGGGAGGCCCTGCGCATCCGCCGCGACCACCCCGTGGCGCCGGGCGGTGCCCCGTTCCGGCTGCTGAACCCGCCCGGCGCCGGCCACCTGGCCTTCGACCGCGGCGGGCTGCGGTGCGTCGTCAACTTCGGGCCCGGCCCGCTCCGGCTTCCCGCGGGCTCCCGGACGCTGCTCGCCAGCGGCCCGGTGCCCGACGGCGAGGTGCCCGCCGACACGGCGGTGTGGCTGCCCGCCCCGACGGACCCGGCGGCTCCGGTCGTGTCCTCCACGGGCTGACGTCCAGGCGGGCCGCGCGCCGACGGGCCCCGGACCGCGCGGCCCCCGGCCTCGGCGGGCACGGCCGCGTGTCGTGCAGCACCGTGGAAAGGAGCAGGGTGAGCAGCGCGCGGAGAGACGCACCGCGCGCCGTCGAGGAGGCGAGCGTTGGATCCCCGGAGCGCACTGGAGCGGATCGCGTTCCTGCTGGAACGCGAGCAGGCCCCCACGTACCGGGTGCGGGCCTTCCGCACCGCCGCGGACGTACTCGCGCGGCTCGCCCCGGACGAGGTCGCCGAACGCGCCTCCTCCGGGTCTCTGGAGTCGCTCAAGGGCGTGGGCCCGAAGACCGCCCAGGTCGTGCGGGAGGCGCTGCGGGGCGAGGTCCCCGGCTACCTGGCGAAGCTGGAGTCCGAGACCGGGACGGTGTCCCAGCCCTCGGGCGAGGCGGGTGAGCTGCGCGGGGCGCTGCGCGGTGACTGCCATCTCCACTCCGACTGGTCGGACGGCGGCAGCCCGATCGAGGCCATGGCGCGCACGGCGGCGGAGCTCGGGCACGAGTGGGCGGTGCTGACGGACCACTCACCGCGGCTGACGGTCGCGAGGGGCCTCTCGGCGGAGCGGCTGCGCGAACAGCTCGGGGTGGTGGCGGAGGTCAACGAGCGGCTGGCGCCGTTCCGGCTGCTCACCGGCATCGAGTGCGACATCCTCCTGGACGGTTCGCTGGACCAGGAGGAGGAGCTGCTGGCGGAGCTGGACGTCGTCGTCGCGTCGGTCCACTCCAAGTTGCGGATGTCCCGGCCGGACATGACGCGCAGGATGCTCGCGGCGGTGCGCAACCCGCTCGTCGACGTGCTGGGGCACTGCACGGGGCGGCTGCTCTCGGGCAGCAGGGCACGTCCGGAGTCGCAGTTCGACGCGGAGGCGGTGTTCGCGGCCTGCGAGGAGTCGGGAACGGCCGTGGAGATCAACTGCCGTCCGGAACGGCTCGATCCGCCGCGCCGGCTGCTGCGTCAGGCGGTGGACGCGGGGGTCCTCTTCTCGATCGACACCGACGCGCACGCGCCCGGCCAGCTCGACTGGCAGATCAACGGCTGCACGCGTGCAGTGGAGTGCGGTGTCCCGGCCGGACGTGTCATCAACACCTGGGGCGCGGAGGAGCTGCTGAGCTGGGCCCACGGCGGCTGACGCCCGCGGCGTGCCACGCGGCCGCTGGTCGGACGGGCCGGCTGCCCGCGACCGGACCGCTCCCGCAGCCGGGGCCGGCGCCGGACGTCACCGGTTCGTCCACAGGAGGAAACAGTGTCCCAGCCGAACGACGACGCGCACGGCAAGCGGGGAGACGGAGAGCGTGCGGGCGGCAGCCGCCCGCACGGGCAGCGGCGCGCGCACGGGCGGGCACACGGGGCCGGCGAGCGGGAGCCGTCCCTGAAGATGCGCATGGAGCGCGAAGAGCTGATGCTCCGTCAGCGCTACGAGTACGCGTCCATCGTCAACGACATCCTGATCGCGCTGTGGTTCCTGGCGGGCAGCGTCATGTTCTTCTTCACCGTGTGGCAGACGGCGGGCACCTGGTGCTTCGTCCTCGGCAGCGTGGAGCTGCTGGTCAGGCCCGTGATCCGGCTGGCCAGGCGCATCCATCTCCAGCGCAAGCAGGGCGACGGCCGCTACGCGCACGAGTCCTCGCAGGACTTCTGACACCGCCGGCCGCACGGCCACGCTCCCGCACGGCCGCCCCGCCGACGGCGGGCGGAGAACGGAAGACAGAGGACGGAGAACGGAGGGAGGGGGTGGACGTAGCACCACCCCCTCCCTGAGGTCCGCACCCCCGGCGGGAGGCATGCTGCGCGGCTGTCCGCGCACACCGGCCGCCGGGAGCCTTGTCCCATGACGACAGCGTTCGCGGAACCCCCAGCATCTTCAGCTCCGGAAACCGAGCCGCAGCGCGGCAGCGACTTCGCCCGGCTGTCCCGTCGCGTGGCCGACGCCGGGCTGCTGCGGCGGCGGCCCGGCTACTACACCGTCCGCCTCACTCTCGTGGGGCTCGCCCTCGCAGGCGGCTGGACGGCGTTCTTCGCCCTGGGCGAGAGCTGGTGGCAGCTCGCGGTCGCCGCGTTCCTGGGGCTGGTCTTCGGTCAGCTCGCCCTGGCCGCCCACGACCTGGCACACCGGCAGGTCTTCTCCGGGCGCAGGGCCAGCGAGGTGGGCGGCCGGATCGTCGGCAACCTCGGCGTGGGCATGTCGTACGGCTGGTGGATGAACAAGCACACCAGGCACCACGCGAACCCCAACCACGAGGAGCTGGACCCCGACGTCGCACCCGACATCCTCGTCTGGTCACGGGACCAGGCACGAGCGGCGAAGGGGCTGCCCGGGTTCATAGGACGCCACCAGGCCGCGCTCTTCTTCCCGCTGCTGACGCTGGAGGGCTTCAACCTGCACGTCTCCAGCGTCCGGGCGCTGCGGCAGCCGCACATGAAGCGGCGGCTGCTGGAAGGGGCGCTGCTCTTCGCCCATCTGGCCGGCTATCTCGCCGCGATCTTCGCCGTGCTGCCCGCCGGCATGGCCGTCGCGTTCCTCTTCCTCCATCAGGCCGTCTTCGGCGTCTACCTGGGTTCGATCTTCGCGCCCAACCACAAGGGCATGCCGACGCTCACGGGTGACGACCGCCCCGACTTCCTGCGCCGCCAGGTCCTCACCTCCCGCAACGTGACGGGCGGCCGGCTGACGGACATCGCTCTCGGCGGGCTCAACCACCAGATCGAGCACCACCTGTTCCCGAGCATGCCCTCACCGCATCTGCGCCGGGCACGGGTCATCGTCCGCGAGTACTGCGCCGAGCTGGGCATCGCCTACCACGAGACGGGGCTCGTCGCGTCGTGGCGTGAGGCTCTGCGGCACCTTCACGAAGTGGGCGCGCCCCTGCGCGAGGAGCGGCGGTCCCCGGCGTCGTCCTGAGAGTCCCCGCCCTCGGGCCGCGCCGGCCGGTCGTCCTGGCCGGGCGGCTTGAGGGGCCCGGGCACCCGGGCGTCACGTGAGGGTCCCGGGACCGGCGCGGGGGCGTCCGGGCCCGGGACGTCGGCCATCCCTGTCACATCGGCCATCCCTGCCACATCGCCCGGCCCTGTCCCATCGGCCGTCACGGCCGGGTCACCCGCACCCGCCGGGTCACCCGCACCCGTGGCGTCGTCGTGCCGCGCCCCCCGGCCCGCCCGCTGTACGTCCTCGGTGCCGGCGGTGCCGGGTACGGACTCCTCCGCGGCCTCGTTCAGCCAGCGCCGCAGCACGAGGTGGAGCCGTTCCGCCCCGGCCAGCTCCTCGCCTTCCCCGGCCGGAGCGGACAGTTCGACGGGAGAGAGCAGGAAGCCCTGGTTCTGGGGGCCGCCCAGGCCGCCGTGGGAGCCGATCTGCTCCTCGAACGCGTGCACCGCGCCGCTCTCCGGCTCGACGACCGAGTTGACCATGATGTCCGGCACGTTGCGGAACCCCGCAGTGCGGCGGACGACCTCCACGGCCCCCGGCCCGAACGGCGCGAGCGGGTCGCTCCCCCCGACGACCTCGCCCGATTCCAGCCGGTGCGCGCTGCCGTCCCTGCCGAGCACGACGGGCCCGTGCTCCTCGCTGTGCACGAGCAGGAAGCCGATACCGGGATGGTCCGCCAGCGTCCGCAGCAGCGCGGGATGCCGCTTGTCCATCTGCTCCATCGACATGCGGCCCGGTACGTCGGGGAAGGAGACGAGGCCCAGGTTGCCCGAGGCGAGCACCAGCGGACCGGCTCCGCGCTGCGGCCTTCCCCCGGTGCCCCGCAGCAAGCCGTCCTCCGGCCGGTGCAGCGCGGCGCGCGCCGCCTCGCGCGCCTCGGCGCCGCTGGGCGTGCGCCCCACCCGGCGCGAGACGGAGAGGCCGCAGCCGGCGCGTACGAGGTCTTCCAGCGTGAGCCCGTACGCGCCCCGGAACGTCTCCCCCGGGCTCTGGCCGTGATCGGAGAGGAAGACGATCCGGTACGGCCGGGGCGCCCGCTCCGCGGCCTTGGCGATCAGGGCGAGCGACCTGTCCAGCCGGCGCAGCACCAGCCGGGCGTCCCGGCTCCGCGGCCCCGAGTGGTGGGCGACCTCGTCGTAGGCGACGAGGTCGGCGTAGACGGCGGTCCGTCCGCTGAAGACGTCCCCCAGCACCGAGGCGACGACGACGTCACGCTGCACCACCGTGGCGAACGCCCTGATGAGGGGGTAGAGGCCGCCCCGCGGGACCCGGGGCCGCTCCCTGCGCAGGCGTGCACGCGTCGACTGGACGGTCTCCCGCAGCACCTCGGCCACGAAGGAGACGGCGGTGCGGGTGGCGTTGGCGGGGTCGGAGAAGTAGGCGAAGTACCCGGCGCGGGAACGGTTCTCCCGTCCGCGCCGCGCGGCCACCGACAGCACGAGGGCGACCTGCTCGGCGCCGCCGCTGAAGAGGTTCCCGCGGCTCGCGCCGTCCTGAGCGAGCAGACCGCGGTCGCCCGTCTCCTCCACGGCGCGCCGCTGCAGTTCGGCGGCGCCGCTCGGCCGGTTGCTGACGATCACCTCGCCCCGGTCCTTCTCGTACCAGCGGAAGGCCGGGACGTCCCTGTTGCAGCCGTAGAGGATGCCGAGCTGGCTGGCCCCCGTCTGCGACGACCAGTCGGTGCGCCAGCGGGCGAGGCGGTGCGTGGTGCCGTGCATCGCGGCGAGCGCGGGCATCAGCGGAGGCTCCCCGGGAGCGCCGTGCAGGGCCTCCCGCAGCATGTCGTAGCCCAGCCCGTCGAGCTGCACGAAGACGGTGCCCGGGGTGCGCGGGCCCTCGCCGGCGCCTTCACGGCGGCGACGGCGGTCGGCGAGGCGGGCGAGCCGCCGGCGGTAGGCGCCGTCGTCCCGTACGGCCAGCGCCGTGCTCGTCGCGGAGGACGCCGCCGACATCACCGCCGCGACGACGACCGCGGTGCCCGCGTCGGCCGAACCGCGCCCGTAGGGCACCAGCGACAGCGCCAGCCACAGCAGCGAGCCGTTGAGGAAGAACACGAGAGCGCCCAGGACAAGGGCGGGGACCAGCAGCAGGGCCCGGACCAGCACGGGCCACACCAGCGCGCCCAGCAGGCCGAAGACCCCGGCCCCTATGGCGGCGGTGGTGCCGATGAACGTCGCGCTGCTGCCTTCGGGCGACTGGAGGCGGAAGTCGGGCAGGACGGCCGCGAGAACCAGCAGGGTGAGGGTGCTCACCGTCCACACCGCGAGGACCCGCAGCGCGGCGGCGCCCAGGTTCCGCCAGCGGCCGGGCGCCCGCAGGGGCGGGATCGGGGGAAACATCCACAGTCGCATGCTTCCTCCCAACTCCGCGCAGGCCCTTGCGGACACGTGAACCCGCCCAACGCGCGGGATATTCTCCACTTTTTCACATTCCGGGATGCGGCAGGCCCGCGCCCTCCCGGTGACCGAGACCCGGCGCATACCCTCGCAGCACAGCGGGAACCGGTCGTTCGGCCGCCGTTCCGGCAGGCCGCACGGCAGCGAGGAGGAACCAGGTGCCGGTGGAAGTCACATGGTGGGGGCACGCCACCACGGCCGTGCGCGACTCGGGAGTGACCGTCCTCACGGATCCGCTTCTCGTCCGGCGCATGGCGCATCTGCGCAGGCGGCGCGGAGAGCTGCCGCCCGCCTCGGCCGCAGAGGCGGACGTCGTGCTCGTCTCCCACCTGCACGCCGACCACCTCCATCTCGGCTCGCTCGCCCGCCTGTCCCCGCAGACCCGGGTGCTCGTCCCGCGCGGGGCGCTCCGTGCCGTCCCCGGGCTGCGGCGGCTCGCTCCGCTCCTGCGGCTGGAGGAGGTCTCCGCCGGCGACTCGGTCGTGGTGGAAGGCGCCGGAGGCGGGGGCGGCGAGGACGGCCGGGTGACCGTACGCGCGGTGCCCGCCGCGCACGACGGACGCCGCCTGCCGTACGGCCCGCACCGCGCGCCCGCTCTCGGGTACGTCGTGGAGGGAGCGGCCCGCACCTACTTCGCAGGGGACACGGGCCTCTTCGACGGCATGGCGGAGGCGGTGGGAGCCGTCGACGTCGCGCTCCTCCCCGTCGGCGGCTGGGGGCCGTGGCTGGGCGAGGGGCACCTGGACGCGGGCCGGGCCGCCGAGGCCCTGACGCGGCTGCGCCCCCGGTACGCGGTGCCCGTGCACTACGGCACGTACTGGCCGATCGGCATGGACGCGGTACGTCCGCACGAATTCCACTCCCCCGGGGACGAGTTCGCGCGGAAGGCCGGGCAGTCGGCGCCCGAGGTGGCGGTGCACCGGCTCGGGCACGGCGAGAGCATAAGGCTGGAGATGGTCTGATGACCGTTCAGCTATTGCCGGGAGTCCGGGGGCCGCACGTCTGGGGGCCGGAAGTCTGGAACCTGGCCGCCGGCTGGGAGGACGGGGCCGCGGCCCTGGTCCCTTCGGAGCCGACCCAGCAGGCCGTCACCTACCCGGCGCTGTTCCTGCTGGTCGTGGTCGGTTCGCTGGTGCCCGTCATCCCGACCGGCGCCCTGGTCAGCGGTGCGGCCGTGGTGGCCCTCCACCAGAGCGTCCCGGCGCTCTCCCTCGCCGCGGTCTTCGGGATCGCGACGGCCGCCGCCTTCCTCGGAGACGTGACGCTCTACTCGCTCGGCCGGCGCGGCGTCGGTTCACGGAACGGATCGCGGTGGCTGGAGCGGCTGCGGGCGCACGCCCCTCCGGACCGTCTCGAACAGGCCCAGCACAAACTCCGGGCCCACGGGGTCGCCGTGCTCGTCCTGTCGCGCCTGGTACCGGCGGGACGCATCCCCGTGATGCTGGCCTGCCTGCTGGCGAGGATGCCGACGCGCGAGTTCGTGCACGGCAACGTCCCCGCCTGCGTGGCCTGGACGGTGACGTACGCGCTCATCGGCATCCTCGGCGGCGTGCTCTTCCCGGAGCCGTGGGAGGGGCTGGTCGCGGCGATCGCCCTGACCGTGCTGATCAGCGTGGCGCCTCCGCTGTGGCACCGGCTGCGGAGGCGGACGGGCAAGGAGACGCCGGCAAGCTGAGGCAAGCGCGGCGGGCCGGGCGGCTCACCGCGGTTCCGGCAGCACGCGCGAGGCTCCGACGGGAAGGTCCCACAAGTCCTCGCGGGGGCGTCCCGTACCGGCCCATGCCGCGCGCACGCGCTCCAGCGGCTCCATCGGGGGCTCCCCGGAGAGCAGGAACGCGCCCCAGTGCATGGGAGCCATGGCCCACGCCCCGACGTCCTCGCACGCCCGTACCGCCTCTTCCGGGCTGGTGTGCACCGGTCCGAGCATCCAGCGCGGCTCGTAGGCACCGATCGGCAGCAGCGCCAGGTCGATGCCGGGGAAGCGGCGGCCGATCTCCGCGAACCAGTGGCCGTACCCGGTGTCGCCGGCGAAGTAGACGCGGCGGCCCCGCTCTTCGGTGAGCATCCAGCCGCCCCAGAGCGACCGGCACGTGTCGGTCAGCGTCCGCCGGGACCAGTGGTGGGCGGGTACGAAGTCCACGCGCACGCGGCCGCCGTCCGGTCCCGGCAGCTCCGCGCCCTCCCACCAGTCCAGATCGGTGACGCTGGTGAAGCCCCGCTTGCGGAACCAGCGCGCCAGGCCGGCGGGCACGAACACATGGGTGTCACGCGGCAGCCGCTTGACGGTGGCCGCGTCGAGGTGGTCGTAGTGGTTGTGGGAGACGACCACGGCGTCGACGGGCGGCAGGTCCTCCCAGGCCACGCCGACCGGGGTGACGCGTGCGGGCGTGCCCGGGATGCGCCGCGACCAGACGGGGTCGGTGAGCACGGTCAGTCCCCCGATCCGCACGATCCAGCTCGCGTGCCCCGCCCAGGTGACGGCGACCGTCGCGGCGTCCGCCGCGGGGAGCGGGCCGGGTTCGCGGGGGATGTCCGCCACCTCCCGCAGCGCGTCGGAGGAGGGGCGCAGCGCGCCCTCCCGGGCCACCCGCGCGAGTGCGCGCACTCCCGGGAGGGGCGACGTCAGACGGTCGGCGAAGGAGCGCGGCCAGAGGCGCCGCGCCCCCAGCGGCTGCGGTGCGGGCGGAGCCTGCCGGCCGCCGGGTACCTCGCCCGTCCGGACGGGCGTCCGGAACCGGCTCCCGTCCCGTGCCGGGGGAGGGTTCTGCGGACGATCGGGCGGAAGCCCGCGGTGCTGCTGCGGCGAACTCTCGGGCGGGTTCGCCTGCGAACTCTCGGGCGGGTTCCGCTGCGAGCTCTCGGGCTGGCTCTGCGGAGAGCTCTCGGTGTGCGTCTCATGCTCTGTCAGCATCCGGTCCGGTTCCACAATCACTCCCCGGGAGCGGTCAGTCCGTGGAGAACAGATCTCAGCGAGTCGAGTGCCCCGCTGACATCCGGTGAAGCAAACGGCGCCGGGCCGGGGGGCCCTGCCGTCAGCAGGCCGCCGGAGAGCTGCACGCGCAGTGCCTGCGGCTCGTCGCCGAGCCGGTGCCCGCCTTTCGCGTACGGGCCGAGCCGCCGCACCAGTTCGGCTTCCAGACCGGCGGAGTCCTTGACGCCGTGGGCCTCCAGCCGCGGGCGCAGCGGCTCCAGATCGGCGTAGACGTGCCGTCCTGCCCGCGGCGGCCTGCACAGGGCGCCGGCCTCGGTGCAGACGTCGTGGAGCGCACCGAGGAGCGCACCGTGCGAACGGGCCGCTGTCGCCCGGTGCGTGCGCGCCGCTTCGGGTTCGGTGAGGGCGTCGGCGACCACCGCGTCCGCCGGCGCGTGCAGTTGTGCGTCGAGCGCCGCGAGGACGGCGCGCACCGATCCGGCGAGGCCGTGGCCGCGCCCGCTGTCGGGGAACCGGGCGATCCCCGCCTGCGGCCCGTGCGGGAGCAGCGATTCGCCCAGGCCCACGAGGACGACGACGGCGTCGGACTCCCGTCCGCCGTGCACCATCTCCGCGGGAGAGACGAGGACGGTGTCGTGCGGCACGTGTGAGGTGTCGCGCCAGCTCTCGTCGCTGACGATCAGCAGCCCGTCGTCTCCCGCGGCCTCGCACACCTCGTGGAGCAGTTCGGGCGGCGCGACGGTTCCGGTGCAGTCGTCGGCCACCGAGAGGACGAGGACACGCGGCTCCTCGCCCTCCGCACGGGCGCGCCGCACCGTCTCGCGCAGGGCGACCGGGTCCGGAACTCCCCCGCACTCCACGGGCACGGGGACGGTGTGCACGGGGCGGTCCAGCAGCCGGGCCTGCGGAGCGTGCCAGCCGGCGCTGGGGCGCGGGAGGAGGACGGAGCCCTCGCCCGCGGCGGCGAGGACGGCGAGCAGCAGCAGCCGGGCGCTGGGCGCGGCGACGACCTGGCCGGGGCGGGTGGGCATCCCCCGGCGCTGCCAGTAGCCGCACGCGGCGACCGCGACGGCCGGACTGCCCTGCCGTGCCTGGCTGTCAGCCTCCATCGTCCGCCTCCGACGCGCTCCGTGACCCGACGACCCCGCGACACGTCCAGCTTCGCAGACAGGGACGAGTCCGACACGCGCGGAACGGACGCCGGGGGCCGGGCGGCGGCATGGGCCGCCCCGAACACCCGTACGTCGAGAACCGGTTGGGGCCGCCGGACCGCCCGTCTCAGCGCGCCGCAGGAGGGGCGGTGCGCGCGTTCCGCACACCGCCCCTCCGCTCGCGGCGTCCACCGGGGCCGCCCGAATGTCTGATGACCGCGCCCGCGTGACCGTCCCGCGAGCCGGACGGGACGCCTCAGGCGGCCAGGGGCTGCGCCGGGGCGGGCTCGGTCTCCGCCGGAGCGGCGGGCACGGACCGGAGCGTGGCCTCCTGCGCGTCCATGTCCCCGTCCACCTCCGCGTGGAGGCGCTCGCAGGTGCGGCTGATGAGCCGTGAGACGTGCATCTGCGAGATGCCGAGCCGTTCCGCGATCTTGATCTGCGTCATGTCGCAGAAGAAGCGCAGGTACAGGATGTGGCGTTCACGCTCCGGCAGCCTCTCCAGCCGGGGCTTGACCGACTCCCTGTAGACCACGTGGTCGAAGCCGGGTTCGGCGCGTCCCAGGGTGTCGGACAGCGAGTAGCCGTCGTCCGACCCGGGGAGCTCGGCGTCCAGCGAGAGCGTGCTGTAGCTCTCCAGCGCCTCCATCCCCACCAGCACGTCCTCCTCGGACATGCCGCTGTGTTCGGCCACCTCGGCGACGGACGGGCTGCGTCCGCCCGCGGAGAGGCTCAGTTCGCGCCTGCTGTTGCGCACGCGGTTGCGCAGTTCCTGAACACGCCGGGGCACGTGGACGCCCCACAGGTGGTCACGGAAGTGGCGCTTGATCTCACCCACGATGGTGGGCACCGCGAAGCTCTCGAACGCGCTGCCGCGGTCGGGGTCGTAGCGTGTGACGGCCTTGACCAGGCCGAGAGAGGCGACCTGCTGCAGGTCCTCCAGGGTCTCGCCGCGGTTGCGGAACCGCTGGGCGAGTCGCCGGGCCATCGGCATCCAGGCACGTACCACTTCCTGCCGCGCGCGCTCCTTCTCCGGTCCGTCCGGGAGCGAGGCGATACGGCGGAAGTCCGCTGCCGTGTCGGGGGCGTCGTCGTGCGGGTGGCGGGCACTCCTCGTACGTGTTCGTACGGTCGTCATCCTGTGCTGCCCTACTTCCCTAGGTGTACTCCATCGAGCGAACACCGCGGGATGAGGCACCTGGCGGGAGGACTGACAGCCCTGACGAGACAGAGCTCTCGTTCCCGCGGATGTGCCTTCTTGCCGAAGCACGTAGTTGTGCGTCTGCCCGGGGCCCCCTGCCGCAAACGTCAACGGTTCCGGCTCTCTTGCGCGTTCGGCGCCCGCGACCCGGCGCCCCGCCGCGACGGGGTTTCCTGCCGTCACGCGCGGTAACCCGGAGCGGCATGGCACCCCCGACGACATACGGACACCTCCGGTTCAGGAGTCCGCGGTTCCGCGCCCGGGCGGCCGGGCCGGGCGCCCCTCCCGTCCACCGGGCCGCCCCCGGCCTCCCGGGACCTTCCGGCTTCCGCCGCGTCGGGGTGCTGCCCGCCGCGCACGGCTGAGGCCGGCGACGGCGGCCCGGCCGAGACGCCACCGGCCGGGGCCGGACCGCCCGCCCGCCGGCATCGCCGGGTCAGGGCCCTGTGGCGACGAACGCGAGAGGAGCACCCCCGATGCCCGAGAAGGTTTCCGACTACGTCCTGCGCCGGCTGCGCGAGTGGGAGGTCGAGCACGTCTTCGGCTACCCCGGCGACGGCATCAACGGCCTGCTCGCCGCCTGGGAACGCGCCGGGAACGAGCCCCGCTTCGTGCAGTCCAGGCACGAGGAGACGGCCGCGTTCGAGGCCGTCGGGTACGCGAAGTTCAGCGGCAGGCTCGGCGTGTGCACCGCCACTTCGGGGCCCGGCGCGATCCACCTGCTCAACGGCCTCTACGACGCCAAGCTCGACCACGTGCCCGTCGTGGCGATCCTCGGGCAGACGGCGCGCTCCGCGATGGGGGGCTCCTACCAGCAGGAAGTCGACCTGCACTCGCTCTTCAAGGACGTCGCCTCCGAGTTCCTGGAGACGGTCACCGTCCCCGAGCAGCTGCCCAACGTCCTCGACCGCGCCATCCGGACCGCCTACGGACGGCGCGCCCCGACGGCCGTCATCATCCCCGCGGACGTGCAGGACCTCGAATACGAGGCGCCCGGCCACGAGTTCAAGATGGTGCCCTCCAGCCTCGGCAGCAGCGGCTGGCAGGCGGAACCCTCCGAGGGGGCCCTCGACCACGCCGCCGAGGTGCTCAACGCCGGCAGGAAGGTGGCGATCCTCGTCGGGCAGGGCGCGCGCGGCGCGCGTGCCGAGGTGGAGCAGGTGGCCGGGACCCTCCAGGCGGGCGTCGCCAAGGCGCTGCTCGGCCTGGACGTGCTGCCCGACACGCTTCCCTACGTCACCGGCTCCATCGGCCTGCTCGGCACCCGCCCCAGCTACGAGCTGATGCGGGACTGCGACACGCTGCTGACCATCGGGTCGAGCATGCCCTACAGCCAGTTCCTGCCGCCCTACGGCAAGGCACGCGCCGTGCAGATCGACCTCGACCCGCACATGGTGGGGATGCGCTACCCCTACGAGGTCAACCTCGTCGGCGACGCGAAGACGACGCTGAAGAAGCTGCTGCCCCGGCTCCGCCAGAACGACGAGGGGATCGAGTGGCACGAGGAGCTGATGGCCTCCGTCGACCGGTGGAAGGAGGTGATGCGCCGCAGGGCCGAGGTGAGCGCCGACCCCGTCAACCCCGAGTACGTCGCGCACTGCCTCGATCCGCTGCTGCCGGACGACGCGATCCTCACCGCCGACTCCGGTTCGGCCACCAACTGGTACGCCCGCCACGTGACGATGCGCGGCACCATGCGCGGCTCCCTGTCGGGGACGCTCGCGACGATGGGCTGCGGCGTCCCGTACGCGATCGGCGCGAAGTTCGCCCACCCCGGCCGGCCGGTGATCGCTCTCGTCGGGGACGGGGCGATGCAGATGAACGGCATGGCGGAGCTGATCACCCTCGCCAAGTACCGCATGACATGGGACGATCCGCGGCTCGTCGTCGGCATCTGGAACAACCGCGACCTCAACCAGGTCACCTGGGAGATGCGGGCCATGAGCGGCTCGCCGCAGTTCGTGCCCTCCCAGTCGCTGCCGGACGTCTCCTACGCTGCCTTCGCACGCTCCCTCGGGATGACGGGCATCCGCGTCGAGAAGCCCGGCGACGTGCAGAGCGCCTGGCGGGAGGCGCTGGCCTCCGAGGGGCCGGCCGTCGTGGAGTTCATGACGGACCCCTCGGTGCCCCCGATCCCGCCGCACGCCGACTGGGACCAGATCGAGGCCACCGCCGCGTCCATCCTCAGGGGCGACAGCGACCGCAAGGCGATGGTCAAGCAGGGGATCAAGGCGAAGGTGCAGGAGTTCCTTCCGGGCGGCAGGCCCCACCCCTCGGAGCGGTCCCGCAAGGCCGAGAAGCGCGGCGAGTCCGACCCGGCGTCCGCGCCTCGCGAGCCGGACAGCGGGGCGTGAGCGGCGTGACGGCCGCACAGGCCGGTCCGGCCGGGCTCGATCACTCGCGGGCCCCCGTGCTGGAAGCCCTCGCCGACTACAAGCGCAGGCACCGCGGCCGCAACTTCTCACCGCCCGGCCACAAGCAGGGCGGCGGGGTGGACCCGCGCGTCCTCGACGTGCTCGGCGAGGACGTGTTCGCGTCCGACGTGCTCGCGCTGAACGGCCTGGACGACCGCCGCATGTCGCAGCAGGTGCTGGGCCGCGCCCAGGAGCTGATGGCCGACGCGGTCGACGCCGAACGCGCGTACTTCTCCACGTGCGGCAGCTCGCTGTCCGTCAAGTCGGCGATGCTGGCGGTCGCGGGGCCGCACGAGAAGCTGCTGGTCTCACGCAACGCTCACAAGTCGGTGGTGGCGGGACTGGTGCTGGCCGGCATCGACCCGGTGTGGGTCGAGCCCCGGTTCGACGCGCGATGGCACTTCGCGCATCCGCCGGGCCCGGAGGAGGTCGCCGAGGCCTTCGACCGGGAGCCGTCGGCCCGTGGCATGGTGCTCATCACGCCCACGGCGTACGGGACTTGCGCGGACATCGCGGGTGTCGCGGAAGTCTGCCACCGGCGGGGCAGGCCGCTCGTCGTCGACGAGGCGTGGGGCGCGCACCTGCCCTTCCACTCCGATCTGCCGAGCTGGGCGATGGACGCCGGGGCGGACGTGTGCGTCACGAGCGTCCACAAGATGGGAGGGGGCCTCGAACAGGGGTCGGTCTTCCACCAGCAGGGCGGCCTCGTCGATCCGGCCGTGCTGAAGCTGCGGGAGGACCTGCTGGGCACGACGAGCCCGTCCGTCCTGATGTACGCGGCCCTCGACGGCTGGCGGCGCCACATGGTCCAGGACGGCACGCGTCTGCTCGACCGGGCCCTGGAACTGGCGCACTCCCTGCGCGGCCGCATCGCCGCACTCCCCGGCCTGCGCCCGCTGTCGTCCGAACTGACGGGCCCGGGAGGGGCGTTCGAGTACGACCCGCTGGTCCTCGTCCTCGACGTGGCCGGCCTCGGCACGAGCGGGTACGCCGTCGCGGACCTGCTGCGCGAGAAGTGGCAGATCAACGTGGGCCTGGCGGACCACCGCCGCGTCATCGCCAACCTCACCCACGCCGACGACGAGGACTCGGCCGGGGCGCTGCTGGGCGCCCTGAGCGACCTCGCCGGACGGAGCGGCACGCTCCCCGGCCCGGTCGACGTCCGGCTGCCCTCGCCCGAGGGCCTGCGCCTGGAGACGGTGATGCTCCCGCGCGACGCCTACTTCGGGCCTGCCGAGCAGGTGCCGATCGAGGAGGCCGCGGGGCGCGTCGCCGCCGAACCGGCGAGCCCGTACCCGCCGGGGGTGCCGGTCGTCGTGCCGGGCGAGCGGATCGGGAGTGAGGCGCTGGAGTACCTGCGCACAGGGGTCGCCGCCGGTCTGTACGTACCGGACACGGCCGATGCGTCCCTGCGCACCCTGCGAGTCGTGAAGGAGTAGAGATGCCCGGGTTCCTGCCCGTCCGCCGGGGGGTGGACACCGGCGCCGGGGTGGAGGACGCCACGGTCCGCTACCTGATGTACGGGTTGCTGCCGTCGTGGTTCCTGCCCGGCCTGGCCGACTGGTGGCTGCACAAGCGCAGCCGCATCGAGGACTCCCCGGCCACGCGGGAGTCGCTCATCCACTCCCTGATGATGGCGGAGGTGGGCGCGCCGATCGGGTTGACCCTGCTGTGCAAGGTCAACCCCCTGCTGCTCACCGTGCAGTTGGGCGCCGCCGCGGCACACGAGGCGACCGCGGTCTGGGACGTCCGCACGGCCCACCACAGCGACCGGGAGATCAAGCCCGTCGAGCAGCACGTGCACAGCTTCCTCGAGTCGCTGCCGTTCAGCGCGCTGGCCTCCCTGATGTGCCTCCACCCGGAGCAGGTCCGCTCGCTGCTGCGGGGCGGCCGGGGCGACCGCAACGCCTGGCGGCTGGTCCTGCGGAAGCCGCCTCTGCCGCGCAAGTACCTGGCCGGGATCACCCTCGCGTTCGGCGTGTGCGTGGCCCTCCCGTACGCGGAGGAGCTGCTGCGCTGCGTACGGGCCGACCGGCGTCGCGCCGCCGCACGCGAGGACGGCCCCGCCCGCGGCACGGAAGGCTGACCCGGCCGCCCGCCGGACGCGCCCCGGCAAGCGGAACGGCGGGGCGCGTCCGGGCCGCCTGCCCGGGGCGCGGCCGGCTGCGGCCGGTCGCCCGGGCCGTCACTCGCCGCGGGCGCGGGCTCCCTCCCGGGTGCGGCCGGGCGAGACCGGACGCTCCGGGTGGCGGCGCAGGTACTCCGCCTCCAGCTCCGTCATGCGGACGCTGTGCGCGGACAGCGCGTCGTCGGGAGCGTGCAGCAGGGTGTCGTGCCGTGTGCGGTGGATGTTCTCCAGCTCCCTGAGCAGGTCCGCGTCGCTCAGCTGACGTGGATCGATTCCCATGGGTCTCCCTCTCTGTCCTTCGGCGGTGCGTACACCGGCCCGTCGCCTCCGCGTGCGGCGGTACGGGCGCCCGCTCCGGTACGGGCCGCGCGGCAGGCCGCTGTTTCCTCGTGTTGCCCGCGACGGGCCGGGTACCCGGCGTGCGCAATCCAAGGAGGGAATCAATGGATCTCGGATTCCTCGGCCCGCTCTTCGAGCGCGAGGGCCCATGGGCGTCGGTCTACTTCGACACCACCACGGCCTCCGAGGACGCGGCGGCACGCAGGGAGCTGACCGCCCGCTCAGCCGTCGACCGCCTGAAGGAGCAGGGCGCGGACGAGAAGACGTGCCGCGCCGTCTCGGACCGGCTCACCTCACTTCCCGTCGGCCGGGCTCCCGGCTACGCGGTCTTCGCCACGCACGGCGAGGTGGTGCTCGACACGGAGCTGACGGTCCCGCCGCCCGAGGGCGGCCATCCCCCGGTCTCCTGGCAGGCGCTGCCGCGCCTCGGCCCCCTCGTGGAGCTCGCGGACAGCGATCCGTCCTGCCTGGTGGCCTACATCGACCGCAAGGGAGCCGAATTCGAGCTCCGCGGCTCCGTCGGCTCGCACAGCGCGGGCCGCGTCACCGGCGCCGAGTGGCCGGTGCACCGCACCCCCTCGGGCGACTGGTCGGAGCGGCACTTCCAGACCGCCGTGGAGAACACGTGGGAGCAGAACGCCGCGGAGATCGCCGACGAGCTGCGCAACCGCTGGGAGAAGTGCGGAGCCCGGCTCGTGGTCCTCGCGGGCGACAGCCGCGAACGCCACGCCGTCCACGACCGCCTGCCGCCCGACCTGCGGGAACGCACGTTCCAGGCCGAGCACGGCGTACGGGCCGACAGCGGCCCCGAAGGGCCCGCCTCCAACACGGCCAGCGGCCGGAAGCTGCTGGACGAGGAGGTCGCCCAGGCCCGTGCCGCCTTCGCGCGGCGCAGCGCGGCGGCCGTACTGGAGCGGTTCCAGGCCGGACGCTCGCCGGGCGAGGAGGGCCGCGTCCACGCCGCCGAGGGCGTGCCCGCGCTGGTCGAGGCGGCACGGGAGCACCGCATCGCCGTGCTGCTGGTGCGTCCGGAAGGCCCCGACCTGCACCGCGAGGTCTGGGTCGGCGACCATCCGGACCAGGTCGCGGCACGCCGCACCGAACCCCAGTACCTGGGCGAGACCGAGCCGTCGTCCGCGCGCGCCGACGACGCGCTGCTGCGCTCCGCCGCCACGACGGGCGCCGAAGTGCTGCGCGTACGGCCGTCGGACGTGCCCGAGGGCGTGCCGGAAGAGCTGCCGGACGGCGGCCTGGGCGCGCTGCTGCGCTGGGCGCACGGAGGAGGACCGGAAGGAGGCGGAACCGGTGGCGGACAACATGCAACGCGGTAGCGACCACCTGAGCCCCCACCGCGACGACGAGGCCAAGCGCGAGCTGCAGGGCTGGCTGAGGTCGGGGCACCCCACCCGCGCCGAGGAGTGGGACGACGCCGAGCCCGGGGCGGACGACGACCCGGAGCTCACCAGCCGTCCCGTACCGCCGGCCGGTGCGCCGACCCCGCAGGAGGCCGAGGACGAGGCGCTCCGCTCCGACCTGGCCAGGCATCTGGGGCGGCACTCGTTCCCCGCCGGGCGCGAAGCCCTCAAGCGTGAGCTGATGGACCAGTACGCGCCCGATCCGCTGGTGGACGTGGTGCGGCGGCTGCCGAAGGAGGGCGGCACGTACGCGAACGTCCAGGAGGTGATGGCCGCGCTCGGCCGCAAGCCCCGCGCCTGAGGGGCCGTCCGGCCCGGGACTCGCGCCGGCGCCCGGCCGCCCGGAGCGGCCCGGCGCCGGCGCGGCACGTGCGACCGGTGTTTTCGGCTCCCGCCCGAGCGGCGGGAGCCGTTCGCCGGGCGGCGTGCGCGGGGAAGCGACGGGCACGCGGTCGGCGGGTGGCGGCGGGCCGTCAAGGTTTACCGGCATCCGGGTCGGAGAAAGCGAGCCTCATGGCGAGGTTCAGCAGTCTCACAGGGCTCGGCGCACGCGACGGTGCAGGTCGCGGGCGGGTCTCCACGATGCGCCGGTCGCGTGCCGCCTGGCGGCGGCCCGGTCCGTCGGTCCTGGAGGCGGCGGTCTCCGCCGTGTCGAACAATCCGGACACGGGGCGCTCGGGCAGGCCCGCCTGGCGGGACTGGCCCGGATGGCAGGCCTGGTCCGCGGCGGACCGGTCCGTCTTCGAGCTGGTCGCCAAGCGCGACTGGCCGGGGCCCGAGCGGATCCTGCCGCGGCTGAGCCGCAGCGCCAATCACGGACGGCTGTGGTTCGCGGTCGCGGGGGCGATCGCGCTCAGCAACACCCCGCGTGCACGCAGGTGCGCCGCCCGCGGCCTGGCGTCGCTCGCGGTCGCCTCGGCCACCGTCAACACCCTCGGCAAGCGTTCGGTCCGCCGGCAGCGTCCGGTCCTGGACGCGGTGCCGGTGATAAGGCAGCTGCACCGCCAGCCGGTGACGACGTCCTTCCCCTCGGGGCACGCGGCGTCCGCCGCGGCCTTCGTGACGGGCGTGGCGCTGGAGTCGCCGCGCTGGGGCGCGGTGGTGGCTCCCGTCGCGGCGGCGGTGGCGTTCTCACGCGTCTACACCGGCGTCCATTACCCGAGCGACGTGCTGGTCGGGGCGGCGCTCGGTGTGGGGTCGGCGTTCGCGGTGCGGGGCATCGCCCCGACCCGGTCCCAACTGCCCTCCCCCGGGCGCCCGTTGGTGGACGCGCCGGCGCTGCCGGAAGGGCTCGGGCTGGTGCTGGTGGCCAACGCGCGCTCCGGCTCCCGCGAGGAGCCCCGCGACCCGGTCGAGGAGGACGCCGAGCTGGAGGAGCCGGCGTCGCTGGGCGTGGTGCGCGACATGCTGCCCAAGGCGGAGATCGTCTGCTGCGACCCGAGGTCGGGTCAGCTGGACGAGAAGCTCGGCCAGGCCGCGCGGCGGGCCGCGGAACTCGGCGGCGCCCTGGGCGTCTGCGGCGGCGACGGCACAGTCAACACCGCCGCGACCCACGCCCTGCGGGCCGGTGTGCCGCTGGCGGTGCTGCCGGGCGGGACGCACAACCACTTCGCGTACGACCTGGGCATCGAGGAGTTCGCCGACACCTGCCGTGCCGTGCAGACGGGCGACGCGGTGGCCGTCGACCTCGGGCGCTTCACCCCGCAGCCCTCGCACTCCGGCGACGAGGACGTGGAACGCGAGCCCGGGTACTTCCTGAACACCTTCAGCCTCGGCGCCTACCCGGAGCTCGTCCGCATCCGCGAGAGGTGGGCGCACCGTATCGGGCCGTGGCCGGCGGGAGTCCTGGCGGCGCTGCGGGTGCTGCGCACCAGCGGTCCGGTGGAGGCCGGGCTCGGCGGCAAGGAGCGCGCGCTGTGGCTGCTGTTCGCGGGCAACTGCGCCTACCGCGTCGGGATGGCGCCGGTGCGGCGGCACGACCTCGCCGACGGGCAGCTGGACATCCGGCTCGTCGGAGCGGGCCGCTGGGCCCGTACCCGCCTGTTCGTCGCGGCCCTCACCAGCACCGTCGGCCGCTCCCCGCTGCACAGCACGCGGCGGCTGCGGAGGCTGATGATCTCCGACATCCCGTCGGGGACGCATCTCAGCTACGACGGCGAAGTGGCCCCGGCGCCGCGCCGGCTGCTGCTGGACAAGCAGCACGAGGCGCTGACGGTCTACCGGCCGCTGGAGCAGTGAGGGGTCCCGGACCCTTGGCGCGCCGCCCGCCATGCGAGACGGATCTGTCCAGTACGTGAACGTCGGCCGTAGGCTGCCGTCATGCCGAAGGAGACCGCGACCTACACGCACGGCCACCATCCGTCCGTCCTGCGCTCGCACACATGGCGCACGGCCGCGAACTCGGCCGCGTACCTCGTGGGCGAACTCGCCCCGGACACACGCCTTCTGGACATCGGCTGCGGGCCCGGGACCATCACCGCGGACTTGGCCGCCCTCGTGCCGGACGGCCGCGTCACGGGTATGGACGCCGCCGCGGACGTCCTCGACCAGGCGCGGGCAGAGGCCGCGGGACGCGGTCTGACGAACACCGCCTTCGCGGTCGGCGACGTCCACGCCCTCGGCTTCGCCGACGGGTCCTTCGACGTCGTGCACGCCCATCAAGTGCTGCAGCACGTGGGCGATCCGGTGGGCGCCCTGCGCGAGATGTGGCGCGTGTGCCGGCCCGGGGGGCTGGTCGCGGCCAGGGACTCCGACTACGGCGCCATGTTCTGGTATCCGCGGACCGAGGGGCTCGACGAGTGGCGGGAGTTGTACCGCCGCGTCGCCCGGGGCAACGGCGGTGAACCCGACGCCGGCCGCCGCCTGCACGTCTGGGCGCGGGAGGCGGGGTTCACGCAGGTCGCGTCGTCGTCGAGCGTGTGGTGCTTCGCCACTGCCGAGGAGCGCCGGTGGTGGAGCGGCCTGTGGGCGGAGCGTACCCTCGCGTCCTCCTTCGCGCGGACGGCCGTCGACGGCGGGTTCGCGACGGCCGCCCGGCTCGACGACGCGGCGCGGGCGTGGCGGGAGTGGGGTGCGCGGGAAGACGGGTGGTTCGGTGTGCCCCACGGAGAGATCCTCTGCCGGGCCTGACGACGGGTAAGTCCCCAACTAGGCTCGTTCCATGGACATTCTGGGGACTTCACTGCGCGTGTGCGTCGACGATCTGGACGCGGCCGTTCCGGCGTACGAACGACTGGCGAGCGCCGAGGCGGTGCGTTTCGCGCAAGGACCGGTCTCGGTGGCGGCTGTCGGGCCGTTCTTCCTGATGAGCGGTCCCGCGGAGCACATGGAGATCCTCCGGAAGATCGCCGCGACGCTCGCTGTGAAGGACGTCGACGAGGCCGTCGCCGATCTGAAGGCCGTGGGCGCCCAGATCATCGCGGGCCCGAAGGAGACGCCCATCGGACGGAACGTGGTGGCACGGCACCCCGACGGCAGCGTCTTCGAGTACATGGACCGGCAGGGGGCGGACAGCTAGGGCGTGTCTCAAAGTAGCGTCGTCCGGCCGTAGGCCGGGGGACGCGGTGTCTGGTGCGTGCGATCGCAAGGCGGAGGGTGGGGGCACCTCCCAGGCCGCGAGGCCGAGGGGGAGAGAGCGCAGCGGGCTGCGCCGACGACCGACAACGCAG
>NZ_FMHJ01000031.1:0-1435 GCF_900090125.1 Streptomyces sp. WMMB 714
GTAAGCGAGTTGTGGACGGTATACGAGTGAGAATGCAGGCATGAGTAGCGATACATACGTGAGAAACGTGTGCGCCGATTGACTAAGGGTTCCTGGGTCAAGCTGATCTGCCCAGGGTAAGTCGGGGCCTAAGGCGAGGCCGACAGGCGTAGTCGATGGATAACCGGTTGATATTCCGGTACCCGTGGCAGTGCGCCAACGCTGAATCAGGTGATGCTAAGCCCGTGAAGCCCCCAGCTGGATTCTTCGGATGATGGTTGGTGTGGTGGATCCGGTGACCCGAGCTTGTAGTAGGTGAGTGATGGGGTGACGCAGGAAGGTAGTCCAGCCCGGGCGGTGGTTGTCCCGGGGTAAGGGTGTAGCCCGAGGAGTAGGTAAATCCGCTTCTCGTTACAGGGGTGAGACCTGATGCCGAGCCGATTGTGGTGAAGTGGATGATCCTATGCTGTCGAGAAAAGCCTCTAGCGAGTGCTGTTGCGGCCCGTACCCTAAACCGACTCAGGTGGTCTGGTAGAGAATACCGAGGCGTTCGGGTGAACTATGGTTAAGGAACTCGGCAAAATGCCCCCGTAACTTCGGGAGAAGGGGGGCCACTGTTGGTGATCCCATGTGCTGGGTGAGCTGGTGGTGGCCGCAGAGACCAGCGAGAAGCGACTGTTTACTAAAAACACAGGTCCGTGCGAAGCCGTAAGGCGATGTATACGGACTGACGCCTGCCCGGTGCTGGAACGTTAAGGGGACCGGTTAGTCACATTTCGGTGTGGCGAAGCTGAGAACTTAAGCGCCAGTAAACGGCGGTGGTAACTATAACCATCCTAAGGTAGCGAAATTCCTTGTCGGGTAAGTTCCGACCTGCACGAATGGCGTAACGACTTCTTGACTGTCTCAACCATAGGCCCGGTGAAATTGCACTACGAGTAAAGATGCTCGTTTCGCGCAGCAGGACGGAAAGACCCCGGGACCTTTACTATAGCTTGATATTGGTGTTCGGTTCGGTTTGTGTAGGATAGGTGGGAGACTGTGAAGCTCGAGCGCCAGCTTGGGTGGAGTCGTTGTTGAAATACCACTCTGATCGTGCTGGATGTCTAACCTGGGTCCGTGATCCGGATCAGGGACAGTGTCTGGTGGGTAGTTTAACTGGGGCGGTTGCCTCCTAAAATGTAACGGAGGCGCCCAAAGGTTCCCTCAGCCTGGTTGGTCATCAGGTGGTGAGTGTAAGTGCACAAGGGAGCTTGACTGTGAGACTGACGGGTCGAGCAGGGACGAAAGTCGGGACTAGTGATCCGGCGGTGGCTTGTGGAAGCGCCGTCGCTCAACGGATAAAAGGTACCCCGGGGATAACAGGCTGATCTTCCCCAAGAGTCCATATCGACGGGATGGTTTGGCACCTCGATGTCGGCTCGTCGCATCCTGGGGCTGGAGTCGGTCCCAAGGG